>NZ_AMPG01000002.1:0-356397 GCF_000299415.1 Candidatus Microthrix parvicella Bio17-1
CACGCCCCACCACCACACGCCCCACCACCACACGCCCCACCACCACACGCCCCACCACCACACGCCCCACAACCACACGCCCCACAACAACCACCACCGCGCCTCCGGCCGCCGACTCCACCTACTCGATGGCGAACTGCGCCCCCGGCCTGACCCTTGCCGAGGCGCTGTCGGACTACCAGGGCAACGTCGTCGTCCGGCCGGAGGACGTTCCTGGGATCCAGGTCGAACCACAGCTCGTTGGCTGCTCCACCGCCGACGACGGCATGACCAACGCCATCGGTCTCATTCGGCTGGTTCCGCCCGATCCGATCAGCGCGCCGCCAGTGGTCATCGTGGCCCCCGGATTCTGTCTGAACAACAACCCGGAGGACATGCGAGCCCCGATCGAGAACCTGCTCGCCGAGGGCCGCACGGTCGTCATTGCGTATTACGCCCTTCGGAACTTCTACGAACCGCCGGGCGGCGTGTTCATCCCCGGCACCATGAACGATTCGGTTCCTGGAGTGGCGCCGGCGTTACGAACCTCAGCGCTCAGCCTGGCGACCCTCCTCAACGCCGTCTCCCAAACCGACGCCGACTACAGCCTGATCGGGTCCAGCTGCGGCTCGTTGATCACGCTGAATGCGTTGGCTGCAGGCACGGTCGGCCAGCTTCCAACGGTCGCACTGCTGATCAACGGAGGCTCCCAGCTGGCCGGCATCTCCTGGAACCCACCGACCGGGCTCGGCGGACGACTCCGGGTGATCGCCGGAGGCAACGACTGGGTGTTGCCCGCCACCGCCACCGCCGATGTCGACGCCGGGCACCCGTTCGTCACGGCCGACGCAACCACCGGCCCCGACCCGCGGCGCCAGGACGCGCGAGGCCGGGTGGTCGGCAACACACAGGATGTCTGCGGCGTACTGAACATTCAGGAATGCACAATCGACCCGACGCTCAGCCACCAGATACCTCCAGAGACGGTCGCCGCCATCATGAGGGGCGCCGGACTCTTGAACCAGCAGGGTTAAGCGGGTTCGAGGCCCAGCATCGGGGCCAGGAATGCGCCGGTGTAGCTCCCGGGCACCTTGGCCACCTGTTCGGGAGTGCCCTCGGCCACCAGCGTGCCGCCGCCGTCACCACCCTCGGGACCCAGGTCGATCAGCCAGTCGGCCGACTTGATCACATCCAGGTTGTGCTCGATCACGACGACCGAGTTTCCGGATTCAACGAGGCGCTTCAGCACGATCAGCAGGCGGCGGGTGTCCTCGAAGTGCAACCCGGTGGTTGGTTCGTCCAGCAGGTACACCGTGTTGCCGGTGGAGCGTTTGGCCAACTCCGAGGCCAGCTTCACCCGCTGGGCCTCACCACCAGACAGTGTGGTGGCGGGCTGCCCAAGGCGAACGTAACCCAGGCCGACGTCCACCAGCGTCTCCAGATGGCGGGCGATCACCGGCTGGGCCTTGAAGAACTCCAGCGCCTCGTCGATGGGCAGGTTCAGCACCTCGGCGATGTTCTTGCCCTTGTAACGCACCTCGAGGGTGTCGCGGTTGTAACGGGCACCGCCGCACACCTCGCACGGCACGTAGACGTCGGGGAGGAAGTGCATCTCGATCTTCAAGGTGCCGTCGCCCGAACAGGCCTCGCAGCGGCCACCCTTGACGTTGAAGCTGAAGCGACCCGGCAGGTAGCCGCGCACCTTCGCCTCGGGGGTTCGGGCGAAAAGCTTACGGATGTGGTCGAACACCCCCGAATAGGTGGCCGGGTTGGACCGGGGGGTGCGCCCGATGGGCGACTGATCGATGTCAATCACCTTGTCGACGTGTTGCAGGCCCTCCACCTTTCGGTGGTGCCCCGGCGCCACCTTGGAGCCGTAGACGTGTTGCATCAACGAACGCATGAGGATGTCGTTGATCAGGCTGGATTTACCTGAGCCGGACACCCCGGTGATGCACACGAACGAGCTCAGGGGAATGCCGATGGTGAGGTTCTTCAGGTTGTGCTCGCGGGCGCCGACGATGCGCAGCCAACGGTCGCCGGGGGCTCGGCGCCGATCCGGCACCTCGATCATCATGTTGCCGGACAGGTACTGGCCGGTGAGACTCTTCTTGGACTTGAGGAGGCCCTTGACGGCACCGGCGTACACCACTTCGCCGCCGTGCTCCCCAGCGCCCGGGCCCACATCGACCACGTAGTCGGCCGCTCGGATCGTGTCCTCGTCGTGCTCGACCACGATCACCGAGTTGCCCAGGCCCCGAAGCCGTTCCAGCGTCTCGATCAACCGATGGTTGTCGCGCTGATGCAAGCCGATCGACGGTTCGTCCAGCACGTACAGCACACCGACCAGGCCGGAACCGATTTGGCTGGCGAGGCGGATGCGCTGGGCCTCGCCCCCGGACAGCGTGGCCGCCCCCCGGTGCAGGTTGAGGTAGTCGAGGCCGACGTCCACCAGGAAGCGAAGGCGCGCGTTGATCTCCTTGAGCACACGTTCGGCGATCAGCAGTTGCCGGTCGTCCAGCTTCATCACCGACAGGCGATCGGCTGCGTCCGAGATCGACATCGACGACAGGTCGTGCACGTTCAGGCCGTCCAGCGTGACCGCCAGCGCCAGCGGGTTCAGCCGGGCACCGTCACAGTGCGGGCAGGCAACCTGGCGCATGTAACTCTCGGCCTGCTCCCGCGCCCAGTCGCTGTCCGCCTCGCCGTGTCGCCGCCGCAAATACGGGATGGCCCCTTCGAAGTTCGCCTGGTAGCTGCGAGTGCGCCCATAACGGTTCTTGAACTGCACCTGCACCTTCTTGGTGGTGCCGTGCAACAGCGTTTTGCGAGCCTTGGCGGGCAGATCCTCCCACGGCGTGTTCAGGTCGATGTCGCGCTCCTCGCCCACCGCTTCCAACAACCGGTGGAAGAACTTGGCGTGTCCGGATGCCCACGGGGAGATCGCTCCCTGGGCCACCGTCAGCTCGGGGTCGGGCACCACCAGGTCGGCATCCACCTCAAACACCGTGCCCAACCCGTCACAGTGCTCGCACGCGCCGTAGGGCGAGTTGAACGAGAAGTTGCGCGGCGAGAGTTCCTCGAAGCTCTTGCCGTCGGAGGGACGCGACAGCTTCTCGGAGAACGTCAGCGTTTCCGGTTTGCCGTCCTTGGGCACCAGTTCGACCATGGCCAGGCCCTCGGCAAGCCGCAACGCGGTCTCCATCGAGTCGGTGAGGCGACGCTCGATGCCGTCGCGCAACACCAGACGGTCGACAACGACGTCGATGTGGTGGATCTCGTAGCGAGCCAGGCCGTTGTCAACGCCCAACGCCACCAGGTCGGCCAGTTCCTTGACCTCGCCGTCCACCCGCACCCGGACGAAGCCCTCCTTGGACAGATCGGCGAAGAGCTGTTCGTAGGTGCCCTTGCGTCCCCGAACCACCGGCGCAAGCACCTGGAATCGGGCTCCCTCCTCCAAGGTCAGGACCCGGTCGACGATCTGCTGGGGCGTCTGGCGCACCAGTTCCTCGCCGGTCTCAGGGTCGTGCGGCACGCCCACGCGGGCAAACAGCAGCCGCAGGTAGTCGTAGACCTCGGTGACCGTGCCCACGGTGGAGCGCGGGTTGCGTGACGCCGACTTCTGATCGATCGAGATCGCCGGCGACAGGCCCTCGATGAAGTCGACGTCGGGCTTGTCCATCTGGCCGAGGAACTGGCGGGCGTAGGCCGACAGCGACTCGACGTAGCGGCGCTGACCCTCGGCGTAGATCGTGTCGAATGCCAAAGACGACTTGCCCGAGCCCGACAGTCCGGTGAAGACCACCAGCTTGTCGCGGGGCAACTCCAGGTCGACATTGTGCAGGTTGTGTTCCCGGGCGCCTCGAATGCGAATGGTGTCTGCCACGAGGCTGCACACTACTACCGCCACCCAGTCGGGGAACACCTGTTCGCAACCGGTTGGGGTTCCATCCGGCGCGATGGCACCACCCGCCCCTACTTCTCAGCCCTACCATGGCCCACATGGACTTCGACCATTCCGAACGTGCCCACATCGTCATGGAGCAGGTGGAGCGCTTCATCCGCGAACGCGTGGTCCCCAACGAGGCCACCTATCAGGAACAACTGACGGGAAGTCCCGACTGGACCCGGTGGCGCGTGCCACCGATCGTCGAACAACTCAAGGGGCAGGCAAAGGAGTTGGGACTGTGGAACCTGTTCCTCCCAGACGAGACCCACGGTGCCGGGCTGAACAACCGTGACTACGCCCCCGTCGCCGAGTTGACCGGCCGCAGCTTTCTCGCTCCGGAGGTGTTCAACTGCGCCGCACCCGACACCGGCAACGCGGAGGTGCTGGTGCAGTATGGATCGGAGCTTCAGAAAGAACAGTGGCTGCTGCCGCTGCTGGACGGCGAGATCCGCTCGGGCTTCTCCATGACCGAGCCGGCGGTCGCCTCCAGCGACGCCACCAACATGGCGGCGACCGCCGAGGTGGAGGGCGACGAGGTGGTGCTCAACGGCCAAAAGTGGTGGACGAGCGGCGCCGGCGACCCCCGGTGCGCATTCCTGATCTTCATGGGGGTCACCGACCGGTCGGCCGACCGACATCGTCGACACTCGATGGTGCTGGTGCCCATGGACGCCCCAGGGGTGAAAATCCTTCGGATGCTGCCGGTGTTTGGCCAACTGGGCGAGCCGCACGGCCACGCCGAGATCCTCTTCGACAACGTCCGGCTGCCGGCCGAGGCGATCATCGCCGGTCCGGGGCGTGGTTTCGAGATTGCCCAGGGTCGGTTGGGTCCAGGCCGCATCCATCACTGCATGAGGGCGATCGGAGCGGCGGAACGAGCGCTCGAGCGGCTCTGCGAGCGGGCCGTTGCCCGCGTGGCCTTTGGCAAGCCCCTGATGAACCTGGGGGGCAACCGGGACATCATCGCCAACTGCCGAATGGCCATCGACCAGGCTCGGCTGCTGACCATGAAGGCCGCCTGGGAGCTGGACACCCAGGGCACCTTCGGCGCCCTGGTGAGCATTTCGGCCATCAAGGTGGTGGCCCCCAACGTCCTGCAACAGGTGGTCGATGCGGCCATCCAGATCCATGGCGGCGAGGGCGTGGCAGACCCCGAACTCAGCTACCTGATGGGTATGGCCCGGGCGCTCCGCCTGGCCGACGGTCCCGACGAGGTGCACCGCGCCATGGTGGCCCGCCTCGAGCTGGGCAAGTACTCCTAACCGGTCCTCGGCGATACTGGTGCCATGTCCAGCACCACCGGCCGGTTGTTCCGCGTCACCACCTTCGGCGAGTCACACGGCGTGGGTGTCGGCTGCATCGTCGACGGGTGCCCGCCGCGGCTGGAGTTGGACCTGGCGGCGATCCAGGCCGACCTCGACCGGCGCCGGCCGGGGCAGAGCCGCCTGGTGACCCAACGCCAGGAGGCCGACGAGGTTGAGATCCTGTCGGGCGTGGCGATGCCCGGGCCCGAGGACGGTGCCGACCGACCTCCCGTCACGCTGGGCACACCGATCGCCATGCTGGTGCGCAACGCCGACCAGCGGCCCGGCGCATACGGACACCTTTCCGACGTGTACCGGCCCAGCCACGCCGACTACACCTACGACGCCAAGTACGGGGTTCAGGCGGCCTCCGGCGGCGGTCGGGCCTCGGCTCGCGAGACGGTCGGCAGGGTGGCCGCCGCCGCACTCGCCCGCCAACTGTTGGCGCAGGCGGCCGATATCGAGGTACTGGGCTGGGTCAGCAGCGTGGGCGACATCGAAGCCGTTGTCGATCCGGAGTCGGTGACGCTCGCCTCGGTCGAGGCCGGTCCAACCCGCTGTCCCGACCCCGACGCCGCACGACGCATCGAGACGGCGATCGATCAGGCCCGCCGCGCCGGCGACAGCCTGGGCGGCGTGGTCACCTGCGTCGCCCGCCGCGTACCGGCCGGGTTGGGAGATCCGGTGTTCGACAAGTTGGATGCCACGCTGGCGACCGCGTGCATGTCGCTACCGGCAGCCAAGGGGTTCGAGGTGGGTTCGGGCTTCGGGGGCACCGCGATGACCGGCAGCAGCCATAACGATCCGTTCGTTCCAGGGGCCCATGGCCGGCCCGACGTCACCGCCAACCGCTCGGGCGGTATCCAGGGTGGCATCTCCAACGGTGCCCCGGTCATCTGCCGAGTGGCATTCAAGCCCACTGCCACCATCGGAAGCGAGCAGGACACCGTCAATCGGGGCAACGAGGCGGTGAAGCTGGCGGCCAAGGGTCGCCACGACCCGTGCGTGCTGCCCCGCGCCGTGCCCCTGGTCGAGGCCGCCATGCTGCTGTGTCTGGCCGATGCCTGGCTGGCCCAGCGCGCCGTCGACGTTCTGTAACGCGGCGCGGGGGAGCCGCCCCGCTCACAAGGACGGGTTATCGGTGCTCTGTTCGTCCAGCGCCCGGCTTTGGGCGTCGGTCAGCACCGGCCCGAAGTAGGCGTCGATCCAGCCGACGCCCAGATCCATGTTGGGGTGCACTCCGTCCGGGCGCAGATTCAATTGTTGCTCGGCCAGTTGCACGGCGCCGGCGTAGTCCAGCACCACGGTGCCCACGCGCTCGTTGGCCAGCTCGGTGATGATCTCGTCGGTTACCTCCACACGCTGCGGGAAGTCGGTCCCGATCCGAACACCGTTGGCGTCAACCGGTGCGGTCGGTGGCACGTTGCCCACCAGGACGGTGGCACCCTCCGAGCCGACGGCGTCCAGCTTGGCGGCCAGCGTCTTGGTGTACAGGTCGCGAAACCCGGGATCGAGGATCGAGGTCCACTCGCCGTCGATCTCGTGGTCGTACAGATCGATGCCCTCCGACATGTAGATCACCACGTCGGGCTTGGCCTCCTTGACGAGCCCCGCCATGTCCTCGGCGGTGAGGCAGCCGGGCGGGAACGCCATCCTTGACTGACCCGGGGCGACTTGCAGCGCCACCTCGGTAACCGTGCCACAGCCAAGAGCGGCATGGCCGGTGAAGTCGGCGTTGGTGTTGTTCTGCAACCACAGGTCGGTGTTGAACGCCGTGGTGAACCCCACCGAGTCGCCAAAGCCCAACACCTTCGCGCCGAAGTTGACGTCCGCCGGGTCCTGCACCTTCTCGCCGCTGGGCAACGTGACGATTGGTGCACCCAGGTCCTCCACCGTGGCCTCGGCCGACGGCAACGGGATCATCACCAGGCCGGCCACCACGGCCGTACCGGCCAGCCATGCCAGCGGCACCACGGCGGGCACTTTGGGGCGCCATTTGCGAATCGGTTGCTCAATCCAGAACGTGATCGCCGAGGCGACCCCCACCGAGACGCCGACCTGAATGATCACGGTGGCGAGCCTGCCCGTTCCCAGACGTGGCTGAGAGAGCACCTGCAGGATGGGCCAGTGCACCAGGTAGAGCGAGTAGCTGATGCGCCCCAGGTAGGGCAGCGGTTCAGCGGCAAGGGTGCCGGCCAGCCCGATGCGGGCCTTCGGTCCGACGTGCGCCACCCCCACGATCAGCACGGCCCACACCGCACCGCCGACGATCAGGATCCCGTGGGACACCAACGGGCTCTCCGGCGGCAGGGTGACGACCGCGACGACAAAGGTGATCAACGCAGGCAGCGACAGGCTCGCAGCCCACTTCCCAAGCCGCGCTCCAAACCGTTGGTGCAGCGCCCCAAACAGCACGCCGAAGAGGATCTCGGCCATCCGGGTGTCGGTGCCGAGGTAGACCCGCTCGGGGTCCGCTGACAGCAGCAGTGTCATCACCACTGAAACTGCAATGCCCGCCGCCGCTACCGGAATCAGCCGGTCGATGCGTTTGCGCTGCCGCCCAATCAGCACCAACACCACCAGCGGGAACACCAAATAGAACTGCTCCTCGATGGCGAGCGACCAGTAGTGGCGCACCGGCGAGGCCACGCCCAGCAGATCGAAGTACCCGGCGCCCGAGATCAGCGACTGCCAGTTGGCGACGTTGAACAGCGCCCCCAACATCGACCCTCGAAACCCGTTGGTGGACCAGATCGTGGGGTCGAGGTGCTCCAGCACCGCAATCGCAGTCAGGGTGACCAGGGAGGCCGGCGCAAGACGCTTGATGCGACGGCGCCAGAAGGCCGGCGTATCCACCCCACCGGTCGCCTCCACCTCGGCGACCATCAATCGACTGATCAGGTAGCCCGACAGTGTGAAGAACAGGGACACCCCCAGGTAGCCGCCCTTCGCCCAGCCAAAGTCGAGGTGGTAGGCGATCACTGCGGCCACCGCGATGCCACGCAGTCCGTCGAGGGCGGGCAGATGGTCCATCCGTGGACGCGGAGTGACAGCCGTGGACGGAGTCTGGGGAATCGTCTCGGGTGCGCTCATCAGTTCCCTAGCCTGACCGCCACGCCGGCACCGGGCCACTTGCCCCAAAACCAGCGGGGCCGTTGCGTGCTGCGCTCGGGCACCATCACCATCACCCGACTACTTCGACAGTCCGGCCGAGCGGGCCTCCCGCTCGAGTTCCTTCACCTCGTCCCGCAGGCGGGCGGCCTCCTCAAAGCGCAGGTCTGCGGAGGCCTCCTCCATCTCGATGCGCAGCGCCTGGATCAGGCGGCCAAGGTCCTCGGGTGGAAGATCGGCATAGGCCTCGGCGCGGGCTTTTTCGCCCGGCCGCTGCCTGCGGCGGCCGCCGCCGGGGATGGGTGTGCCACCGCCGGCGCCGCGCAGATCGGCAAGAATGTCGGTGACGGCCTTGCGCACCGAGGTGGGGTCGATGCCGTGCTTCAGGTTGTGGGCCTGCTGCAAACCACGGCGCCGGTTGGTCTCGGACAGCGCCCGCTGCATCGAGTCGGTGATGTTGTCGGCGTACATCACCACCCGGCCCTCGACGTTGCGGGCAGCGCGGCCGATCATTTGGATCAACGACGTCTCCGAGCGCAGGAAGCCTTCCTTATCGGCATCCAGGATGGCCATCAGCGACACCTCGGGGATATCGAGGCCCTCCCGCAGCAGGTTGATGCCGACGAGCACGTCGAACTCGCCCAGGCGCAGGTCGCGGACCAACTCGATGCGTTGCAGCGTGTCCACCTCCGAGTGCAGGTAACGCACCCTCACCCCCATTTCCAAGAGATAGTCGGTGAGGTCCTCGGCCATCTTCTTGGTGAGCGTCGTGACCAGCACACGCTCGCCCTTGGTCACCCGCTCGTCGATGCGGGCCATCAGGTCGTCGATCTGCCCCTTGGTGGGGCGCACCTCCACCTCGGGGTCGATCAGGCCGGTGGGGCGCACAATCTGCTCGACCACGCTGTCGGAGTGCTCGATCTCCCACTTCGACGGCGTCGCCGACAGCAGCACGCACTGGTTGACGCGTTGCTCCCACTCCTCGAACCGGAGGGGCCGGTTGTCGGCGGCCGATGGCAGCCGAAACCCGTGCTCGATCAGGTTCGCCTTGCGAGACCGGTCGCCGGCGTACTGCCCGTGGATCTGGGGAATGGTGACGTGACTCTCGTCGATGACCATCAGAAAGTCGTCGGGAAAGAAGTCGAGCAGTGTGTTGGGCGGCATCCCCGCCGCCCGTCCCTCCATGGGCGCCGAGTAGTTCTCGATGCCGTTGCAGAAGCCCATTTCGGCGAGCATCTCCAGGTCGTACTCGGTGCGCATGCGCAGCCGCTGCGCCTCCAACAACTTCTGCTCCCGCTCGAACAGTTGCAGTTGTGACGCCAGTTCGGTTTCGATGCGCCCGATCGCCGCCCGCATCTTGTCTTCCGGTGTGGCGTAGTGAGTGGCCGGGAAGATCTCCAGCTCCTCCTGGGTGCGCACGCGTTCGCCGGTCAGCGGGTCGACGATCGAGATCGTCTCGATCTCGTCGCCAAACAGCTCGATACGCACCGCCGTCTCCTCGTAGGCCGGGTGGATCTCGATCACATCGCCCCGCACCCGAAACTTGCCCCGCACCAGGTTGAGGTCGTTGCGCTCGTACTGCATGTCCACCAGGCGACCCAGCAGCTCGCGCTGGTCGACCGACTCCCCCACCCGCAGCGCCAGCAGCTGCCGCGCGTAGTCCTCGGGCGAACCCAGCCCGTAGATGCAGCTGACGGAGGCCACCACGATCACATCGCGGCGGGTCAGCAGGGCCGAGGTGGCCGAGTGGCGCAACCGATCGATGTCGTCGTTGACCGATGAATCCTTCTCGATGAAGGTATCGCTGGAGGCGATATAGGCCTCGGGTTGGTAATAGTCGTAGTAGCTGACGAAGTACTCAACCCGGTTGTCGGGGAAGAACTCGCGATACTCATTGGCGAGCTGGGCGGCGAGGCTCTTGTTTGGCGCCAACACCAGCGTTGGCCGCTGCACCTGCTCGATCATCCACGCCACCGTGGCCGACTTGCCCGAGCCGGTGATGCCCAGCAGCGTCTGGTAGCGCTCCCCCGCGTTGATGCCCTTTGCCAGAGCAGCGATGGCTTCTGGCTGATCCCCCGCCGGTTCAAACGCTGCGTGCACTTTGAACGGCCGCACCATCTTGGGCGCAGCCATCGCCTGGCGCAGCGGTGGCGGGGTTGGCGGGGCACTGGATTTGGGCACGGCGACAGACTACGACGGCACTGGGACATTCAAGCGGCGAGCGATTGCCGGACCGACGGGCGGATGTGGCACCTTCTCGTGTCGATGATGCCTCCCGCAGCGAGCCCGACGGTGAGCCCCACCGGCCCCCGGCGCTGGGCGCACCTCGCTGCGGTGGCGATGCAGTTCCTCACCCGCATCCCGGTTCGGCTCACCTCGGTGAGCGACGATGACCTACGCGGCTCGCAGGCCTTCTTCCCGCTCGTCGGGGCGGTCGTTGCGGCGGTCGGCATCGCCGTCCGGGCCGGGCTTCAACCCCTGGTGGGCGCAGCACCCGCCACGGTGACCGCGGTCGCTGCGGCCGTCGTCGTCACCGGGGCGTTTCACGAGGACGGACTGGCCGACACCGCCGACGGCCTGTGGGGCGGCTGGACCCCGGAGCGCCGGATCGAGATCATGCGCGACAGCCGGGTGGGGACCTACGGCGCCGTCACGCTGATCGCCTCGCTGCTCTACCAGGTGATGCTGCTGGCGCAACTCCCCCTGGCGACGTTTGCGACGGTGATGCTGGCCGGCCACGTCATCGGCCGGGCGGCGGGCGTGGCGCTGGCAGCGTCGCTGGCGCCGGTGTCCGATCAGGGGCTGGGCGCCAAGGTCGCCGGACGTGGCGGCACCGCAACCGCCGTGCTGTGCTCGAGCGCAGCCGTCGCCGCCGCCGTGCTCGCCGCAGGGTGGTGGTTCTGGGCGCCGCTCGTCGCCGGGGCCGTCGTCATCGTCGCCACCCGTGCGCTGGCCCGAGCCAAGCTCGGCGGGCTGACCGGCGACGTGCTGGGCGCAGTCACCCAGGCGACGATGCTGGCGGTGATGACCGTGCTCGTCGCGCTGTGGCGCCACGGCTGGTGAGGCCGCCCATGGGCCCCACGACAGTGACGCTCGTGCGGCATCTCGCCGTCTCGTCCGAGGTGGAGGGCCGCTGCTACGGCCAGCGGCTGGACCCGGGCCTGGCCGACGACGCCGCTCCCCCGGCGCCGCAGCTGAGTGCACTGGCCCAAGTCGCCCTTCGCCGCACCTCGCCGGCCACCCGGGCACGAGCGACCGCAGCGCTGATCGACGGCGGCCCCTGGACGGAGGACGCCGCCTGGGCCGAGCGCGACTTCGGCGAGTGGGAGGGTCGCCGCTGGGACGCGTGCTGGGCCGACGTTCCCGCCGCAGCGCTCGACAGCGCTGAGGCCTACCTCGGCTTCGACCCGCCCGGAGCTGAGCGGTACGACGCGGTCGCTGTGAGGGTGAGCGGCGCTCTCGATGCATTAGCGGCCGGCCGCCATCTGATCATCACCCACGCCGGGCCGATTCGCGCAGCCCTCAGCGCCACCTGCGGCTGGGGCCCCGACCAGGTGTTTGCCGCCACCATCGGCCATGGTGGCGTCGTCGTTCTCAACCATGGGCAGGACGGATGGACCGCACGGATCGGCCTGCCCGGCACCGACGATCGGGAGGAACACCCCAACCCCGCCAAAGGACCGACTTGAGCTTTTCCGCAGCAGATCTCGCCGAGCTGGCACGGTCGGTTCCCCCGCCCGACTCCGATGCCGGCCGCTCCGCCAGCGCCCGGGTGGATGCGCTGGCCACTCCCCCAGGGGCCCTCGGCCGGCTGGCCGACCTGGCGATTGCGCTCGCCGCCGCCACCGGCGTGTGCCCGCCCGTCGCACCCGTTCGGCCGACGCTGTTGATCGCCGCTGCCGACCACGGGGTGCACCGGCAGGGCGTCACCATGTGGCCCCAAAGCGTGACCGCAGCGATCGCCGACGCTGCCGTCCGCGGCGACGCCGCCTCGGCGGTGCTGGCCGCCGGCGCGGGCGCCGAGTTGGTCGTGCTCGACGTCGGGATCATCGAGCCGACGGTCGCTCATCCCCGGCTGCTGCGAGCACAAGTGGCGCCCGGCACGGCCGACCTCACCACCGGACCGGCGATGACCTCCGACCAGGCGCTGGCCGCCGTCGGAGCCGGGGCCGACGCGGCCCGCAACCTGATCGCCGGCGGCGCCGACCTGCTGGCGGTGGGCGACATCGGCATCGCCAACACCACCTCGACCGCCGCCCTCACCGCCGCGTTCACCGGTCGCTCCGCTGCCGAGGCCACCGGCCGGGGTGCCGGAGCCGACGACCCAACCCTTGAGCGCAAACGCAACGCCGTGGCAACGGCGGTCCGGCGCGTCGGTTCCGAGACCGACCCGTTTGTGCTGCTCTGCCAGCTGGGCGGGCTGGAGCACGCCGCTCTGGTCGGGGCCGTGCTCTCCGCCGCCGCCAAGCGCGTCCCGGTCGTGCTCGATGGTGCGATCACCTTGTCGGCCGCCCTCGTCGCCGTCGCCCTGGCACCGTCGCTGAGCGAGCACCTGATCGCTTCGCATGCCCCGGCCGAACCGGCAGGTCCGATCGCTCTGGCCCACCTGGGGCTCGTGCCGATCATCGACCTTCAGCTGCGGCTCGGCGAGGGCTCGGGCGCACTGCTCGCCGTGCCGATCATCCGGGCCGCAGCCGCCGTGGTTCAGCGCACGGCCAGGCTGGACCAGCTCGGCTGACGCCTCAGAAGTCGATGCCCTTCTTGGCCGAGATGCCCGCCTGATAGGCGTGCTTGGTCTCGGCCATCTCGGTCACGGTGTCGGCCAGGTCGATCAGCGCCTGCGGGGCGTCGCGCCCGGTGATCACCAGGTTGACGTGGTCGGGGCGTGTCAGGATCGTCTCGACCACGTCGCCGACGTCGATCCACTCCCAGTTGACCGGATAGGTCACTTCGTCGAGCACCACCAGCGAGTGGTCCCCGGCCGAGATCAGCGCCTTGGCCTGGCCCCAGGCGCTGACCGCCCGTGCCCGGTCGACCGTCAGGTCGGTGGAGTCCCAGGTGAACCCCTCCCCCTCGGTCAACCAGTCGACGCCCAGCTGCCGACAGACCTTCTCCTCCCCGCTGTGCCACGTGTCCGACTTGAGGAACTGCACCACCGCCACCCGCCAGCCGCGGGCCACGCCCCGGATCACCACCCCGATCGCAGCGCTGGTCTTGCCCTTGCCCGGTCCGGTGTTCACCAGCACCAGCGAGGTGGCTCTGGTCAGCTTGGCCGGGCGCGGGTCGGCGGTGGGGACATCGGTCGGATCCTGGTCGTTCATCGATGCGCCCGACTACAGGTCGATGCCGGCAAACTCGTGGAACGCAGCCCAGGCCCGGGGGCCGTACACCGTCGCCGGCCCGCCGTCCATCAGCAGGGCGACCCCGAGTGCGTCCGCCACCTCCTCGGCGGTGGCGCCCTGGGCGGCAACCGCCTTGGCGTGGGTGGCGATGCAACCGTCGCACTGCTTCACCACCGAGATGGCCAGGGCTATCAACTCCTTGGTCTTCGCAGAGATGGCGCCGTCGCCCGTCGTCGCCTGATGAAGCGCCCCAAACGCGCTGTACGCCTCGGGCATGGCGGCGCGCAGCGATTTGGATGGCTCGCGCAGCTTGGCGGCGACGTCTCGGTACTCACCCATCGTGTCCTCATTCCTCGGTCTTGGCGGGTCGCCCGACCATATCCGGCCGCCCCGACAACCCGGCCTGACCGGTGCCATGGTGATGCCCGTGATGATGGAGAGCGAGGAAACGTGCCTGGTGGGGCAGACGGTCGTTGCCAGCCTCGAGCCAAGCGTGAGTGTTGGCGTGGGCGCGGTCGATCAGCTCGCCTGCGTGACCGAAGTCGACCGCGTTCACGCTGAGGGGGCAGAGCGGGGGCGCAACGATGATCTCGACCTCGTCGGCGAAGTGGGCAACCTCGATCACCAGGCGCTGTTCGAGCAGCAGGGTGATCGCATGTGCCGCTGCGTCCAACGGCGTCGAGGGCGGTTCGGACAGGTCGCAGGCAAAGCCGGCGGGCACCACCACCACCCGATCGGCACCCAGCGCCACCGCCTGCCCGACGGCGGTGTTGTTGGAGACGCCCCCGTCGATCAGCAGCCGGCCCTCGTGGTCGACCGGTCGAAACACCGCAGGGATGGCGGCACTCGCCAAAACGGCGGTGGCGGCATCGCCGCTGGAGAGCGCCACCTCCTCCCCGCTGAGCGCGTCGGTGGCGATGATGTGCAGGGGCAGCTGCGCATCTCGCAGGTCGTCGATGGGCAAATGCGTCTCGACCAACCGCCGAAGCGGTCGCATCGAACACAGCGAGGCCCGCTTCCCCGCAAACGCCAGCATCGATCGCAGCGGGTCGAGCGGAAAGACATCCTGGCGGCGCAGGCCCCGCCACAGCTCCGCCAGGTCGGCGATCGACTCGGCGGAGTAACCGTGGGCGCCCAGATAGGCGGCGTTGAGTGCCCCCGCCGAGGTTCCGATCAGCAGGTCGGGCCGCAGGCCTTGCTCCTCGATGGCGGCAAGCATGCCCGCCTGAACCGCTCCGAGGCTTCCGCCTCCCGAAAGGACGAACGCTGTGGTCATCGCTGCACCTCTATCGTCAACCTGCGTTATTGATAGTAGGCCGTCGTTGGTTCTATCGCAATCGAATCTTGCACATAGAGGTACGCTGGCAGTCATGACTGCGAAGCAGCCGCCCACGATCGACCAGATCGCTGCCCTCAGCGTTTTGGGTGAGCCCAGCCGACGCGCGCTCTACGACTACATCGTGTTGGCGGGTGACTGGGTCGGGCGGGACGAGGCCGCCGACGCTGCGGGCATCCAGCGCGGCGTCGCCGCCCACCACCTCGACCGGTTGGCCGAGGACGGCCTCCTCGATGTCGACTACCAGCGTCTCAGCGGCCGCACCGGCCCGGGCGCCGGCCGACCCGCCAAGGTGTACCGCCGTTCGGCGCTCGAGTTCGACATCGCCCTGCCGCCTCGCGACTACGAGTTGGCCGGGCGGCTGCTCGCCGATGCGGTCGTCGACGCCCAATCGAGCGGTGGCGACATCTCCGAGGCGGTCGACCGTGCCGCAGGATTCGCCGGACGGCAACTCGGTGAGGCGATGCGTGCCCGCCGGGGCCGAGCGCGTTCGGCCGCCTCAGCCCGGGCCGCAACCCTGGACGTGTTGCAGGAGCAGGGCTACGAGCCCCTCGAGCAGCCCGACGGAACCGTCGTGCTGCGCAACTGCCCGTTCCACGTCCTGGCAACGACCCACACCGAGTTGGTGTGCGGGTTGAACCACGGCCTCATCAAGGCGGCGGTCGCCCAGGTCGACGACAGCGGCTTCGACGTGCGGCTGGAGCCGGATTCCAACCTGTGCTGCGTCCGCCTGCGGCGAAGCCAGCAGTAGGGCGCTACGACCCGACCCGGGAAATCGCAGCGAACGCGATCGCTGCTGCATGGCCGACGTTGAGCGAGTCGACCGCAGCGCTGATGGGGATCCTCACCCTCTTGGTGGCGGCGCTCAGAACCTCGGGGGTCAGTCCCGGGCCCTCTGCTCCGAGCATGATCGCAACGCGCTGCGGCACATCGGCACCCCACAGGTCCTCGGCCTTGGGGTCAGGCGTCATCGCCCACGTCTCGAACTCGTGCGAGTGCAACGTGTCGAGCGCTCCTGGCCAGCCATCGGCGGAGGCTCGGGCAACCCGCATGTGCAGGATCTCCCCCATGGAAACCCGCACGGTGCGGCGATGGTACGGGTCGGTGCAGGTTGGGCTGAGCACCATGCCATCGATGTCGAACGCCCGTGCCGCTCGTGCGATCGCCCCGACGTTCTCGTCATCGTTCAAGGCCTCGAGCACGATCAAACGTTTCGACGTCGCTGCGAGCTGCTCGACCGACCACAACGGCTTGCGAAACGCCGACACCAGAACCGCCCGCGGCAGGTCGAACCCGACGATGTCTCCCATCACGTCCCGTTCGGCCACGTACACCGGCACGCGCGCCAGCTCGGGACGCTCCATGAACGGCCGGAACCGGTTCACCCGGGACGGCGACAACAGCACCGACCGAAAGACGTGGCCCGAGTCGAGCAGCCGGTCGATCGACACCCACCCCTCCGACAGAAAGAACTCGTCGCCTTCCAACTTCCGACGAGCGGCCTGATCGTTGAGCCGACGAAAGTCCGATAACCGGGCATCGTCGGCCTCACCGACCAGGATCGTCTCGCTCACCGGGCCGACAGTAGGCCATGTCGAACCGGGATGAGGCGGCTGCACCTCGGCGGGATCAGCGACGACGGTAGGCAACGGCACGATGGCCGATGTCGAGCACGATGACCGATCTTCTGTCGTCGTTGATCTCATACAGAACCCGCCAATCTCGTCCCAGCCGAGCGCTGTAGATGCCGGCCATGTCGTCTCGTAGCCGTTTACCGACCCGCTGTGGATTGTCGAGAAGCGGCCCTGTGATGAACTCGGCGGCAGCAAGGGCAACGTCGTGCGGAAGCCGGTCACTCAACGCCCGCCGAGCCTGCGGCGACGTGCCCAGCTCGTAGGGCACAAGGCTCACGAAGCCTGTCGCCGCTGAACCAGAGCGTGGACCGCGTCCGTGCCGTATTCGACGTCACCCGATGCGACCGCGTCGCGCGCATCGGCCAACGCCCGCAGGGTTTCGGCGTCGGCCATGATCTCGTCGGTCTCTCGGTCGGCGAGGTAGGTCTCGATCGCCACGATCACCGCCTGATGAACGCTCCGCCGGTCCTCCTCGGCCACCATTCGCAGCTCAGCGAGCAGTTCGTCCGAAAGTCGCAGTGTCATGGCCACATCGCAATGATACCACCATGCACCAATCTGGTATCCCGACGCCGGGGTGAGACAACCGTCGCTGCTGCCTCAACCCAGTCATTCGAGGACGGTATCCGCCAAGGGTCGCCGCGTGCCATGATCCAGCGAGTGGCAGGCCTGACACGGCGCCGCCGGAAGTTCGACCGAGGGGAGACACCATGACCGACGACACCAAGCCGAGGATCGACTTCGATCCGAGCATCCGAACTCCGGAGATGGAGATGGCCGAGGTGGGGGCCGGGGTGCCCGACGCCGCCGACCTCAAGCTGACCGACATCAACCCGGCCAACCCGCACCTGTTCAAGGAGGACCGTTGGCACGACCATTTCGCCCGCCTCCGCGCCGAGGACCCGGTGCACCTCAACGAGATCGAGACGGCCGGGCGTTACTGGTCAATCACGAAATACGACGACGTTCGGGCGGTGGACGGTGACTGGCAAACCTTCTCCTCGGCGCAGGGCATGACCCTTGGTCTCCGCCCCGACCCAGACCGCCCCAACCCGCTGGTCCAGATCACCCCGTTCATCGCCATGGATCCGCCCGAGCACACCGCCCAGCGCAAAACAGTGCGGTCGGTGTCGGCGCCCAGCAACCTCCGCAACCTCGAACCCCTCATCCGCGAACGCACCGTCGCCGTACTCGATTCGCTCCCGGAGGGTGAGACGCTCGACTGGGTCGACACGGTCTCGATCGAACTCACCACCCTGCTGCTGGCGACGCTCTTCGATTTTCCACTGGAGGACCGGCGCAAGCTGACCCGCTGGTCCGACATCGTGTTCGCCGTTCCGGGCTCCGGCGGCGTCGTCGAGACCCAGCAGCAGAAGATCGAGGAGCTGATGGAGTGCGTGACCTACTTCGAGGGGCTGTGGGAGGAGCGCCGCGGCGGTGACGGCACCGATCTGGTTTCGATGCTGGCCAACGGCGAGGCCACCAAGGACATGCCCACCATCTCGCACCTCGGCAACCTGTTGCTGCTGATCGTCGGCGGCAACGACACCACCCGCAACACGATGACCGGCAGCGTCTACGGGCTCAACAAGTACCCCGACCAGTACGACAAGCTGACCGCCGACCCCGGGCTGATCTCCACGTTCGTTCCGGAGATCATCCGCTGGCAGACGCCGCTGTCCTACATGCGACGCACCGCCACGAAGGACTGCACGATTCGCGACAAGCAGATCCTCGAAGGCGACCAGGTGCTGATGTGGTACATCTCGGCCAACCGCGATGAGGACGTCTTCGTCGACGCCGAGCGCATCGATCTCGATCGCTCCAACGCCGACCGGCAGCTGGCGTTCGGCTACGGAATCCACTTCTGCATGGGCAGCCGGCTTGCGGAGCTGCAACTGCGGATCCTGTGGGAGGAGGTGCTCGCTCGCTTTGAGCGCATCGAGATCCAGGCGGAGCCGGAGCGCACCCTGTCGTCATTCGTGCACGGCTACACGAAGCTGCCGGTCACCGTCACACGACGCTGATACCGGCACGTTCACACACGCGCTGCCGTCCGGCATCTTGGTCGCCCGGGTCGCTGCTGGCTGACCTCCAACGTGTTCCAAAAACCCTTCTGTTTCACGGATGGTGAAACGGGTGGCCGTCCGGGTCGGATTCCGAGCAACCTGCGTACATGCCCCTCAGGCCAACTTGCCTATGTCAAGCAACTTGCCTATCCAGGCACCTCAGGTAGAATGGCCGACGGGCATTCCAAGCTGCCCAGATTGGCGGTTCAAGGGTGACTTCCGGGAACGACTCATACGCAGACAAGCAACTCAAAGCCCAAGCATCGGCTCTGCTCAACTCGCTCGCCCCGGCAGGGTGGCTAGTCGCTGCCGAACAGCCTGCACGCAACGGGGCGGTCCGGGTGACCTCGCCCGACTCCGAGACGCGGTCCATCGACGTCATCCCTTGCGATGGGCTGCGCCCCCGAGACGTCGTCGGTCTTCCCGACCCCACCCGGCCAACCGTTGTCGCTGCGACGTGGCTGAGCCCCCGCACCCGAGAGCTCTTGGCCGTCCGCCAGATCGGATATGTCGACCTGAGCGGCAACGTGTACCTGTCCATCGACCGACCGGGTTTGGCGATTCGAGCCCAAGGCGCTCAACGCAACCCGTCCCCGGAACCCGTACAGGGCCCCAACCTACGCGGACCCCGTGCCTGGGCACTTCAGCGGACGTTGGCCGAGGTTCTCCCTCCCTATGGGGTGACCGAACTCGCTGCGGCCATCAAAGCCGATGCCGGGTACGTCTCGCGCCTGGTGGGCGCCTTGAGTGACGAGCTGCTCATCGGCCGCGTCGGACGAGGTCCAATCGACAAGGTCGATTGGGAACCACTGCTCCGCCAGATGACGTCGACGTATTCACTGCTCAACAGCAACGCGACGACCGGCTGGATCGCGTCCGCCGGACCCGAGCAGTTCTTGAAAGACGTCGCAACCCAGTCGGAGGCAAGTTTCGCGATCACGGGATCGTTTGCCGCTGCGGAACTGACCTCGGTGGCGCCGCCCGAGATTGCGGTCGTTTTCGTCGAGGACCCCGAACTGCTGGCATCGCTCACCAACCTGCGTCCGGCAAGAAATGGGGGGAACGTTGTCACAGCTCGCCCGTACGATGATCTCGTGTTCGATCGCACCTGGACCCGGAACGGCATGACCTTCGCCTCCCCGGCACAGGTTGCCGTCGACTGCCTGACCGGCCCCGGGCGTCTACCCGCCCAGGGCGAGGCCATGGTCGAGTGGCTTCGGACGAACGCTCCGACTTGGCAGGCCGACTCGCTGACTGAGCAGCCAGGCCTGCCATGAACATTCAGCCGCGCGTCGAGTACCTCGAAGCGCGCGGCGTCCTGCTGGATGCGCTGACGGCGCTCCAGCCGCATCTCGACGCAATCGTGCTCATCGGCGCCCAAGCGGTCTATTTGCGAACCGCTTCCCGGCTGCCCACGTACCAGCCGTTCACGACCGATGCGGACCTCGTCGTCGACCCAGCCCGTCTCGCCGACACTCCCCTACTTGGCGACGCGATGACCAGCGCCGGATTCGCCTACACGGGTGAGCCAGGTATCTGGGAGCGGACGGTGGTGCGTCCTGGTTTCGAGGGCGACATCACGGTTCCAGTCGACCTGATCGTCCCAGCGGCGGTAGCTCCAAAGGCCGGACGTCGGGGAGCTCGTCTTCCCGGCGACCACGGCAAGTCAGCCGCCCGCAAGAGCGACGGCGTCGAGGGGGCATTGGTCGACTATGGCCAGATCGAGATTGCCGCCCTCGATCCAGCCGACGACCGCCAGATCGGTGTGAACGTGGCAGGGCCGGCTGCGCTCCTGGTTGCGAAGGCCCACAAGTTGGGTGAGCGCCTCGCGACCCCTCAGCGGCTCCTGGGCAAAGACGCCGGCGACGTGTACCGGCTCTTCGACGCCTACTCGGTCACCGACCTGGCGACAACGCTCGGCCACTTTGATGGAGGACGAACGGTCGCAAGCAACTACCGAACTGGCCCTGACGTACCTTCGACGACTGTTTGCCACCCCGAGAAGCCCCGGCGTACTTCTGGCAGTTCAAGCGCTCGGCGGCATCGTTGACCGAGCAACGGTCGAGACGTTCATGAGCGACTTCACGCGCGGCTTGTTGGACCGGTTCCAACGGCTGGGAACCCGCCGAGCCCAAGTCCGAACATCGCCCCAGCGGGGCAGGAGGTGAAATCACGCCTTTCGCCAACCAAGGATGTATGTCAAACTGGCTTCATGGTGGATCGTAGACCGCCGGGAACTGGGCGCGACGCAATGCGCGATTGGAAGTGCCCTGGATGCGAGAGGACCAAGCGCGACTCCATTGCTCCCACCTGCAAACAGTGCGATCGTTTGATGCATAAGGCCTAAACCGCTTCTCCGTCATCCCAAACGGTGGTGCTAACCAACTCTGCGACGGTTTCCAGCAGGTCGCCGTAGGCTTCGGCGCTACCGAAGGTAGCCCGGTAGAAGAGCGCCATGAGGAGTAGATGACTCGCCGAAATGAATGCGGCAGACGCCAACCCGGTGTTGAACAGCAAAACCGCGGATGCGACAGCCACCACAAACTCCGTGACCACTAGCGACGCGTAGAGCCCCAGACGATTGCGAAACTGGTCGATCTCGACCTGCAAGTGTCCCGGTACCAGGTGGTAGGTGCGGTGGACCATCCCTTGGACCGAACCGGGTATTTCCTCGTTTGCTCGATCCTCACTAGCCCGAAGGAGGTTGCCCAAGCGAGTCGGCATGATCCGACTGGACCGTGGAAACCGATTCATACGCTTCTCATGCGCCTCTAGCCGGCGCATCGTTCTTGCAGATGCGTAATCCCGCCAATCGAGCTCGTTAAGGAGCTCCTCCTGGTCTGAGCTGAGTTTCGGAACGCTGGCGACATCCAGGAGGTCGGCGTGCACGTGCCTGACCACGTCGATGTCGTCTATTGCATTTGCATACCTTCGCTCAGCCGACCGGAACGCTTCGAGCTGGAGTTCCTCGCGACGTCCGCGTGCCTCCTTCTCCCACCGCTCCCATCGTCCAGCGAAAAGATCAGCCACCCACTGAGGCAGCCTTGCTGTGCCCCAGTACCCCTCCAGGAACCGGATCGAGCCAAACTCGAAGGCCTGAGTCACGGTTGTAAGGAGCACGACCGCTCCAAGTAGAACCAGCAGCTGCTCGATGCTTGTTCCACCAACGGCTTCCAGCGCATCCTTCACGTCGCCGTCAGCGATGCTCATCCGAATCGCGAAGAAGATCCCAGCAATCGCTAACGCCGCAGGCAACCACGCGCTGATGCTGAGTTGATCTAGCACCCTGGCGACGAATGCCGACAGCCCTTCTGGCAACTTGGGTGAAGGAGACCCATCTTTAGTCTTCAGTGACGGGTTGGGCGATCCGACCCCTGGTGCGTTCACTGAACCATTCTCTCCTCCCTGACGTCGGAGGTGGTTGACCCTCCCCACCCCCTGTCGAGAGTCCGTGACACGGACTCGATGACGGACGAGTCAGGCCGCAGGTCGATCCAATCAGCCAGATTCTTGAGCGCAGACTCGACGCTGGTGTTGGAGCCGCTCAGCGGCAGTCGGTAGGTGTGGATGACCTTGCCAGAATTGCGGACTGCGATCGAGTGGACGTGCGAGCCTGAGCCAGCTGCTGGGTCATCTGGATCCTGTGCGTAGATGAGTACGCCCTCGTGGAGGTTCATGGCAGTTGCGTAAGCCAGCAACTGGTAATAGTCCCGCAGCCTGGCCGGACCGGTCGACATCTTGTACTTGGTATCCCCCACGTAAAGGTTTTGGTCAGCCTGGCGGAACACGAGGTCTGGGCGCATGGTCTGCCCCGAGGTCGTGGCCAGGGGCACATTGGGCTCGGTGACCACCAGCAGATGCCGCAAGTGCTTAGAGAGGCGATCAGCCACGAACGCTTCGAACAGATCGTTCATGTCGACGGTGAACGAAGCCGCCGCGGTCGCAGCTGTGCGGTGGGTCAGCGTGAGGTTGCGCAGGATCAATCCAGCCAGGCGCATGGCCACCTCGTAGTGGGCATCAACTCGGCTGGGCGTCCAACGGTCGACGGCCGCTGGGTCAACAACGACCCGGGCGACCTCCGCAAAGCGGGGCGCGAGTCGGTTGAGGCCGATGCGCAGGCCCAGGTCCAGGCCGGGCACACGTCCCAGGCGGTCGAGGGCCGCCACCAACGCTCGGTTTGGGAAATGATCGGCGGTGTACTCGTCGAACCGGCATGCCATCGGGCTCACCAGCGCCGGACGACGGACCTGCCGAACCAGGTCGATTCGTCCCCGGGGCGACCCCAGCCGCTCCTCGGTGGGACGGTACCCCCGGTGCACTCCCCTGGCTGTCGCCCGGTCAACGGCTGTGGTGAACACGGCCGCCATCACCGACAGCAGGTCGGCGTCCTGGTCGAAGCCAAACAACGTTTCGTCGAACTCTGGCGGCTTCACTCCCAACAGCAGGAACAGGTTGTGCAGTGGCACCTTCGGCCGGATCGCCACCGAGACGTTGCCGGTCACGATGGCGCCCACGTGCTGGGTGGCCGTCAGCTCGTAGTGGCCCTCCTTGCTTGAGACCCCAACCGACAGCCGGTTGCCCGCTGCCTGTTGGATGGCGGAAGCGTCGGCGCCAGAAAGTGCGACGGTGCGCTTCTCGTACTCGGCCAACTCGACCACCGAATGGCCGAGCACAGAAGTGGCGGTTAGGTTCACACCGTGGCCGCCGCCTCGGCGCCACCCGCTGGGCTCTTCTGGAATCGGTTGAGCACCTGAGCCCACTTGAACGAGCGGATGGCATCGCTATCGCCATAGAACAGGTCGTCGATCAGCGGCTCGACGTTGTACTCCCAGATGCGCTTCATATGAGCCTCGTCGAGGTCGCTTCGCATGAAGTGGCTGGGTCCGATCAGCTGGTCACCATTACCCATGCGGTCCCGCAGGTCGGTGTTGACCATCTCCAGCAGGCTGGCCCAGGCAACCTCTCCGCCCTCACGCTTCAAGTAGCGCCCCAAGACGCCCGAGATGGGCTCGGTGTCGGGGAACACTGGCACGAAGTGGAAACGGCGCCGCAGCGCCGCGTCCAGCATGGCGATCGAGCGGTCGGCCGTGTTCATGGTGGCGATCACCCAGACGTTCTCGGGCACCGAGAACCCGTCCGGCCGATACAACGGAACCACCGACTCGTTGCGGTACTCCAGTAGAAACAACAGCTCGCCGAACACCTTGGGGACGTTGGCCCGGTTGAGTTCGTCGATGGTCAGCAGATGGCGACGCTCACCGTCTTCTGTTGCATGTTCAACCAGCGAGGCGAACGGCCCCTGCTCCAGCGTGTAGCTGAGATTGCCACCGGAGTCGGTCGACGGCCGATAACCCTCGAAGAAGTCTTCGTATGAGGTCGACGGGTGGAACTGCACGAACCGACGGCGATCAACTGACGGCGCCAGCGCCTCGGCCAGCTTGCGGGCGATGTAGGTCTTGCCGGTGCCCGGCGGTCCGTAGAGCACGATCTGGCGCTTGTCGCGCAGCAACGCCACCAGATCATCGACAAACGACCGGCCATCGAGATGGCATTCCTCGACGACCGAATCGAGACGCTCCTCCAACTCGGCCCCTTCGTCCGCGGGTTCGGCGTCTTCGTCCGTCATGCCGAGATCACTCGGCTTCTCGCCGGTCGCGTCGGATTGGGCAGTCGCCTCGTCGGCGCTGCCTGCCAAGGCCATGATTCGGTCGAACACCGGTTGCAGCGCGGCTGCGACCCGTTCGATCTCGTGGGCAACGTCCGGGGAACCTACGGCTTGGTCCATCGGAATCAGCGTGCCGACGAGAAAGTCTCTTCTGGCCTGTCCGGCGCCCTCCACCGCGTACACCGCAAACGGGTCGCCGTAGTTTTCGACGACCTGTAGGCCAGCTGGCAACAGCGCCACCAGTTCGTCCCGGATCGAAAGGGACCAGCCAGACTGGCGGCGGCCCGGGGTCACGCCAATAGCGATCCCATCGGACGTCGCCGACACGATCATCGAGCACACTTCGTTCCAGCCGGTGACGTTCTTTGGCTTCCACTTCACCCAGGCGTTAGCTCGGATGATTGGGGGATTCTTCATCCAATATTCGTTAGCCACGTGGCGGCGTAGGTCGCGACCCAGCGCATTGCCGACCGCGGTCTCGCTGTGATCACCAAGGGTCCTCATCTCAGCGAGCACCGCCGCAATGTTGGTGCGGGCCACCTCAAACGAGTCGTCTGGGTACTCCCCATCGACTCGCTGTTCGTAGAGTTCGTGAGCCCATTGGAGCCGGTCGCCCAACGCGCTATCAAGGCCAATCCACTGGTTGTCCCTAAACCAGGTGAGAGCTGCATCCACATTGGCCAAGGTGATCGTTTCGGTACTGGCTGGCACCATGACTTCCGAGAGGGGCCGTCCGACGGCGATGTCGCTGCTGAGTGAACGAATCAGCGTCCGGTATCGACGATAGCGATCGACCGGGTCAAGGTCCTTCGGCAGCCAGCCCAGAGCCTCAACCGCCTCCTCGCTTGCGGGCCCCAGGAAGGGCCAGGTCTCTGGGGCCTGGAACCACCAAAAGAACGAACAGAAGATGGCAGCGCTCTTTGGGGCAGGGTGCCCACCCTCTCGAACTAGTTCAACCTGCCGTAGCAACGAGGCCAACTTCTCGTCTGCCTGCTGATCGTTTGCTGGCACCGCGATGGTCTCGATCAACAGCGCAGCCAGGTCGGACGGCTCGCCCGACTTCTTGACCAGCGAGTTGAGGAACATCGCTACGCCGAAGTTGAATCCGTAGAATAACTCGCTGAAGCCAGCCCCTCGCGAGTTCGCATCCAACTTCTGTCGGAACGCTTCGAGGTCGAGGGTGGAACGAAACTCGTCCAGCGCGTCAACGAGGGCCTGCCGATGCGGCGCAGCGGCGCCGTCAGCTTGACTGACCGGTGCGGCAGCAACCATCGCCTCGCGTATCTGGGCGAACTTTCGTCGACGAAACTCGGTCTCGCGTTCGTGGATCACTGTTCGCTCCCTGGCCGGCCATTCGACTGTCCTCCGGACTGGGCATCCTGGAGATCCTTCAGGGTCTTGCCCCCTGCCGCCTTCCACTCAACCCGGCCGTTGGACGTCCGGCCCAGCATCACCATCGCCGCGGTTGACGGGGAGCTGAAGACATAGTCCTCGGTCAGTCGTAGGTACTTTCCGTCTTCGACCAGCAGCCCTTTATCCCGAAGCGCAGCTCGGAGTTGTGTCCCATATGCGTGGATGGAGGGAACCTCGATGGGGCGTGCAAGCGAACCTGCGTGAACGACAAACCCGTCAGCGGTCTCCGTGCCCTCGGCCTTCGTGTCCCTCCCAACCAGCTTGAGGCGCTCGGAACTGGAGGGTTGCTCCTCGGCCTTCTGGAACACCTGCACCCCAAGGACCGGGTAGATCAGGAGCATCTCCGCAAGGAACGCCTCCGCTTCCGCAGTGTCAGGCTCGGACAATGGCGGCGACGAACCGAGGTTCCCGTTGTCCAACTCGGCGCGTTTGGCCACAGTCGCCAGACCGATCAGCCTTGCTTCTAGATATCTAATGTGGGCTTTGTTGAGGTTGGCGTCCTTGCTGGTGAAGACGATTGCCCGATTCCAGAACTCCTTGTTCTTGTTGTGGCTATCGAGTCGGCCGGGAAGATCGTCCGTTTCGCCGATATACACCCGATTGGCCAGCAGTCCTGACTCTGTCGGGCCGATCAGCAAGTAGACCCCCGGCCCATCGAGGTCAGACCGGGCTCGTAGGTCACCAAACCGGGTGCGAGGCGCCATTAAGGCCTTGCCAGTCCAGTTGCTCTTCTCTACGACCCAGACGCCGTCTGCGCCTCCGTCGGCCAGGAAGATCCGGATCGACGTGCCAAGGGGCTTGGGTGTCATAGGCACACTTCCCACCTTCATTCGGTGTCCTCGATGTTGATTCCGATTCCTTCGAGGCTCTCGGCCAGCGCCCTGAACTCCTCCAGCGCCGACTGGAGATCCTCCACGATCTCGGCGGCGATAATGCCCGGCGGCGGGAGGTTGTCGGTGTCCTCAAGGCTCTCGTCACGTAGCCAGAAAATGTCCAGGCTGGCCTTGTCCCGGGCCACCAAGTCGTCGTAGGAGAAGCGCTTGAACCGGTCGCTCTCCTCCCGCTTACCGAGTTCGCCGGGCCGGTAGCTCTCAACGAAGTCGTCGAGGTCGGCCCTCGCAAGCGGGTTCTGCTTCAGAGTGAAGTGCTGGTTCGTGCGCAGGTCGTAAATCCAGAGATCTTTGGTCCACGGGGTCTCCGAGCCTGGCTTCCGCTCGAAGAACAACACATTGGCCTTCACCCCTTGGGCGTAGAAGATGCCGGTGGGCAGGCGCAGCAGGGTGTGCACGTTGCACTCGTGCAGCAGCTTGCGGCGCACCGTCTCCCCGGCGCCGCCCTCGAACAACACGTTGTCCGGCACCACGACGGCGCAATTGCCGCCGATCTTCAACAGCGTGCGCATGTGCTGCACAAAGTTGAGCTGCTTGTTCGATGTCGAGGCCCAGAAGTCCTCGCGCACCACCGTCATGTCCTGCTTGTCGATCTTGCCTTCGGCGTTGACGATGGTCACCGACGACTTCTTTCCAAACGGCGGGTTGGCGAGCACCAGGTCGAACCGCTGACCCGGGTCCGCCCGCAACGCGTCATCGAGGTGGACCGGACTATCGCTCTCCGGTGTCTCGATGCCGTGCAGCAACATGTTCATGGCGCACAAACGGGCGGTGTTCTCGACGATCTCCCACCCCGTGAAGGCCCCGGATCGCAGGTGCTGCTTCTGGGCGCGGTCCAGGTGCGGGTTGTGCTTGACGATGTAGTCGTAGGCAGCCAGGAAGAATCCCCCGGTCCCACACGCCGGATCGCAAATACGCATGTCCGGCGTCGGCTGCATCACGTCGACCATCGCCGAGATCAGTGGCCTCGGCGTGAAGTACTGGCCTGCGCCCGACTTGGTGTCGGCTGCGTTCCGCTCCAGCAGGCCTTCGTAGGCGTCGCCCTTCACGTCGACGTCCAGGCCCATCCATGTCTCGCCGTTGATCAGGTCGTGAATCAGCCGCTGAAGCTTGGCCGGGTCTTGGATGCGATTCTGCGCTTTGCGGAAGACGACTCCGAGCATGTCGTCGGTGGTACCGAGCTGGCTGAGGATGTTGATGTAGTGCGCTTCCAGTTTTTCGCCGGAGAGCTTCAGCAGTGACGGCCAGTCCAACCCGTCCGGGACGATGTCGGGCAGCCCGAGCTCGCGCTGCTCCTCGGACATCTTGAGGAAAAGCAGGTAGGTGAGCTGCTCGACGTAGTCGCCGTAGGACAAGCCGTCGTCGCGCAGGACGTTGCAGTAGTTCCACAGCTTGTCGACCAGTGCCTTCGAGTCGGTCACGTCGTCTCCCACTTCGTCGTCATACGCCAGCACCGACGGTGGCGGCCGGGTACTCATCCCACGTGCGCCCATCAAGCAAACGGCCATGCGTCTTGGGCGTCCGCCCACCCCACTGCTTGAAGAAGAACGGCGTACCGCTCTCTACGCAGGCATCTCGGATGTGCCGAACGTGCACTGGGTCGACGGGCCGACACGAAGGACCGCTCTCGCCACCCACGATCACCCAATCGATGCCGTCGAGATCTACGGATACAGGACCGAGCAGCGGTTCGATCGACAGGAAGCGCACCGAGGACGGCACGGTCCGAAGGTGGTCGACTCGAAATCCGTAGGTCTGGGTCTCGACAGACACGCCGACCCACAGGTTTGGCGGCCAGTCGAGGACCTCGGCAAGACGACTCAGACGCTTCGACCGCTTGGTCAGGAGCTGGTACGTGTGGCGAGGCGTATCCGCCATGACTGCGAAGACGTCTCGGATGAACTCGACAGGCACGTCGTGGTGGAAGAGGTCGCTCATCGAGTTCACAAAGATCATTCTCGGTTTGGACCATCGGCGAGGGATCGACAGCGTGTAGGGATGGACGGTCAGAGCGAACCCGGGCCCGCTGGTGCGAGGGTCGCCATCAGCTTGGTACTTCTCCTGCCCCATTGCTTTGAGGCGCGCCGCCATGGTGAGCGCATAGCAGTTGTCGCAACCCGGTGAGGTTTGGTCGCACCCGGTCGTCGGGTTCCATGTTGCATCAGTCCATTCGATAGTTGATTCAGCCATCAGCCCTTCCCCGCGTCATGCCAACTCGGTCCAAGTTGGCAGTTCGATTGGAAACTCGTTCCGCCACCCAGTGTGCAGATCTTCATAGGCTGGCCGCGGTTCGGGAACATCGAAAAGCGTGTCGGCTCGTGGGCGCACGCGGTCCCGTTCCTGTGCCCACTGCATGATGTTGGCTCCGGCCGGGTGGTCCGATGCGAACACCATGGCGTACAGCTCGCCTCGCGAACCGTGGATAGGGCGCACGAGTAAATGCTGGTAGCCGAGGTCGGCCAAACGGTCCATGTAGAGAAAGAGGTAGGCCTTCTGAGCCTCGCCTCCGGTGATCTCGCCTGCGAGTTTGGCCTCCCACACGCGCTCCAACGGCCCGCTCGCGCCGTAGAGTCGGGCCGCCTTGTCGAGCAGCCGATTCTCACCGACGGCTTCACGGTTCTTGCCAAGCATTCGGACCATGCCCGAGGTGGAGAACAAGATCCACATCTCTACCTTGGACTTGTCGAATTCTTCGGCATAGGCACGCTTGTGGTCCGCCAGCGCCCTGACCGTCGCCCAGTCCAACTCCATCCCGTCGGGATCGAGGAACGCAAACGTTGGGGCCTTCATGGGAAGGGACGTCAAAGCTGCCGGAATCGTTACGTTGCAGTCTCCATGCACGACGCGAGCATTCGGTCGGTCGGCCACCAATTCCGACAGCTCCCCCACCCGCTTCCGGGCCAACTCGAAGAGCCGAACATGGGTGAACGGCGGCTTGACCTCCAGCGCCGTCTCCGCCGAACCAGGGAACGTGCGATCCGTGCCCGCTATCCGGTTGAGCGTCTCGCCTGCGAACGCGTCGAGGTACACGCGGTTCGCGGCGCTGCTGCTTGCCTTGGCGAACACCTCCAGGTAGTCCGTCAGGATCGAGAGCTTCTCGTACGAATGCGACTTCCACGCCCTCATCAGCGCTCCTCGGGGCCATCAGCCGATTCCGGGCTGGAACTCGATGGTATGGAGGACCAGTGACAATCTGGCCGAGGTGCTCATGTGTCGCCGCCATGGCACAAATCTGCCAACAGCTACAGGGCCCTCGGCCATGATCACGCTGTCACCCGCTTGCGACGAGGTGGTTTGGCCGCCGCTCGTTCCGCAGCGATCCGTTCGAGCAGCACCGACGCCGGTTCGTCAGCAGGGTCCTGCGGGACAAGCTGCCCTGAGAACGCGGCGGCAAGAACCGCCCGGCGAAGACCAGATGAACGCCTCGCTGCTACATCAATCGCAGCGCCGACGCTGTCCGCTAGATCCGAAAAACGATCGATCTCATTGCACCGTCGAATCTGCTCCTCGATAGGTGGCACCGCGATTTCTACCGACTTGAGTTGACGGCCGGAGATGCCAACCTGGCCAGCTGTCGTCTTGAGGCGCGATTCAATCGAAGCCCTACCCGCTCCCACCGAGACATAGGAACTGATCCAGCGGGGGTCGGCCTGCGCTTCGTCCACGACACCCCTGATCAGCTTGTCGGGGTGCAACAGTCCGGCAGCGTCGGGCGGAACAACTGCACATGCACCCACGTACTTTGGATTGCCGCTGTACCTAGTGAACAGCAGATCACCGGGGTCCACCTGGTAACGATCTGCTCCAGCTGGCGCCGGTGTTGCGTACCGAACGTCCGTCTGATCGAGCCTTCGCTGTCGCACCGCACTAATTCGGAGAATTGGCATGCCAGGTGGGTCAGCTGAGGGTCGAGAGACGAAAGCACCATTCCTCAATGAGGTCAGTAGGTCGGTCAGCTCAACGACCCGCCAGGACCCGTCGTTGGTCAGCGCTGAGCATGCAGCGTCCGGGAGACGCGCAGCCCTTTTCGCCGCACTCCCCAAACAGGCCTCGGCGGCGTCGAGGCGGGAGAAGTGCTCTTCGATCGCTGCCACGATCCGTTGTTGTTCGGGGAGCGGCGGGACAGGGATCGGGAGAGTTCGTATCCTGCCCTGTGTCAAATTGAGACCGCTATCGCTCACACCCGTCTTCATCTCATCAATGGCTGACCATGCCTCGCCGCTCAGCAGGTAGTACTCCATGAACTGCGGTTCGAGGTACCGATTATCGAAACGAAATCGGTACATCTTCCCCGAGATCATCAACTTTGGTCGCGTTTCGCTTACGAGGCAGGCGACGCCGCACCTGGACCGAGGCCCGGCACAAGTGAGCAAGACGTCGTCGGGCTTCACCTCAAGACCTGGCTTCGGCTGCTTGTCGACCGGTAGGCGCTTGTTGTGCTCCGGAAGGAAGTGCCCAGGCTGTATCGCTGTGGTCTTGAGCGCTCCCCACTCTGAATCGCCGGCCGGAGACTTCTCGCACTGCGGGCTCCACCCTTGGTGGATGGTACGTCCATCTGCCTGCGGAGCCAGCAGGGCGTCGAGGGGCGCCACGACCCAGCCGTGAGGTACGTCGCTCATGCGGCGAGGGTTTCGGTGAGGTCGGCGAGGATGTCGTCGAGGTCGTGGCCGAACAGCTCTCTGGCCTTGAAGAGGCCGCCGTGTTGGCTGAACGGCGGGTCCTGCAATTCGACCAACTCGATACTGAGGCTGGCGGCCAAGTGGTCACGGATGAGGGCGAGCCATTCGGCTTGGTCGGCAGTGAAGGTGCGCCCAGCCTGCTGCTGTTGGGCCATCCACCCATCGAACCGCTCGCGTACCCGCTGGGGCCACGGCTCTAGTTGGTCATCGACTCCGAGAGCAAACCTGACCAACGACACCAGGTTGGTCAGCACGGTGCCGGCGGACCCACGGACTTTCGACTCGTCGAGCGTCCCGTAGGCCTCCCACAACTTTTCGGGGGTCCAGCGACGAGGCGGCTTGCCGATGGCGTCCGCCAACGCCTTGATATCGGCGTAGGTGGGCCGTTGGGTGTAGGGCTTCGAGAAGTACGCCTGGAACCCGGTGATCTCATCCTGATTGTCCTCGAGGTACTGGCGAAACGACTCGACGGTCTCCTTTGCCCGAGACTCGGCATCGACGACGAAATCGGCTCGGACGATCGTGTCCTTGCTGATTTCGTCAATCAGCTGCTCGACGCTGCGCTGAACATTCTCCAGCTCTTCGCACAGTTCCGGGTTGGAGGCGATCGGCAGAAGCGCCTGCTCGAACATCCTGTTCTTGGTGGCTTCCACCGCCGCCTCGTCCGGTTCGGTATCGCCGCTGTCCATCTGCGCCGCTGCCAGTTGGCGGTCGGGATCGATAGCGTCGACCATCTGGTGAGCCAGATCGCTGAGCGATGTCTCTGCAATCACTTCCAGGCGCTCCCGATCATCGGCGGCGATTCGGCCGTCCAGCCGGGCCAAGCGTGAGGCCAGCGAAGACACGAGGTCTTCGCTGACATGCCCCAGACGAGCCTGATGCAGAAGCTTGGCCAGAGGTACACCCCGCTTGCGTTCCAACGGCGTCGAGTCGCTGAGCTTCGTTTCGGTGACGCCGACGGCATCGATCAGGACGAACCGGTCCTTCGTGACCGCGTCGGGGGTGACCGCCTGGAGTGCATCGGGATCGATCGTCCGGACCCCGCGCCCTTTCATCTGCTCGAAGAAGTTGCGTGACCGCACCATGCGCATAAACAGCACGGCCTCGATCGGCTTCACATCGGTGCCGGTGGCGATCATGTCGACCGTGACAGCGATGCGCGGGTTGTAGCTGGTGCGGAACGACTGGAGTAAGTCTTCGGGCTTGTTGCCGTCGGACGACTTGTAGGTGATCTTGGCGATCACGTCGTTGCCCTTGCCGAACTCCTCCCGGGCGATGCGCACGATGTCTTCGGCGTGGGAGTCGTCCTTGGCGAAGATCAGCGTCTTGGGGATGTTGGCGAGGCGACCGTGGTCGTCGATGTCCCGGTTAGGGAACATCGCCGGCAGGTTGTCCCGGAACGCCTTCACGACGGTGCGGATCTGATCCTTCGAGACCACCTTGCGATCGAGTGCCCGCTGGTCGTAGGTGAGATCCTCGTCGACCGCCTCCAACCTCTCCTGACGGGTCTCCCGGTTGCGGAAGGACGTGACGTACCCCTGGCCACCTTCGATGGTCGACCCGCTCTCGGTGATCGCCGTCGACAGCCGAAACACGTCGAAGTCGACGTTGACCCCGTCGGCGACAGCCTGGGGAAATCCGTACTCCATCACCAGGTTCTGATTGAAGAACCCGAATGTCTGCTTGCCGGGGGTGGCGGTGAGGCCGATGAGGAAGGCGTCGAAGTACTCGAGCACCTGGCGCCACACGCCGTAGATCGAGCGATGGCACTCGTCGACGATGATCACATCGAAGGCTTCGATCGGGAGATGCTCGTTGTAGTCGACCTCCACGGTGCGCTGGGGCTCGTGGTCGAAGGTGGAGTGTTCGTCGAGGTCCTCGTCGAAGGTGTCGTCGCCGCGCAGGATCGAATACACCCGCTGGATGGTGCTGATGCACACCTTCGACACCGGGTCGACGACGTTCGACGTCAGATGTTGCACGTTGTAGAGCTCGTTGAACTTGCGACCCGTGCCGGGGACGTCGAAGCCGTGGAACTCCTTGAGCGTCTGCTTGCCCAGGTTGCCGCGGTCGACCAGGAACAGGATGCGCTTCGCTCCGCCCTGGGTGATCAACCGCTCGGCGATGTTGGCCGCAGCGAACGTCTTGCCAGAACCGGTTGCCATCTGGATGAGAGCCCGCGGGCGGTTGTTCTGGAGCGAGGTCTCGAGGTTGGTGATCGCCTCGTGCTGGGCATCGCGCAGCCACGGGGTCTGCTCCTTGGGAGGCAGCGGCTCGATGTCGTGCACACCTGCACGCAACGATCCGTGGCGGTGGTAACGGTCGTTCTCGACCATGTCGTCGAGCGATTCGGGCCGATGGAACCAGAACACCCGGCGTGCGGTGGGTTCAGGATCGAAGCGACAGGTGAACCACGTCTCGTCGCCCGTCGACTCATATCCGAACGGGAGGTGCCCGTTGATCAGGTGCGTCTGCAACTCCTCGGGGATGCTCGACTGATACTTGACCGTCTGCCACTCGACGCCAGCCAGTGTCGTGCCCTGCTTCTTGGCCTCGATCACGCCCACGGCCTGGCGATTGATGAACAACACGTAGTCGGCTGGGCCGGCGTTGGTGACCAGTTCCCGTACCGCCACCCCGACGCCTGCGTACAGGTTGACGCTCTTGTAGTCCTGCACCACCCAGCCGGCGCGCTGCAGCATCTCGTCGATGCGGGCGCGTGCCTTGTTCTCGGGGGCGATGTAGTCGTCCAGTTCGGCGGGAACCATCGATGGCAACCCTACGAGGTCGACCCGAACCGAGCCGGATCGGGTTCAGGCCTCTGAAGCAACGACAGATCGCGAGACCCGAGGTACGCGTCAGCTCGGCCCGTAGACCGACAAGGCAATCATCAGGCCCGCGATCGACACCATCGCGCTGAGCAAAACGGTGAGTTGGTGCCGCATGGCCTTCTCAAGTTCGCCTCTGACTCGATCGACCTTGGCGCTCACCTCAGCGACCTCGGCGCGCACCATGAACTCGAGCTTCTCCGTCTGATGGTCGAGGTCCCGCTTGGTGGCGACATCGGCCCAGCCCACGGGAGGGAGTAGCTCCATCATGGTGGTGGCCCCCTTCTCGCCAACGGCATCGTCGAGTTGCTGGTGGAGATGATATCGGGATTCTTCGGTGACGGTCATGACATGGCTCCTTGATCGAGGTGGCATCCGAACAAGGAGGACGTCGGGTCCTCTGACCGAGCGACCATCCATCAGCGGGCGGTCCGCGTCTCACGTTTCCCAACGTACGCCGGGGCTGTGACATCCAAGGAGAGCGGGTGGTGCGCCAGCCCGCGCCGAAGACCGACAAGCCGTTCGCCAGACCAGCGAGTAGCACCATCGCAGCAGTTCCATCATGACGGTGACCCCTTCTCGCCCACGGCTCCATCGAGTTACTGATGGAGGTGCTCCCTGGCCTTTTCGATCATGGTCGTCGTATTGGAGAGGCGTCATCGGTCGCCATCCGATTCTGAGGCCGATGCATCGTTGCCATAAACGCAGCCATCCGGTCCACACATGCCTGGTGGGTCGCTTTCGCACCGCGCCGCTTCCGGACGAGGCCTGCCTCGATCAGCCGGTTGAGGTCCCGCGGCACCATCCGATCCCCCGCCCGAGCGTATGTTTGGGCCACCGCGGGCGTGATCAGCTTGATCTCGTCCTGGGTCAGCCATCCCAGGGTGGTCATCGCAAGCACCACCTCCCGTTGACGGTCGGCAGCCTTGCCTGACGGATAGCGGCTCATCACCTCGTTGACGTAGTTGATCCAGGCAACACCCAACTGCTGTTGGCGAACAGTGTCGATCTCATCACGGATTCCGTCGACAAACCCCTCGGTTGCGTAGGCCACGAAGTCGACGATGCTGCTGGTCTTACTGGCCCGATCGAGTTCTCGGTAGTACTGGTCGCAAGTCAGGTTGTAGTGATTGGAAAGCAGGTGGGCTGCGGGCAGCGGCACTTTGCCCGACCTGGCGAGGATCAGGAACTCAACCAGGCGGGCGGTGCGGCCGTTGCCGTCGCCGAACGGGTGAATCCACGCCAGGTAGGGGTGGGCCATCATCGCCCGCACCAACATCAGCGAGAAGTCGATCGATGCGTCCTCGTTCTTGAAGTCCGGGCCTTCCAGCCACTCGCAGAGCCGTTGGAGGAGAAACTCGCAGTCGTCCGCCGGTGCACCCCGGTACGGCCCGACGACAACGGAATGCTCGCGGAGTTCGCCGGGCACGGCACCGTCATTGAGCTGGTCGTCGAGGCCGTGCAGAACCTTGCTGTTGTAGTCGCGGATCAGGTCGACGGTGAGCCTCGGGTACTTCCCTCCCTGCACCTCAGCATCGATCGCCCCCTCGATTGCCGTAGTGGCCTGGGCCCCCCTGATCAGCGTCACACGGTTGAGCTCTTCAGCCAGAGCTGGTTGGAGCGGTACTCCAGCGAGGTGCTGGCACTTGGACCTCGCCTCCCCCATCAGTAGCCAGGACCTCGGGCCCATGTCGTTGATCTGTTTCAAGTTGAAGGTAAGCCACGGATGGGACTGCTCATAGGGCCTCGGCATCAACCCGCCCTACCCAACCTGCCCCCTGTTTTGTCCATCGCCTTGTCACTTCGTTCGACTCGCCGCTTGACCGGTCAGAGTGACGCTTTGGTTGATACGGGGAAGGTAGACCTCCACCAGCAGCCCGCCGCCGGGTCGGTCGGCCAGGCTGAGTCCGCCACCAGAGGCCTCGGCCAACCCGAGCGCAATCGGCAGTCCCAGGCCGGTGCCCGGCGTGGCCTGGCCACCCCGCCAGAACCGTTCGAGGGCCCGAACCTTGTGTTCGTCGTCCAGGCCGGGGCCCCGGTCGGCCACCGTCAACCGAACCCGACCCTCGGCCCGCCCCAACGTCACGGTCACCTCGCCGCCGGCCGGGCTGACCGCCAGCGCATTGTCCAACAAGTTGTCGAGGATCTGCTCGACCGAACCGGGCACCGCCGAGGCCCACACGGCCCCATCGGGGCGATCGAGGCGCAACGCCACATCGGCGCCGTCGGCCATCGCCGACCAGGTGTCGATGCGGTCGGTGGCGATGACGCCCACGTCGGTGCGTTCGGCGGGAGGCGGCTGATCGGCACGGGCCAGCTTCAGCAGATCGCTCACCAGGTCGGAGAGGCGCCGGGTCTCGTCGATCGCCGCCTCCACCTCGGCGCCCTGGCCGCTCTCCCCCAGCTCGGCGGCCAGGTTCTCCAACCGCAGCCGTAGCGCTGTCAACGGGCTGCGCAGCTGGTGGGACGCATCGCCGACGAAGGCCCGCTGGGCGCTCAGCAGTTCGTCGAGACGGGTGGCCATCACCCCCATCGCGTCGGCCAGCGCAACGATCTCCTCCGGTGAATCGGCGGGAATGGGCTCCACGCTCAGATCGCCATCGGCGAACCGGCGGGCCGAGGCCTGCAGCTCACGAAGCGGCCTGGTGACCGAGCGGGCCACCGCCCAACCGATCACCCCCACCGCGCCCAGCACCACGGCGGCAACCGCCGCCAACGACAGCCAGAACCGGTGGACGCGCTCGGCCACCTCGTGGGCATCCAACGTCAGGCGCAGCATGCCGTGCACGCTGCCGCCCGAAGCGATGGGCACCGCCACGTAGAGCAGGTCGGTGTTGAGCGTCTTGGAGTGTCGGATGCCCGAGGCCCGCTCGCCGCGCAGCGCCTGTGCGACCTCCGGGCGGGTGGAGAAGTCGCGATCGACCGCCGCGGCGGTGTCCAACACCGAAATGCCGTTGCTGTCGGTGACCACCACCCGTGCCCCGGTGCGCTCGGCGAACCGCTCGGCCTGGGAGGGGTCGATGGGTGCGCCGCCGTCCAGAACGTCCTCGTAGTACGAGGCGAGCACGACGGCGTCGCCCTCGGCAGCGGCGGTGAAGCGATCCTCCTCACGTTGGGAATAGAAGAACGCGAGCGGAAGCTCCAACGCCAACAGCACCACCACCGTCACGGCGAGATAGCCCAGCAGCAACCGGCGGGTCAACGGTCGTCGCCCAGGTCGACCAACCGAAACCCCACGCCCCGGACCGTCTCGATCAGCTCCGGCGCCAACTTTTTGCGCAGCGACGCCATGTGCACGTCCAGGGTTTTGGTCGAACCCCACCAGTGCTCGTCCCACACCGAGTCGATGAGGTGTTCGCGGGTGAGCACCGCCCCGGGGTCGGAGGCCAATTCGACCAGCAGTTCGTACTCCTTGGGGGTGAGCGACACGTTGGCGCCTCCATAGGTGACCTCCCGGGTGCGCTGATCGAGCGTCAGGGGGCCCAGCAGCACCCGACTGTCGGTCCGTACCTCCGCCTCGCCGCCGGTGCGGCGAAGCACCGCGCGAATACGGGCCACCAGCTCGCGAAAGCCGAACGGCTTGACCACGTAGTCGTCGGCGCCGAGCTCCAGAAGCAGCACCCGGTCGATCTCCTCACCGCGGGCCGACACCACGATGATCGGCACGGCCGACTCGGCCCGAAGGCGACGACAAACCTCCCGCCCATCCAGGTCGGGCAACCCCAGGTCCAACAGCACCAGGTCGGCGGCGGGAGCAGCCAGGGCGTCGGCGCCGTTGGTCACCAGGCGCACGTCGAAGCCCTCGCGCTCCAAGCCGGACCGCAGCGGCTCGCCGATGGCAGGGTCGTCCTCGACGACCAGCAGGTTCACCCCGTCACCCTGCCACGCACGGCGGCCGCCCTGGCGATCTTTGTCAAACCTTTACCTTCGCCTGGGCCGACGCTGTCGATCCGATCTCTACGTTGATGCCCGAACCCGGGACGGCACGACCGCCGCTCCGGTTGTGGCTCCCGAAAGGACCTGCTGTGTTGAAGAAGCGCACCGTCGTCACCTCGTTATCGATCGCCGCCATCGTCCTCGCAGGCGGCGCAGCGGTCGCCGCCAACGTCGGCATCCTCAGCGCCGCCGACGACACCCCGATCGGCACCCTGTCCGCTCAGGCCGACATGGCCGGTGTGGCGCCTACGTCACCGCCCAGCACCTCCACCGCCACGTCGGCCGACGCCCCGCAGCGATTTGCGGTAGAAAACGCCGGGCAGGTCGAGGTGCTGCGCAACGGGTCCAAGCTGACGCTGGGCGAGGTGGTGCCGTCGGCTGGATGGCAGGCCCGGCCCGGGACCGTCACCTCCAACTCGGTCGACGTGACCTTCACCTCGGGGGCCGACCAGCTGGTGTTCACCGCCACGTTGGCCGGCGATGGCACCATCACCGGCGCGGCGAAGCGCCCGGGGCAAACATCCGAGCCAATCCCCCAGGCCACCGCAGCCCCGACGGCCCAAGGCCACGATGACGATCACGCCGACTCCGACCACGACCAGGCCGACCACGACGACGATCATTCCAAGAGTGACCACGACAAGTCCGGCCACGACAGCAAGAACGACGACCACGACGGGAAAGACGACGATGACTGACCCCGGAAACCCGACAGCTCAACAGCGACGCCTTGCCGAGCTACAGGCCCGACGGCCGAAGGCCAAGCGACGCCACCCCGCCCGTGCCAGCCGCATCGCAGTGCTCGGCCTGAGCACCACCGCAATGTTTGGCATCGTGGCCAAGCTGGGCGTCGATGCCAACAGCCAGACGGTCGCCACCACCGGCACGCCAAGCGCCCAGGCTGCGACGGTGCCGGCCGGCAATGCCGCGGCGACGCTCACCGACCGGTCGGCCGAGGCCGCCATCGACGCCGAGCTGGCAAACGCCACGGTGGTCACCGCTCCCCCCATCCGGGTGACCGTCCCGCCGGCCGGGGACGCCGGAACGCTCAGCCCCTCGAGCTCGTCGTCTGCGTACGACCCAAGCTCCTACAGGCCCACCCCTGTTGGTGCTGCCATGCCACGTCCCGCTCCAGCACCGGTCCGGACCAGTGGCAGCAACTGAGACCACGTTCCGTGCCATGGCCAGCTCGGTCGTGATCATCACGCTCGACGGTCCGGCATCGGCGGGCCGGGACGCTCGCCTCCGGCTAATCGAGTTGGAGGCGCTCTGGAGCCGCTTCGCTCCGGGCAGCGACATCGACCGGCTCAACACGGCGGCGGGCTCACCAGTTCCGGTCAGCCGCTCGACGATCACGTTGCTGCAGACGATGGTTGCGGCGGCCAACGCGACGGGAGGCCGCTACGACCCCACGGTGCTGCCTGCGCTGCTCGAGGCCGGCTACCGGGCCAGCATCGACGACGCCGACCGCATCACCACGCTGCCGTCGGGGCCCCATCGAAGCTGCGTCGGGATGAGCGAGGTGCACATCGATGGCGATGCGAGCACGGTGACGCTTCCACCGGACGTGGCCATCGACCCCGGAGGCATCGGGAAGGGCCTCGCCGCCGACCTGGTCGCCGAGCAACTGGTGCTCGACGGAGCGGCCGGGGCACTCGTCAGCATCGGCGGGGACCTGGCGGTCGCCGGCGAGTCACCCCAGGGGCACGGATGGGAGGTGGAGGTGGAGGATCCCCACAGGCCCGTCGATGCGCTGGCGCACCTGGCAGTGCCCGCCGGCGGCGTGGCCACCTCGTCCACGATCAGCCGACGCTGGTGCGTGGACGGCACGATCACCCACCATGTGATCGACCCTCGCACCGGCGTCGCCTCGACCACCGACCTGGTTGCGGTCACCGTCGTTGCGCCCCGGGCCTGGCTGGCCGAGGCCCACGCCACCGGTGCGTTGCTCGGCGGGCGCGGCCAGGTGCTGGAGTACGCCAGGGAGCACCGCCTGGAAGCACTGGCCGTCGATGTGGAGGGCCGGGTATTGACCACCGACGGTCTTGAGCCCACCCTGACCCGTCCGACCCTGAGCCGTCCCATCCCATCGTTGCGCGAGAAGGTTCGGTCATGAACAGTCAGGTGTGGTGGTTCGTCACCCGGGCGTCGGGAATGGTCGCCTGGGTGCTGCTGACCGCAACCGTGCTGTGGGGCATCCTGCTGCCCGCAAAGATGTTTCCCAAGCAGCGTCCGGCCTGGATCCTGGACCTCCACCGCTGGATGGCCGGCCTCACCATCGGGTTTCTCGCAGTCCACCTGGGATCGCTGGTCGCCGACAGCTACCTGCACTTCAGCCTCACCGGGCTGTTGGTGCCCGGCCAGTCCGAGTACCGGACGTGGGCGGTGGCGCTCGGCATCCTCGCCATGTGGCTTCTGCTCATCGTCGAGCTGACATCGCTGGCCAAGAAGCACCTGCCCCGTCGGGCGTGGCACGCCGTCCACCTGTTCAGCTACGCCGCGTTCATGTTGACGAGCCTGCACGGCGTACTGGCCGGCACCGACGCCGCCAACCCGTTGTTCCTCGCCACCACGATCGCTGCGGTGGTGGCGGTGGTGTTCGCCACCGTGTACCGGGTGATCACCCGCCGGGAGCGTGGCCGGCGTGTCAGGCGCCTGGATCCAACGGCAGCGGCCCGTTAGTGAGGACCGAAGATCGACAGCGCGATCAGGATGCCTGCCACCGAGAACAGGGCGCTGAGCAGCACGGCGAGCGGTCGCCGCATGGCCGACTCGAAATCAGCCCGGACTCGAAGGCCGGAATTCTCGATCTTGTGCTCCAGCAGCTCGCGAAGTTGATCAAGATCCCGCTTGGTGGCGACGTCAGCCGAACCCACAGGCGGAAGCATCTCCATCATCGTGCTGGCCCCCCTTTCACCTACGACATCATCCAGCTGTTGGTGTAAACGGTACCGCTGCAAGTCCGCCTGCCAGACGGTCGAAGGAGGCTTTGACCAGATCGGGCAGCGGTTCCTGGTGGCCGGTCAGGATCCAGTGGCTGATTGACGATCGCATGCAGGCCAACGCGGTCGCGGCCATGAGCCGGGGCGTGACGTCGTCGGCGCCGGCGCCGCTTCGTCGGGACAGGACATCGGCCACGGCGCTTTCCCACCCTGCTTGAAGTTGGAGGCTGCGGGCCTGGACCGACGGGTTGACGGCCATAATCGCGAAGCGGCGGATGAGCTGAACGCGTTCGGCCTCGTAATCGGCGGCGACCGTTGCGAACGAGGTGCTCAGCGCCAGCCAGGGAGGTTCGGCCGGCGGGCGGCGGGCGAGTTCGTTCGTGGTGCGTTCAAGCCGATCGGCGTAATCGGCCAGCACCACGTCCTCCTTGGTCGGGAAATAGGCAAAGAACGTGCGCGGCGCAATGTCGGCCGCAGCGGCGATGTCGTCGATGGTGGTGGCATCAAACCCGTTGGCTTCGAATCGGTCGATTGCCACCGCCTCGATGCGTTGTCGCCGTTCCCGCTTCTTGCGTTCTCGCAATCCCAGTTCACCTTGCACCCTCCGATCTTGACATTTCGACGCAGCTCCCGCAATACTGCAGTCACTGCACTTTTATTGACGCTCGCTCGCTCGCTCGCCACTTCAAGAGGAGTCACCATGTCAACCTGGCTGTACCGAATTGGGCGGTTCGCTGATCGGCGGAGGTTCTGGGTCATCGGTGCGTGGCTGATCCTCGCCGTGACCGCAGTGGGCATCAATCGGGTCGGAGGCGGCGGAACCGTCGACAACTTCGAGGTTCCGGGCGTCGAATCCCAGGCGGCGATCGACCTGCTGAAGGCGCGTTTCCCCGAGCGGGCCGGGGCCACCGCCATGTTGGTGTTTCATGTATCCGACGGGGTGGTCACCGACCCGAAGAATGCTGCCGGGATCGAGCAGACCATGGCCGAGGTTCGCTCCCTGGACCACGTGCTGACAGCGACCGATCCGCTGGCCGGACCGATGTCGAAGTCGCCCGACGGCGCCACCGCGTTTGCGGCGGTCCAATACGACCGCTCGACCGCCGACTTGGGTCATCCGGCCGTGGAGGCGCTGACCAAGACCGCCACTCCGGCCACAACGGCCGGAGTCCAGGTGGAGTTTGGAGGCGAACTGCCGACGGTGCTGAAGGAGCGGACGACCGGACCTGCCGAGATGATCGGCATGATCGCCGCCCTGATCATTCTGTTTGTGACCTTCCGCAGCGTCATTGCCTCGGTCATGCCCCTCGGTGCAGCCGTCGCAGGCCTGGTCGTCGGGTTGTCGCTGGTCGGATTGCTCGGCGCCTGGATCAATATTCCATCGGTGGCGCCGCGGCTGGGCACGATGATCGGCCTCGGGGTCGGGATCGACTACGCGTTGTTCATCCTGAGCCGCCATCGCGACAACCTTGACGCCGGCCTTTCCAATTCGGAATCGATTGGGCAGACCAACGCCACCGCCGGCGAGGCGGTCGTCGTGGCAGGAGGCACCGTCGTGGTGGCCATTCTCGGACTGCAGCTCGCCGGAATCCCCTTTGTGGCTGCACTCGGCTACTCGGCGTCCCTGGTGGTGGCCGTAGCCGTGGCGGTGGCCATTACGTTGCTGCCGGCAGTGCTCGGCGTGGTCGGCCGGCGGGTGCTGCCAAGGTCGCACCGCCAGGTCGAGGTTCGTCGGCCCGTCGGCACCAAGCCGGTCGACACGACCGGGACCGACGGAACACACAGCGGTTGGGTGCGATGGGCCCACTGGGTGGCCTATCACCCCTGGCGATCGGCGATCACCGCCACCTTCGTGTTACTGCTCCTGGCGGTGCCGATGCTCGATATGCGGCTCGGCCAGGCCGACGCCGGCACCGATCCTGTCAGCACCACGCACCGGCGGGCGTACGATCTGCTCGCCAACGGATTCGGCGCCGGGTTCAACGGACCGCTCTTGGTGGTGGTCGACCTCGGCACCTCGGCCGACGCGTCGGCCGACGCGTTGGTGCTCGACCGCATCGCCACCGCCATCAGAAACGATTCCGGCGTTCGGGTGGCCTCGCCGGCATCGGTCAACGAAGCAGGCGACACAGCCCTGATCACCGCCATCCCCACGACCAAACCCCAGGATCAGGCAACCAGCGGCCTGGTGCACCGCCTCCGGCGCACCACGTTGCCCACGGCGACCGCCGGCACCGACGCCAAGGCCCTGGTCGGGGGTCCGACCGCAGGTTTCATCGACCAGTCCGACAAGATCTCGGCACGGCTCCCTTGGTTCATCCTCGCCGTCGTCTCGCTGTCGTTTCTGCTGCTGATGGCGGTGTTCAGGTCGGTGTTGGTGCCGTTGAAGGCGGCGCTGCTGAACCTGCTGTCAATCGGCGCCGCCTACGGCGTGGTGGTCGCCGTGTTCCAGTGGGGCTGGGGCAGGTCGCTGATCGGGTTGGATGAGGCGGTGCCGATCGCCTCGTTCGTGCCGATGATGATGTTCGCCATCCTGTTCGGGCTGTCGATGGACTACGAGGTCTTCATCCTGTCCCGCATCCGGGAGGAGTACCACGGGGGGCACAGCAACATCGACAGCGTGGTCGAGGGCCTCGGCGCCACTGCCAAGGTGATCAGCGCCGCCGCCTTGATCATGATCAGCGTGTTCCTCGGGTTCGTCGCCGGCGACGATCCGGTGGTCAAGATGATGGGCGTCGGGCTCGCAACCGCCGTTGCGGTCGACGCCACGATCGTTCGCATGGTGCTCGTGCCTGCCACGATGACGCTGGTGGGCGACGCCAACTGGTGGTTGCCCAAGTGGCTCGACCGGCTCCTTCCACGCCTCGAACTCGATCGACCGCCAAGCCACGAGGCCACCGACTGACCGGACGAACGAAGTCCGCCGCAGCTACTTCGAGCCGTAGCGCAAGGTGGCGTCGGAACGCTCGCCACCGTCGCGCCGAGCCTTGAGGTCGGCCCAAAGTTCGTCGACGGCCTCGACGAGCGCCGAGTGATCCCCCGAGTTGTCGATCACCCAGTCGGCCAGCTTGCGCCGCTCCTCGCGGGAGGCCTGAGCCGCGACGCGTTTGCGAGCGTCGGTCTCGTCAAAGTCGCGATGACGAACCAGACGATCGACGGCCGCCTCGGGGTCGACGTCCACCACGACAACCCCGGCCAAACCGGCGAGGCCCGACTCGGTGAGCAGCGGCACGTCCATGATCACCACGTGGTCGGTTTCGGCCTGCGCCAGCACGCGGTTTGCCAGTTCGGTGCGCACGGCAGGATGGACGATGGCGTTCAGGTCGGCAAGCGCCGCCTCATCACCGAACACCTCGTTGGCCACCGCCGCACGGTCGAGGCTGCCGTCCTCGTTGAGGATCTCCTCACCGAAGCGCTCCACCATGGCAACCAGTACCGGCTGCCCTGGGGCCTGCAACTCGTGCACCACAGCGTCAGCATCGACCAGCACCGCCCCCCGCTCCACCAGCAGCCCCGCCACCGTCGACTTGCCCGACCCGATTCCGCCCGTCAATCCAACCAACAACATGGCGGGCGACGGTAGCAGCCACACCACTGTTGACCTCAGATGTGGCGCTCCCCTGCCGATGGACTCCCGGGCAGGTTGTCCGGCCTGCATCTCGCCACCTCCGTCGTGGTCGACGGCATCTCCCAAACGAGGCCCATGGGAACCAACTGGTCCACAGCCGACCCCGAACCGCCTTACCAGGAGTGCCCCGTGGCGGTACCTGATCATCTGGTGCTGGCAGCGCTCAATTCGCTGGAGCGCCAAGCCGCAGTCTTGCCTGAGCCCGCCAACGTCCGCCTGCGCTCCAACCCCCTAGTCTCAGCTGCAGGGGAGATCGACAACGCACGCCTCTGCAGGCTGCTGCGAAACGAGGGCGCTGACGAAGAGCGCAGCCGCATCGCCCGAGACCTGCACGACCGCATGGGCGAGGCACTGGCACTGCTGGGCTTCGAGATGGACCTCGTGCTGGCTCAGGCGTCACCAGACAGCGATGCGCCTGGCACACTTGCTGACGACCTCAGACGGTTGCGCGGCCGCCAGCGCGAGGTGGTGCAGGAACTGCGCAACATCTTGCACGACGCGCGAGCCGAAACCTCCGCCGGGGATGGACCGGCCGCGGCCGTGGCCCAGTATGCCGAACGGATGACCGAACGGACAGGCCTGCGCTTCGACCTCGAACTGGATGCCCGGCTACGCCTGCCTGCCCAGCAGGAACGCGAGGTGTGTCGCATCGCCCAGGAGGCCATGACCAATGTGGAGCGCCACGCTCGAGCCACCTCCGTGAAGGTTTCGTGGGTGAAGCGGGACGGTTGTGCGGAACTACGCGTGCTCGATGACGGCCGGGGCTTCACTCCCGGGCAATCCGGCCGAAGGAACACGTACGGCCTGCTCGGCATGAGGGAACGCGCTTCAGTCATCGGAGCAACGCTTTCAGTCGAGCAAGGATCGGGCCAGGGAACCCTGGTGCGGTGCTCGTTGCCGGTCCTATCCCCCGAGACGGGCTCGGGGGCACCAACACCAAAAGGTAGGCCCACATGACCATCCGACTCATACTGGCGGACGACCATCGAATGCTTCGAGAAGGACTGACCCATTCGATGGTCGACGCAGGTTTCGATGTCGTCGCCCAGGCCGGCGATGGGGCCGAAGCGGTTCGCCTGGCGGAACGTTATGCGCCCGATGTGGTGTTGATGGACGTGTCGATGTCGACAACCGACGGGGTGGAGGCATGCCGGCAGATGCGCTCGATCGTGCCCAACACCCGCGTGGTCATGCTGACGATGCACACGGATCCGGAGACGCTCAGCGCCGCGCTGCGCGCCGGAGCCGTTGGATATCTCGTCAAGGACTGCACCACCGATGAGGTCGCCGAAGCCGTGCGTCTGGCCGCCAACGGCGACACCGTGTTGTCTCCGCAGCTGGCAGAGTCGCTCTTGGCCGAGGTTCGCAGGCTGAACGAGCCCCAACACCCGGTTTCCGAGGAGCGCATCGTCAGCGAGCGTGAGGAGGAGGTGCTCCAATTGATCACAGATGGAGGCTCCACCCCCGAGGTGGCCGCCAAGATGTACATCTCTCAAAAGACGGTGAAGAACCACCTCGCCTCCATCTACCAGAAGCTTGGCGCCCGGGATCGCACGCAGGCCGTGCTCGCCGCCATGCGGTTGGGCATCGTGACGTTGAATTAGCAAACTCAGCAATGACGCCTCTACCCGCAGCTCCACGGGCACCAGGTGCGTCGTCGTGCCATGGGTTCCACCAGCAGCGGGTTGTTGCAGACCAACAGCGGCCCGGGCGCCCCACCACCTGGGAGCTGCCATTCGGCTCGACGGCGTAGGATGATCCCGTCGCCCCCGTGCGACGCACCTGCCGAAACACTTCACCTGAGGGGATCACATGGCCGTCACCGCCAGCACGCCGATCGAACTTGTCAACGCCGCCTACGCCCGTTTCGACGAGCGGATCGATGCCGCCCGCACCCGGCTCGGCCACCCGCTGACACTGGCCGAGAAGATCCTGATCGCGCACCTGGCAGACCCCGACGCGGAGATCGAACGCGGGGGCACCTACAACGACCTGAATCCCGACCGGGTGGCGATGCAGGACGCCACCGCCCAGATGGCGCTCCTCCAGTTCGTCACCGCGGGCCTCCCCCAGGTGGCAGTGCCCTCCACCGTGCACTGTGACCACCTGATCCAGGCCAAGGAGAACGCCCACGTCGACCTGCTCGCCGCTGAGGAGACCAACGCCGAGGTCTACGACTTCCTCGAGTCGGTGTCCGCCAAGTACGGCCTGGGCTTTTGGAAGCCGGGCGCCGGCATCATCCACCAGGTGGTGCTCGAGAACTACGCCTTTCCCGGCGGCATGATGATCGGCACCGACAGCCACACTCCCAACGCCGGCGGCCTGGGCATGGTGGCCATCGGCGTCGGCGGCGCCGACGCCGTGGACGTCATGACCGGCTTCCCCTTCAACGTGCGCTGGCCCCGCCTGATCGGTGTGCACCTCACCGGAGAGCTCAACGGCTGGGCCTCCCCCAAGGACATCATCTTGAAGGTGGCAGACATCCTCACCGTCAAGGGCGGCACCGGCGCCATCGTGGAGTATTTCGGTCCTGGCGCCGCCAGCATCTCCGCCACCGGCAAGGGCACGATCTGCAACATGGGCGCAGAGATTGGCGCCACCACCTCCTTGTTCGGCTACGACGACGCCATGGCCCGTTACCTGAAGGCCACCGGACGCGAGGCCATCGCCGATGCCGCCAACGCCGTCGCGCATCACCTGCGCTCCGACGACGAGGTGCTCGCCAACCCTGCCGATCACTTTGACGAGGTGGTCGAGATCGACCTCAGCACGTTGCAGCCCCACATCAACGGGCCCTTCACCCCCGACCTGGCCCGCGAGGTGGGCGAGTTGGGCGCCGAGGCGCGCGAAAACGGTTGGCCACTCGAGGTTTCCTCCGCCTTGGTTGGCTCGTGCACCAACTCCTCGTACGAGGACATCACCCGGGCGGCGTCGATCCTGCGGCACGCTGCTGAAAACGGCTTGAGGGTCAAGACCGAACTGATGATCACGCCGGGCTCCGAGCAGGTGCGTGCCACGATCGAACGCGACGGCCTGCTTGAGACCTTCGAGGCCGCCGGAGCCACCGTGTTGGCCAACGCGTGCGGCCCCTGCATCGGTCAGTGGAACCGAACCGCGGTGTCCGAAGGCGAGAAGAACACCATCGTCAACAGTTACAACCGCAACTTCCCGAAGCGTAACGACGGCATCTCCACCACCCATGCATTCGTCACCAGCCCCGAGACCACCGTGGCGCTGGCTCTTGCCGGCACGTTGGACTTCAACCCGTTGACCGACACCCTCACCAACGACCAGGGTGAGGAGATCACGCTGGCCGTGCCTGTCGGCGAGGAACTGCCGGCCCGGGGGTTCGACCCCGGCGAGGCCGGTTTCATCGCACCTCCCGAGAACGCATCCGACATCGAGATCGTTGTCAGCCCCGACTCCGACCGCCTGCAGTTGCTGACGCCTTTCGAACCGTGGGACGGCCAGGACTTCGCCAAGCTGCCCGTGCTGCTGAAGGCTCAGGGAAAGGCCACCACCGACCACATTTCCATGGCGGGCAAATGGCTGAAGTACCGGGGACACCTTGAGAACATCTCCGGCAACCTGTTCAACGGCATCATCAACGCCTTCACCGGCGAGGCGGGCACCGGCAAGGATCCGCTTGACGGCGAGACCAAGACCTACCCCGACATCGCCAAGCACCTGGGCGAGTCCGGGGTGCGCTGGGTAGCCGTCGGCGATGAGAACTGGGGCGAGGGCTCGTCGCGCGAGCACGCCGCCATGGAGCCTCGATTTCGGGGTGCCGCCGCCATCCTGGTGCGCAGCTTCGCACGCATCCACGAGACCAACCTGAAGAAGCAGGGTGTGTTGGCGCTCACCTTCGACGACCCTGCCACCTACGACGCCATCGGCGAGGACGACACGATCTCGATCACCGGTCTGGCCGACCTGACGCCCGGCAGCAAGGTGCGTTGCGTGCTCAACCACCCGGATGGCTCAACCGAGGAGTTCCTCACCAATCAGACGATGTCTCCCGAGCACATCGCCTGGTTCAAGGCCGGGTCGGCACTCAACCTGATCCGCCAGGAGCTTGGCGGCGAGTAGCCGGCCGAGCGAGCCGGCGGGCTCCACTCAGGGTGGGGGCTACCTGGCGATGACCACCATGCGTTCCTCGGTCATTTCCCGGACCGCCCAGGCAGGACCCTCTTTGGTGTTGCCGGAGTCGCGGACGCCGCCGTAGGGCATTTGGTCGGTGCGATAGGTGGGCACTTCGTTGACGCACACCCCCCCGTAGTCCAAGCGGTGGGCGGCCTCGATGCCGAGCGACAGGTCGTTGGTGAAAATGCCCGCCTGCAGCCCATACCGGGTGTCATTGGCCCAGGCGAACGCGTCGTTCACGTCGCTGTAGCGGGCCACACCCACCACCGGACCAAACACCTCGGTGCGGCTGACCGCCATCTCCACGTTGACATCCGTGAGCACGGTGGGCTTCAGCAGGCCGTCCGAAACATCGTCGCCGCCGATGACCGCTGTGGCACCTTCTGCGATCGCTTCGGTGACCGCACCGGCCACGCGGTTGGTCTCATCGCTGTCGATCAGGGCACTCACGTTGGTGGCATCGTCTGCCGGGTCGCCCACCACCAGCTCGGACACCTGCGCTTGGAATGCATCCAGAAACTCGTCGGCGACGTCCTGGTGGACGTAGACCCGTTGCACCGAGATGCAGGTCTGGCCGGAGTAGCCGTAGCCACCCGCGGTGATCCGCTTCGCGGCCAGCGCCACGTCCGCGTCCCGGTGCACGATGACCGGGGCGTTGTTGCCCAGCTCAAGCCCAACCCGCTTGCGGGGCGCATCGGCCCGAATGCCCCAGCCGACCTCTGGTGAACCGGTGAAGGTGATGGCCGCCACATCATCGTGTGTCACCAAGGCGTTGGCGACACGGCCCGGCACGGTCACCACGTTGAGCCACCCCGGCGGCAGCCCGGCGTCATCCTCGAGCATGGACGCCAGCAACAGCGCGGTCAACGGCGTGGACGACGCCGGCTTGAGCACCACCGGGCAGCCGGCGGCGATCGCCGGTGCCACCTTGTGACACACCAGGTTGAGCGGGAAGTTGAACGGTGAGATCGCACCGACCACACCGACGGGCATCCGTAGCGTAAAGCCCAGCTTGCCGAGGCCCGCCGACGATGCATCCATCGGCACCATCTCGCCGGTGAGGCCGCGGGCGGCGGCCGCCGAGAAGCGAAATGTGTCCACAGCCCGGGCGGCCTCCACGCGTGCGGTTGCGATGGGCTTGGCCGCCTCAGCACTGATCGACTGCGCAAACTCTTCGTGCCGCTCGGTCAGCGCAACTGCCGCCCGGTCGAGGATCTCGGCCCGTTCATGCGCCGCAGGAGCGCCGCCCCGGTGCCGATCAAGCGCCACGGCCACGGCGTTGTTGACGTCGGCCTCCGTGCCTTTGGGTACCCGTCCCAACTCTCGCCCGTCGTAGGGAGAGAAGACCGAGGTGTGATCATCGGCTTCCACGGCGGCGCCGTCGATCCTCATCGGTGTCACGTTGGTGCTCATGGTGTGCTCCCTCTACCGGCTGACGGAAGGTTGCTCTCGTCGAATCCGGGCGATTGTCGGTCTGTGATGGTGAGTTGGTGATACCCGATCTCGAACCTGGTCTACCCGCCGAAGTGGATCGAGTCGAGCCGCGTCGACGATGGCCCGCTCAGCTGTTGGTTGGGAAGCCCAGGTCGGTACCTCGGGTGGAGGGGTCGGCCCAGCGGGTGGTGACCACCTTGTTGCGGGTATAGAAGGCCACCCCTTCAGGCCCATAGATGTGGGTGTCACCAAACAGCGACTCCCCCCAACCACCGAAGGAGTGATAGGCCACCGGCACGGGGATGGCCACGTTCACGCCGACCATGCCGGCCTCCACCTCGGCGGTGAAGCGGCGGGCGGCCCCGCCATCGCGGGTGAAGATGGCCACTCCGTTGCCATAGCGGTTGGTGTTCACCAACTCGATGGCCGCCTCGTAGCTGGGTGCCCGCACGATGCACAGCACCGGACCAAACACCTCGTCGGTGTACACCGACATATGGGCGGCCACGTCGTCGATCAGCGTCGGGCCCAGCCAGTAGCCGTCGGGACTGCCCGACACCTCGCAGCTCCGACCGTCGACCACCAGCGTCGCCCCATCGGCCTCCGCCGCATCGATGTAGCCCCGAACCCGGTCGCGATGCATGGCGGTGACCAACGGACCCATCTCGGAGGCCTCGTCCGAGCCAGGCCCGATGACGATGCCGCGCGTGCGTTCGGCGATCGCCTCCACCAGGTCGTCGCCAACCGGATCGACAGCCACCACCACCGAGATGGCCATGCAACGCTCGCCGGCCGAGCCGTAGCCGGCGTTGACCGCTGCGTCAGCGGCCGCATCCATGTCTGCGTCAGGCAACACGATCATGTGGTTCTTCGCACCGCCCAGGGCCTGCACCCGCATGCCGGTCACCGAAGCGGTCTCGTACACGTGTCGGGCAATCGGGGTGGAACCCACGAACGAGACTGCGTCCACCCCCGGATGGTGAAGCAGCGCGTTGACCACGTCGGCAGCGCCGTGCAACACGGTGAAGACGCCCTCGGGCAGCCCGGCCTCCGCCCAGCATTCCGCCAGGATCATCGACGCCCCGGGGTCGCGCTCCGATGGCTTGAGGATGAACGCGTTGCCGCAGGCAATGGCCACCGGGCACATCCACAGCGGAACCATCGCCGGAAAATTAAAGGGCGTTATTCCGACGGTCACCCCAACGCTTTGTCGGATGGTGGTGACGTCGATGTCGGTGGATGCCCCCTCGGTGTGGGCGCCCGCCAACATCGACGGGATGCCACATGCAAACTCCACAACTTCGATGCCCCGCTGCAGTTCCCCCGCCGCGTCGGAGCGAACCTTGCCGTGCTGGTCGCTGATGACCATCGCCAGGTCGTCGGCCCTGCGCTTCAGTGCCTCGCGAAACGCAAACAGGACGGTGCTGCGCTTGGACAACGAAGTTCGACTCCAGGCACCATGCGCCCGCCGAGCGGACGCCACCGCCGTGTCGACGTCCGCCGTCGAGGCCAGCCGAACCCGTGCCGCCACGACACCGCGTGCGGGGTCGAACACGTCGCCACATCGTTCGCCGGTACCGGGCCACCGTGTGTCGCCCAACCAATGGTCGATCACCGGAAGCGCCACGTCACCGGTGGTATCGCCGGCGGGTTGGTTGGTTTCACTCACGATCTTGTCCCCCATCGATGGTTCTGATGTATCAGTCATCCTGCCACGCAGTTCGTTTGCCGCGCCCGGGCCGAAGCCGTTTTTCCTTCGTTTCGGAGAGTTGCAGCACTAGATTTCGCTGCGTGCCCGCCCTGCTTGCGCCGACCTACTCCGAAACCGGATTGTGGCAGGCCCAGATGACGCCGCCCCCAGGTTCCCGTGAGGCGCTTCCCACCAAGGTGGACGTGGCCATCGTCGGCGCCGGGCTGTGCGGCCTGGCGGCCGCCGACACGCTGGCGGTTGCCGGGCGATCGGTGGTGGTCTTCGACCGCGAGCCGCTTTGCTGGGGTGCTTCCAGCCGCAACGGCGGCATGGTGATCCCCGAACTCAAGGCAGGTCCGGCATCGCTTGAGCAGCACTATGGCGAGCTGGCGCAGCGCATGTATGCCGAGGCCAACGACGCCTTCGACTTCATCGAGGCGACCATCGCCGGCGACGACGGTCGAGGGGGCATCGAGTGCAACTATCAGCGCAGTGGCCAGTTGTACCTGGCCCATACTCGCTCCCACGTTGGCGAATTGCGCGAGCAGGCTGCTGAGCATGCGGCACTGGGCGAGCCCGTTCGGTTCGTGCCCGCCAGTCGACTCTCGGAGGAGATCGGCAGTGAGGCGTTCTTCGGCGGCGTCGTGTTCGAGCGGACCGGCGGCCTCCATCCAGCCAGGTTCCACGCCGGGTTGGCCTCCCGGGCCATGACGGCCGGCGCCCAGGTGATCGACCGCACCGGTGTCACCGGCCTTTCACGGCGCGGGGTCAGCCACCGGGTGGAGACCACCCGTGGCACCGTCGAGGCCGCCGACGTGATCGTGGCCACCAACGCCTACGCCGACGGCGCCACGCCCGCCCTGAAGCGCAAAGTGCTACCCGTGGGCAGCTACATCATCGCCACCGAGGTGCTCCCCGAAGAACTGGCCCACAGCATCAGCCCCACCGGGAGGATGATGGTGGACACCAAGAATTTCCTGTTTTACTGGCGCCTCACACCGGATCGGCGCCTGGCCTTCGGCGGACGTCGCAGCCTCGATCCCGTGGACGTACCCGAGGCCCGTGACTTCCTCTACGACGCGATGCTCCGAATCCACCCGCAGCTTGCGGGCACAGCGGTGGAGTACGCGTGGGGCGGCAACGTGGCGATCACGCTGGACCGGCTCCCCCACGTCGGACGTATTGACGGAGCCTGGTACGCCACCGGCTGCAACGGAAGCGGCGTGGCGATGAACACCTGGCTTGGTCACCGGCTGGGCGAGGTGCTGACCGGCCAGGCCCCGCCGCCGGCGCTGGCCGAACTGAAACACCGCAACGTGCCCCTGTCGTCGTGGCGTCATGCCTACCTGCCGCTCGTCAGCCGTTGGTTCGACGTCCAGGACCGGCGCTGAACAATCCGGTCAAGGTCCCACGGCGCCGCGGCGCCGGGTGGACCCAGGTGGCTCAGCTCTTCCCAGGAGCTTTCCCGGTACACAGCTCCACGAAGCGGGCACCCTGTGCCTTGTAGTGGGCGATGATTGCGGGAAGCGCCTCGACGGTCGCTCTGCGCTCCCCACCCCCGTCATGGGCAAGAATCAGCTGCCGCTTCCCAGGTACGGTTGCCCTGGCAAGGATCCTGCCGCTGTCGCGAACCTTCCAGTCCTCGGTGTCGACGTCCCACCCCACCAGGCCAAGGCCCTGCTTCTTGGCCGCCCGCAGCGTGTCGTCATTGAACGAGCCGTACGGCGCCCTGGCGCACTGCACCGTGCCTGCACCAAGCAGATCGTCGATCACCTTGGTCGAGTTGGCCAGCTGTGCCTCCGCCGCAGCGGGAGTCAACGTCTTCAAGTCTTTGTGGTCCATCGTGTGACTGCCGATCGGGAAGCCGGCATCGGCGACCATCCGGGCATCGGCGGGACGCTCTTGGACGTTCATTCCCAGGAAGAAGAAGGTGGCAGGTACCTGCTCCTTTTTCAGGATCGCCAGGATCTCGGCGGTGTACTTCGAGGGCCCGTCGTCGAACGTCAGGGCCACCACCGGAGCCTGCTCCGCTTGGAGCATCGGCATCGTCATAAGGTCATGTACCTCGGAACCGGGCAGCGGGGCCGTTCCGTTCCAGATGCCACGTTCCGGCAGGATGGCCGCCTCGATCGCCCGCTTCTTCTCCTCAGCCAAACGTTTTTCCTCGGCCTCCCGTGCCAGCTTCTCGGCCCGAAGGACGAGCGCTTGTGCAACCGGGCCGCCGACGAGGGCCTGCGACGTCGCTTCGGGGAGCTCGCCGAGCACCGCCGGAGACGTCACCGACGCCAAGGAGGTCAGCACCGGCTCCGGACCGCTGGCCACTTCAGTGCGAGTGTCCGACTGAGTGACGCCCCGCCATCCCGCGGCGCTCAGCGTCACCACGATGACGCCGACAAGCGCCACTTTGATTGCAAGCAGGGGGCGGTTATCGGATCGTCCCAGCTGGGATGGGCTCTCCTCAACGCTCGTCCTGGTCACTCTCTTGTACCTCGGGGGTCGAGACCGGCACAACACGCTGAGCACAACGGTGTTGCCGGAGGGGTCCAACTCGGTTGCACGTACTCTACTCGCCAGCATGGAGCGCAGAGCGCCATGCCCTGGGGCCACCGGTCACAACAAGCGTCTCCGCTCATTCCCGGACCTGAGGTGTCCCCACAGACCACGATCGACGTCGCTTTGCACGCCAAGACGGGTGTTCCGGGCGAATAATCAACCCTGAACCTCGATGTCGATCGCGAACGAGATGTCACCGTCACCCCCATGCTGGACGTTGGCTACCTCGATGGCCGCCCGCAACGTGCATTCCGGTACGGCCGGGTCGCCAATGGCGCGCCCGGTATCGCAACCCTCTTCCGGAGATCGGGTCCTGCCGTCGCCGGTGGAGTTCACCACCAACTGGACGTTGTGCACCTCGACGGTCTTGGTCGTGGCGCCGGTCCGTCCCTGCTGGTCGGTCACGACCAGCGAGACCTGATAAGCGCCTGGGCCCTGAAAGCGATGGAACGGATTCTTGGCTGTCGACGTCTTGTCGGGGTCAACGAAGTGCCAGTAGTACGTCACCGGATCCCCCTCCGGGTCGTAGGACGAGTTGAAAAAGCTCACATCGGTCGTAGAACCGGGCGGCTACGACCATGCAAACTCGGCGACCGGGGCCTGGTTCTCTTGAGCGTTCAGTCCGTAGGCGAGCGGGTCGAGCATTTGCGGTGGACCGTCGGCTGCGGCCGGCTGTGACCCCGCCTGCATCACCACAGCACCGGCTGTCGAACTCAGTTCTGCCCGCTCGTCTTCAGGCGTTGGACCGCTGCGATCAGCGGAGGCAGGTCGTACTCCACCGTTGCCGACACAATCGCATGGTCGGTGTCGAAGTAGCGGTGCGCCAAGTGGTCCCGCATCCGGGCGACGTCGATCCAGGGGATATCGGGCTCGTTTGCCAGAAGTGTGGGATCGATGTCCTTGACCGCTTCGCCGATCTCGCTGAGTCGCACCCGAACAGCATCGAAGACGAGACCGTCCGCCAAAGTCCCGCGTGTGAGGTGCGACTCGATCGCTGCTGAGGCCGCCAGCACGTCATCCAGCCGTTGCGTATCGGCTCTCACAGCGGGATCGCCTCGGCGAGTGCCTGAGACGCGATGCCGGGCTTCAAGCTCGCTGCAGGAACCACGTCGACCTCGCGCCCGAGGATCTCCGCGATTTTTCGCTCGAGTCCGATCAGGCCGAGGATGCCGACAGCCGGTGAGAGGTCAACAAGAAGGTCGACATCGCTCGACTCGGTGTCGGTGCCTCTGGCGACGCTGCCGAACACGCAGATGTTCGTCGCTCCGCATCGTTCGGCAGCCTCGATGATCGCCCGACGTCGGCGACGCAGCTTTCGACCGGTAGGTGTATCCGGTAGTCCACGGGGCCTGTCGGGGTCGGAGACGAGGTCGAGACTCACCGAGTGTCCCGATGCCTCGACCAGCCTGGTCAGCATCGACAGGCCGGGCTCGCGGCGACCGCTCTCATAGGCGCTGATCACTGGCTGCGACACATGCGCACGCCGAGCCAACTCAGCCTGCGACAGACCAGAGCGACGCCTTGCCTCCCGAATTACCGCGTCTGCTCGACATAGCATAGTGCAAGCCTATAGCGGATCGTCTATGAGAACACAGCGTCATTTGCGCCGATCCTCAACCGAACCATCAGGTCCCGCCAACTACACAGACGTTCTGCCACACCCACCATGTCACGCGCAGGGCCAATCCTTCTGCGCCTGTCAAGAGCGGCGTTTGCGGATCGTGGAACAAGGAAGCAGAGCATGTACGCACCGTCCTTCAGGCATGCGTCCTGGGCGCTGTACGGTGTGGGAATCCGCCTGGCGGCAGCGACCAACGCTCTGATCTGGGTATCGGTGTAGATGAACGGTTCGACCCGCCGCGACGACCCCGGGAACTGATCGGCGGGAGGGACCTCCGTGGCAGGGTCGGTCGCCTGCCGGTGTTTGGCGAACATGCGCACCGCGTTAAGCCGGATCGCCCACCACCGCGGCCGTGTGCCGGCGGTCAAAGCGCCGACATCAACACTGGGCGAACCCAGAAACAGCTGGGCTGACCGCAAATGCCGTTCGGACCAGGGTGTGTTCTCGTTGCCGCCCGTTGTCCACCTTTGGGCTCCCGGGTTCCTACGGCGTGGGGTGGCCCTCGACTAGCCACAGCAACACGGCTGTCTCGTTTCGGGTGATCGACCTGTTGGGCGAGTAGGTGCCCGGTCCGGTGCCGCTGATGAAGAATTGCCCTGTGAGCCAGGCGACGGGGGTGTCGTAGTAGCGGTCAGGGGTGACGTCGTCGAAATTGTGGGGGCGCGTCGCTGCGCCAGTGCAGTTGCCAACTCCCGACGACCAGCAAGCAACCTTGGCGACTCGTCGTCTGCAACGATGCCGCACCTGTCGCCACACCACTTGCCCCGGCGTTCACCGGCTGACCGGCTTCTCGGGGTCCGCGATGGGCTGAGCAAAGGTCAGCGCCCGCCGCAGCAAGGACCCCGCTCCAGACTGGAGATACTCATCCCTGGCAGAACCCCCACCAAATGACCCAAGCGAAGACAGGAGCGCCCTTGTTTGGCACCCTGCAAGGCATGCGCGGCCTCGGTCAGGAGTTGCGCTTCTTCTGAAGTCGCTTGAGTTCTCTGCGATCGGTCAGCGTGTGGCGCCGTCGTGCCCGGTAGACCAATCCAGCGAGTTCGTCGAGGACCACGCCGGCCAGCAGCACCACCAGGATGACCGCGATCAGGGGCGTCGAATACTCCCAGGCCAGGAAGTTGATCGTCACCTTGTCGGTGTTTTGGGCGGCAAGAATGATCAAGACGGCCGCCAACAACAGACCGACGACGAGCCCCCAGAAGACCCCGGTGCCGATTAACACGCGTTCCGTCTCGGGGGCTGGAGAGGTCTTCGCCATTGGCTCCGACGTGGGGTCGGGCAGTGATTCGGGCCGTTCCCCCGTGTTGGCGCCGGTGGTCTCGGACTCGTTCATGTGGAGGTCCTTCTCGCCCGCCCCTGGACTGATGGCCGCTCGATGGGATTGAGTCCTGCCAGGATGTGTAGCTCGCTTGTGCGATCCCCGGGTGTCAGGTTCGGGGAGCTGCTTGGTGTGAGGCTAACAGGGTGCAGAAAATGAGGAACAGGGGGCCGGATTCGGGATGTGAGCGGTGTCAGCCCTGTGCAACGATCGGCGGTCGCCGTTGAGGGGCCGGGGGTGGTGGGGGTCCACCGGTGATGGCGGTCAGGCAGCAATGGGTGACCCAGCGCCCCGGAGCATCCATGGGAGGGCTCGAACTCCTGATCTGCTCGTTACAAGTCAGGCAGCCCGACGGCGCCGTCATGTTGGGCGCCGAGCGGTCCGTAGGTGTCGGGGCGACGGGTGGCCAGCAGGGGGAACAGCTCCAACCAGTCGCGCCGGGCGTCGAGGTCGACATCGGCCACCAGTACTGCGTCGGCGTCGCGCGGCGCTTGGGCCAGGATGCGCCCGTAGGGATCGGAGATGAACGAACTGCCGTAGAAGGTGATCGAGTCGTCGGAGCGCCCGCGCGGGTCGTCCGGCGAGGCCAGGTCGCTCGCGTATTCGGTGCCGATTCGGTTGACCGCCACCATGGCGAGCCCGTTGGCAATACCGTTGCCCACGATCACCTGCTGCCACAGAGGTTGAGTGTCGAAATCGGGATGATCGGGCTCCGATCCGATCGCCGTCGGGTAGACGACCAGGTCGGCGCCGGCCAGCGAATACAGGCGCGGCGGCTCGGCGAACCACTGGTCCCAGCACGTGGGCAGCCCAACACGAGCCGGGCCGACCTCCACAATCGGATAACCGGTGTCACCCGGTGCGAAGTATCGATCCTCGTAATAACCGGCGGTGACGGGGATGTGCAGCTTCCGGGTGCGGGCCAAGAGCTCACCGCTGGGGTCGACCGCGATGGCGGTGTTATAGCCGGCCGCCGCCACGACGTGCTCTCCATCACGAGGGGCCTCGAACAGCGAGGCATGGACGGTCAGCTCGAAGCGTGCGGCCAACTCGACGACAAACTGGTGCGTCGGGCCGCCGGGCAGCGGCTCGGGGGTGACCCCCAAAGCCTCAGCACCGTCGGGGACAATGGCGAAGTACGGCGACAGCGTCAGCTCCTGCAGGCACACCAGCTGCGCTCCCGCCTTGGCCGCCAACTCCACGCCCGTGGTCAGAACGGCCCGGTGCTCGGTGGCGTCGGCGTGCCATGACGTCTGCACGACGCCCACCCGAAACGTGCCCCTCACCGGCTGACGCCTGCGGGCCGGCGAGTCCAGGCCACCCAACCTGGTGATCAGCCGCATGTCGATTCACCGTTGGCTGGGACCTGCTGGGTGATGCAGTGCGGGCCGCCGCCCCCGAACGCGATCATGGCGCCCTCCACCGGCACGACGGTGCGGCCTGGATAGTGCTCACCGATCAAGCTCAGCGCCTCCTCGTCGTACGGGTGGCCGGTCACCGGAACCCCCACAAACCCGTTGCCCAGACAAAAGTTGACATACGGCACCTCGACCACGCGGTCGAAGCACACCGTGCGGGGCAGTACCTCCAGCTGGACCACGTCAAACCCGGCGTGACGCAGGCGTCGTGCGCTCTCAACCGCAGTCGCATGATCCGGGTCGTCGTGATCGTCGCATCCCTGCAGCAGCGCCAAGCCTGGACGGGGAATGGCAACCACGTTGTCGACGTGCCCGTCAGTGTCGGTGTCGTCTGCAAGGCCGTCGGCAAGCCACACCACCCGCGTCGCGCCAAGCCAGCGCGCAAGCAGCAGCTCCAAGCCTGCTTTGCTCCGGGGCGAGCCATCGGGCAATGGGCCCCGATTGGGGTTGAGGAGACAACGCTCGGTGGTGACCAACGTGCCTGCACCGTCAACCGCGATCGAGCCGCCCTCCAACACGAACGGGGCCCGCGTCACCGGCAGCCCAAGGTGTTCGGCGACCGCCGTGGCCACCACCGCGTCGTTGTCGAAGGGCTGGACGAGTTCGCCCCATGCGTTGAACCCAAACTGAATCGCCAGCCGATCGTCCCCCGTCTTGACGCCGCGGTCGCGCACCACGACCGGGCCGGAGTCACGCATCCATGCGTCGTCAATTGCCAACTCCACCAGCTCAACTTCGTGGCGCGACGCATTCAACGCCTCGGCCAGCAACGCCTCGGCGCTGCTGCGTTCGCCCGGGTTGACCACCATGGTGACCGGCTCAAAATCGGCGATGGCCCGTGCCACGCCTGCCCAGGCCCGGCGTGCCGCGGTCAGGTGGCCTCCGAAGAAGCTGCGACGCACTTCGGTGGGCCACGCCATGAGCGTGCGTTCGTGCTGGTCTGTCTCCGCCCGCATCATCCGGGTGGGTAGCCGGCCAATCGGCAACTCGGGTGGCGAACCGGTCCCGATCCGCGATGGCGGCGGTGCGCCTTCAGAACTTCACCATGACGTGCTTGAGCTCGGTGTAGTGCTCGACGGCATAGATCGACATGTCCTTGCCGTAGCCCGACTGTTTGAAGCCCCCGTGGGGCATCTCGGACACGATGGGAATGTGATCGTTGACCCAGACGGTGCCGAACCTGAGGTGCGCGCTCATGCGCATGGCCCGTGACACGTCGCTGGTCCACACCGATGCTGCCAGGCCGTAGTTGACACCGTTGGCCCAGGCGAGCGCCTGGTCGTCATCGGAGAACCGTTGAACCGAGATGACCGGCCCAAACACCTCTCGCTGCACGATCTCAGCGTCCTGGGCCGGGTTGGCCACCACCGTCGGCGCATAGAAGAAGCCTGCTCGGTCCAGCGTGTCGCCGCCGACGGTCACTTCGGCGCCCCCTTCAACGGCCCGACCGACCATGCCGGCCACCCGCGCCTGTTGGCCAGCGGACACCAGCGGCCCCACCGCCGTCGCCTCGTCCATGGGGTCGCCCGTCACCAGGTCGCCGACCGCCGAGGACAGCCCGGCAACCAGGTCGTCGTAGATGCGCGGGCCGGCCACCACGCGGCACGGCGCGGTGCAGTCCTGCCCCGAGTTGTAATACCCGGTCTCGGCCAGGGTGGCCACCAGCGTCTCAAGGTCGGCATCGTCGAACACCACGACGGGCGCTTTGCCGCCCAACTCCAGGTGGACCCGCTTGAGGCTGTCGGCCGCATTGCGGGCGATCAGCTTGCCGGTGTCGACATCGCCGGTGATGCTCACCATGGCCACGCCGGGGTGCTTCACCAGCGCGTCACCGGCGGCTTCTCCCTGACCGGTGACCACGTTGAACACGCCGGGCGGGAAGATGTCCGCCGAGATCTCCGCCAACTTCAGCGCCGTCATCGGGGTCAGTTCGCTGGGCTTGAGGATGAACGTGTTGCCGGCAGCGAGCGCCGGGCCCAGCTTCCACACCGCCATGTTCAGTGGGTAGTTCCAAGGAGCGATACCGGCGCACACTCCCAGCGGGTCACGCCTCAACATCGACGTGTGGTCCTCGATGTACTCCCCCGCGGCCTGCGTGTTCATCGTTCGGGCGGCACCGGCGAAGAACCGCAGGTTGTCCACGGTGAGATCGAACTCAAACTCGATGATGGACGTTGGCTTGCCGACGTTCTCCATCTCCAGACGCTTCAGTTCGTCCAGGTTGTCCTCGACGGCATCGGCCAGCGCCAGCAGTTTTTCTGAGCGCTCCCGCGGGCTGGTGCGGCCCCAGGAGACGAAGGCGTCGGTGGCGGCGGCCACCGCGGCGTCGATATCGTCGGCGTCGCTGGCGGCAACCTCGGTGATGCACTCGCCCGTGGCAGGGTTGAGCACCTCGTCGGTGCCCCTTGATGCGGCGTCCCGCCACTCGCCGCCGATGTAGTTCTGCATGGCCATGTGTTGCTGCTCCCCGTGGTGTGTCGTGATCCCCGAGTGCAGATGCTGGGCGCTGGCGCGGAAGAATGCAAGGGAATCGATTGCCCAGCGGCTCTGGGGGATCGGAATCGCTTGCAGGCGCTGGTGGCAGGTGGCACAGTTGGCCTACACGGAACCGAGCCGGCGGATCGAGGATTCGATCGTCCAGGGGGCGACGCCGCCGGCGTCAGAGTGGTTCGGCACCGACGAGGGGACGAATGGTGTGAGTACTGCTGCGACCGGCGACAAGGGTGCGGGCGCTCAGGCCCCCATCATCGAGATCGACCACGTCACCAAGTCGTTTACCGACTTCATCGCCGTCGACGACGCCGACTTCTCCATCGGACAGGGCGAGTTCTTCGCCATGCTCGGTCCATCAGGCTGCGGCAAGACCACCACCCTGCGCATGATCGCAGGGTTCGAGACCCCCACCAGTGGGGCGATTCGTCTCGACGGCGAGGATGTATCCCGCACCCCCCCGCACAAGCGCAACGTCAACACGGTGTTCCAGCACTACGCCCTCTTCCCTCACATGACGGTGTGGAACAACGTGGCCTACGGGCCCCGCTCAAAAAAGTGGGACGCCGCCAAGGTCCGCGAGAAGGTCGACGCCGTTATCGAGGTGGTGCGCCTCGGCGAGTTCGCCGAACGCAAGCCCTCGCAGCTCTCCGGTGGCCAGCAACAGCGGGTGGCCCTGGCCCGTGCGCTGGTGAACGAACCAGCGGCGCTCCTGCTGGACGAGCCGCTTGGCGCGCTCGACCTGAAGTTGCGCCAGGTGATGCAGTTCGAGCTGAAGCGCATCCAACGCGAGATCGACATCAGCTTCGTTCACGTCACCCACGACCAGGAGGAGGCCCTCACCATGGCCGATCGCATGGCCGTGATGAACGCAGGCCGGGTGGAGCAGATCGGAACACCGACCGACGTCTACGAACGTCCCGCTTCGGTGTTCGTCGCCGGGTTCATCGGGCAGGCCAATTTGTGGCCCGGCACGGTCGAGTCCTTGGCAGACGGCCATGCCACGGCGGCCACACTGGGCTCCACCGTGGGTGCCAGGTGCTTCTCACCGGAGGTGCGGCCCGGCAAGGTGGTGGTGATGGTGCGCCCCGAACGCCTCTCCGTGGCCATCGAGCGCCCCGACGACACCTCCGCCGTGCAGGGAACGGTCACCGACCTCACCTTCCAGGGCCCGGTGGTTCGCCTGTCGATGCGGGCGGCCGATGGCCACAGCGTCATCGCCCACCTCGGCCCGGAGGACCATCTGCCCGGCCTGCGGCCCGGCGACCGGGTGTGGGCGCACTGGCCCGATGACGCCGCCTGTGTGCTGCCCGACGCACCACTCCCCGCAGTCGACGACCCCGACGCGGTCGACGAATAGCCCGCGACACGCCAGCCGTTCACAGAACCTCAGAGGAGCAACCATGACCGACGACTCGACCAACGCCACCCGGCAGTTCGCACAAGCGAACTGGTCGCGACGGCGATTTCTGGGGGGCGGCGCCGCCCTGAGCGGCGGGCTGATGTTGGGCCCAACCCTGCTCGCCGGATGCGGTGGCGACTCCAAGACCACCGCTTCCGGCGCCGACCAGAACTCGGGCGGGAAGACGCTGCGTATCTCCAACTGGCCGCTGTACATGGCCGAGGGCTTCAACGCGAAGTTCGAGAAGGAGACCGGCTACAAGGTCAGCTACAAGGAGAACTTTCAGGACAACGAGGTTTGGTTTGCAGCCAACAAGGACGCCCTCGCAGCGAACCAGGACATCGGCGCCGACCTGGTGATCCCCACCAACTTCATGACCGCCCGGCTGATCAATCTGGGATGGCTGACCAAGCTCGACCATGCCGCAATCCCCAATATGGCCAATGTTCGCCCGGAACTCATCGACGGTGCATGGGATCCGGGCGCCGTCTACTCCATGCCGTACTTCAGCGGGTTTGTCGGTATGGCCTACAACAAGGCCGAGACCGGCCGGAAGATCACCTCGGTTGATGATCTTTGGGACCCCAAGTTCAAGGGCCGCGTCTCGATGTTCTCCGATATGCAGGACGGACTCGGCATGATTTTGAAGAGCCAGGGCATCGACCTGACCGACGTCACGCTCGATCAGGTGCAGGCCGCCGCCGACCTGGTGGCCGAGAAGAACCAGGGCGGCCAGATCCGCCGCTTCACCGGCAACGACTTTCAAGACGATCTCACCAGCGGCAACGTGATCGTCGCCCAGGTGTACTCCGGTGACGTTGCACAGTTGCAGGAGGACAACCCCGACATTGAGTTCCTGGTGCCCGAGGGCGGCTGCTCCATGTTCGTCGACACGATGGTGGCGCCCATCACCACGCACAACCTCAAGGGGGCCGAGGCGTGGATGAACTTTGTTTACGACAGGGACAACTACGCCTCGCTCACCGACTTCGTGCAGTACATCCCGGTGCTCACCGACATGGACGACGCCCTGGCGAAGGTCAACCCGGAGCTCGTCGACAACCCGCTGGTCAATCCCTCCCCCGAGATGCTGGCCAAGGCACAGGAGTGGGGCCCCCTCAAGGAGGCCGAAGAGGCCGCGATGATCAAGGCGTACGCCGAAGTCACCGGAGGTTGAGTCGGTGAGGCTTGACGAAGCGACCCGGACGAAAGGGAGCTGATGGCCGGCACCGCGTCCAGTGGACGCCGCACTGCCAGGTGGGTGCCGTACGCCATGGTCGCGCCCACGATGATCTTCCTGGTGGTCTTCTTCGTCATCCCGATCTTCACCCTGTTCAAGACCTCCCTTTCGGTGAACACCGGTTCGCTCTACGTGCCTGTGCAGAAGTTCAACTGGGAATGGGGCAACTACTCAGCGGCATTCACCCAGTACCGGGAGGAGATCGTTCGCTCGTTCTCATACGCCGGGCTGGCCACCGCCATCATGATCGTGTTGGCCTACCCATTGGCCTACGTGCTGGCCTTCAAGGCCGGTCGCTGGAAGAACCTGATGCTGGGCATGGTGATCCTGCCCTTCTTCATCACGTTCCTGGTGCGCACCATCGCCTGGAAGACGATCCTGGCCGATGACGGCTTCGTCGTCGATGCGATGGGTGCCATCGGCCTGCTTCCAGCAGAGGGTCGCATCCTGTCCACGCCCTGGGCCGTCATCGGCGGGTTGGTCTACAACTTCCTACCGTTCATGGTGCTGCCGATCTACGTCAGCCTGGAGAAGATCGACCCTCGATTGATTGAGGCGTCGAGAGACCTGTACTCCTCGACTGGGCGAGGATTTCGCAAGGTGATCCTGCCCCTCTCGATGCCGGGCGTGCTCGCCGGAAGCCTGCTGTGCTTCATTCCCGCAAGTGGCGACTTCATCAACGCCGAGTATCTGGGCAGCACCAAGACCACCATGATGGGCACCGTCATTCAGAAACAGTTCCTCATCGTGAAGGACTACCCGACCGCCGCTGCAATGTCGTTTGTGCTGATGGCGATCGTCCTGGCCATGGTGCTCGTCTACACACGGGCGTTGGGCACGGAGGATCTGGTCTGATGTCGATGGAGGGGATCGTCCAACAGGGCACCGGCGAGCTGACCGGTTCGTCGCCGGTTGCGCCGAACACACGGCCGGCAAAGCCACGGCAGTTTGGGTTCTTCGGCGAGCTGGCACTGAAGGCATCAGCGGTGCTGGTGCTGTTGTTCCTTTTCGCTCCGATCTTCGTGATCGTGATGTTCTCGTTCAACAAACCCCAGGGGAAGTTCAACCTCAAGTGGAGTCAGTTCAGCTTGGACGCCTGGACCGACCCGTTTCGGTATCCCGAGTTGACCAAGGCCATGGCCAACAGCCTGGAAATCGCCACGCTGTCGACGATTGTGGCGGTGGTGCTGGGCAGCTTCGTGGCGATCGCTCTCGTCCGCCAGCGGTTCGTGGGTCGTGACACGCTCGACACGTTCCTGGTGTTGCCACTGACCGCTGCCGAAGTGGTGATGGGCGCATCGTTGCTCACGCTGTTCCTCGACCTGGGCTGGAATCGTGGCTTCGGCACGATCGTGATCGCCCACATCGGTTTCGAGGTGAGCTTCGTGGCTCTCACCGTACGTGCCCGGGTGCGAGGTCACGACTGGACGCTGGAGGACGCCTCGATGGACCTCGGCGCCAACCCTCGCCGCACGTTTTGGAAGGTGACGCTGCCGATGATCCTGCCCGGCATCATCGCTGCGGCAATGCTGTCCTTCGCCTTGTCGCTGGACGACTTCATCATCACCTTTTTCAACGCCGGGTCCACCTCCACCTACCCGCTGTACGTAAACGCGGCCGTCAAGAACGGGTTGCCCCCGCAGGTCAACGTGTTGGCCACCGCCATCCTCGTGGTCAGCCTGATCCTCCTGGGGCTGAGCGGACTGCGCAGCCGTCGGGCGCCCGACTAAGACCGACCGGAACGCCACCGGCGCAAGCCCCAAACGTCACCCACTCTCCCCAGCCTGAACCCTGCGGGGGTGAACCTCCATCCACCATCGCCAGCCGAGGAGCGCCGTGTCACGGACAGCCAGCGAACTTCAAGAACTTTCAGCCCGCCACACCTGGGGCCACTTTTCCCAGTTGGCGCCTTCGAATCCATCCGAGATTGCCGTCATCGATCGAGGTGAGGGCTGTTACGTCTGGGATGCCAACGGCAAGCGGTACCTCGACGGCCTGGCCGGGCTGTACACCGTGAACGCCGGTCATGGAAGGAGTTCGATCGCCAACGCCATGGCCCAACAGGCCGAGTCGCTGGCCTACTTCCCCCTGTGGACCTACACCCATCCGGTGGCGATCGAGTTGGCGGCCAGATTGGCCAAGCTGGCCCCGGGCGACCTCAATCGTGTGTTCTTCACCACCGGCGGCAGCGAGGCGGTCGAGTCGGCATGGAAGCTGGCCCGCCAATACCACGCCACCCGAGGCGAGCCGAAGCGTTACAAGGCGATCGCCCGCCAAACCGCCTACCACGGCACCACCATGGGGGCGCTCTCGCTCACCGGTGTGGCAGAAATTCGAGGCCTGTTCGAACCGCTGGTGCCGGGCGGCATCCACGTGGAGAATACCAATCGATATCGCTGCGCGTTCTGCGCATCGGGTCCCTCGTGCACCCTCCAGTGCGCCGACGACATCGAGCGGGCCATTCTGCGGGAGGGCGCCGACACCGTCGCGGCGGTGTTCCTCGAACCGGTGCAGAACTCTGGCGGTTGCTTCACCCCGCCCCCCGGTTACTTCGAGCGGGTGCGGGAGATCTGCGACCGCCACGGCGTGCTCCTGGTGTCCGACGAGGTGATCTGCGCCTTCGGTCGCATCGGCGCCTACTTCGGGGCCGAGCGGGTGGGTTCGCAACCCGACATGATCACGATGGCCAAGGGCCTCACCTCCGGATATGCGCCGCTGGGCGGGGTGATGGTGTCCGACAAGGTGGCCGAACCGTTCCTCGAAGACGGCTCCATGTTCATGCACGGCATCACCTTCGGCGGGCATCCTGTGAGCTGCGCGGCGGCGATGGCCAACCTGGATGTGTTCGAGGCCGAGGACCTCAACGGCCACGTGCTCGGCCATGAGGACGAGTTCCGAGCGGCGCTCGACACGCTCGCCGACCTGCCGGTGGTGGGAGACATCCGCGGCATGGGCTACTTCTATGCGATCGAACTGGTGAAGGACCGCGACACCAGGGAGACGTTCAGTGCCGATGAGGGCGAGCGTTTGCTGCGAAAGTTGTTGACCCCGCGTCTGTTTGAGCTGGGACTGATCTGTAGGGCCGACGACCGTGGCGACCCGGTGCTGCAACTGTCGCCGGCGCTGGTGGCCGGCACCGACGAGTTCGACATGATCGCCGACGTGATCCGAACCGCATTGACCGAATCGATGGGAGCACTGTCGGCATGAGCAACTCGACGCTGCCCCAACCCTCCGACGCTCCGGAGAGCCGGCCCTTGTGCGTGGGTGTCCCCACCGAGATCAAGAACGACGAACACCGTGTGGCGATCACCCCCGACGGGGTACGCGAACTGAGCCGGCACGGGGCGCCGGTCTTGGTGCAGGCTGGGGCGGGGGCCGGGGCCGCCATCCCCGACGAGGCCTATGCCGCGTCGGGAGCCGAGATCGTCGCCGACGCTGCCGAGGTGTGGCAACGCGCCGACCTGGTCTGCAAGGTCAAGGAACCGCTCGCCGAGGAGTTCGAGCACTTCCGCCCGGGGCTCACTCTGTTCACGTTCCTCCACCTGGCCGCCTATCCCTTGGTGGCCGACGCTCTGATGGAACACCAGGTCACCGGCATCGCCTACGAGACGGTTCAAACCAGCGAAGGCGCCCTGCCCCTGCTTGCGCCGATGAGCGAGGTGGCCGGCCGCATGTCGGTGCAGGTGGGCGCCCACTTCCTCGAACGCCACCATGGCGGCCGCGGCGTGCTCCTCGGTGGGGTGCCCGGCGTTCGGCCCGCCCGGGTGGCGGTTCTGGGCGCCGGCAACGTCGGATGGAACGCCGCCCGCATGGCCGCCGGTTTGGGCGCCGAGGTGGACCTGCTCGACAAGAGCGTCGATCGTCTTCGTTGGGTCGACGAGGTTCGCACCGGCTCGATCACCACGCTCACGTCCAACCGCGGGCAGGTCGAACGGGCGGTCGCCGAGGCCGACCTGGTGATCGGCGCCGTACTGGTGCCCGGCGGTCGCGCTCCAGTGGTCGTCTCAGACGACATGGTGCGTGGGATGAAGCCCGGAGCGGTCATCGTCGACATTGCCATCGACCAGGGCGGTTGCATCGAGACGTCGCACGAAACCACCCACGAGAATCCCACGTTCGAACAGCACGACGTGGTGCACTATGCCGTCGGCAACATGCCCGGTGCGGTGCCACACACCTCCACCTATGCGCTCACCAACGTCACGCTCCCCTACCTGGCCGCTCTGACCGAGCACGGTGTGTCCAGGGCCACCGCCGCCGACCCGGCGCTCGCCCTTGGCGTCAACACCGCCGGCGGGCACCTGACCAACGCCGCTGTGGCCGAATCGATCGGCAAGGTCGCCGTCTCGCTCCCCGAAACCCTCCCAACATGAGCGCTCATCGGTCGTGGAGCACACCGTGACCGACGAGGGCCCGCAGAACGCCGCCCATCTTGACGAGATCGACAAGGCGATCATCCGGGAACTCCAGCTGGACGGCCGCATGAGCTACGCCCGGCTGGGACCCAAGGTGGGCCTGTCGCAGGCCGCCGTGCGTCAGCGGGTGCAGCGGCTCACCGACGACCACGTGATGCAGGTGGTGGCGGTGACCGACCCCATGCGCATGGGCTTCACCCTTCAGGTGATGGTGGGGGTCAGGGCAAGTGGCGATCTCAAGGTGTTGGCCGCACAACTGGCTGAGGTGGAGGCGATCAACTACGTCGTCGTCACGTCAGGCCGCTTCGACCTGCTGCTGGAGATGGTGTGCACCGGCCCCGAAGACCTGCTCGGTCTGCTGGACAGCAGCGTTCGTCCGTTGGACGGGGTGCGCAGCACGGAGGTCTTCACCTACCTCCACCTGGAAAAGCAGTCCTACGCCTGGGGTGCCCGCTAAGTCGCTCACTCGCTCACTCGCTCAGTCGCCCAGTCGCCCAGTCGCCCAGCGGACGAGGCGGACGGTTCAGCTGTCGAAACCGACCCCGGCGGCGTCCAACAGCCGCAACCATGGCCCACGTCGGCCGTCGTTGCGGTCGGCCTTGGCAATCGCCCGTCGGGTGAGCGTGATGCCGGTCCAGCGCACCGGCTCCGGAGGCCACGGGACGGGCCCCCTGCGCACCATGGCCAGGCGGGTGCGCTCGTTGTCCACGCCCGCCAGCAGGTCGACCGCCACCCGGGCCGCAAACCGCGTGGCGCCGACTCCCAGCCCGGTGTAGCCGACCGCCCACGCCACACGCCGGTCCCACCGGCACCCGGCGGTAAAGGCAAACCTCGTGGTCGTTCCGATCGGTCCGCCCCAACGATGGCTGATCCGCACGCCCTCCAACTGTGGGAAGCACTCCAGCAGTTGAGCGGCCAGCATCGACTCGGTGGGCTCGTTGGACTCCACCGCCGGGCCAAGTTTGCCTCCGTAGTGGTAGATGGCGTCGTACCCGCCCCACAGCACCCGGTTGTCGGGGGTCAGCCGGAAGTAGTGAAACTGATTGGCGGCGTCGCCCACGCCCTGGCGGTTGGCCCAACCCAGCGACTCGAGGCGGGCGGCATCGAGTGGTTCGGTGACCAGCACGTGGTCGTACACCGGCACCACCTGGTGGCGGATGGCCGGCACCAAGCCGGGAAACGCGTTGGTCGCCACCATCACCCGCCCGGCACGAATCTCCAGGCCAGGGCCCCGAACGACCACGCCGGCGTCGGACCGTTCCAGGCCGTCCGCCGACGTGTGGTCGGCCAGGCGACCCCCGCGGCCAACCAGGGCCTGCCGCAGCCCGGCCACCAGGCGCCCGGGGTCGACCAGGCCCACGTTGTCGTGGCGCCACACCCCACCGACGAAGGTGGGCGACGCCACCTCGGCCTGTACCGCATCCCGGTCGAGCACGGTCACCCGGTCGCCCGCCCGTCGCAGCGCCGCCACACCTCCCAGCAGATCCTCCAACTGCCAGTCGGCGTTGGCCACGTCAAGTTCACCAACCGGCTCCCAGCAGGCGTCGATGCCGTGACGTTCCAGGTCGGCGAGCAAACCCGTCAGGTTCTCGTTGCCAAGACGGTGCAGGTTTGAGTACTCCTCCGGCCAGTGCGCCATGCCGTTGGCTACGCCGTGGGTAATCGACGCGTCGCAGAACCCCCCGTTGCGGCCCGAGGCGCCGTCGCCCGGCCCGGAGGCGTCGATGACGAGCACGTCAAGGTTCGGTTCGTCGTCCAGTGCCTGATGTGCCGCCCACAGCCCGGTGAACCCGGCGCCGATCACCACCAGGTCGGCCTGATGATGCCCACGGATCGGAGGCCGGGCGGGCAGTGCCACCTCCGGGCGGTTCAGCCAAAACGGTGCCAGCTCAGAATCCGCCAGCATGGCGGCGACCGCGGGGTCACCCGGCTTGGGTGCATCACCGGCGGAGCCCGACCGACCCAGCATGCTCATGCCTGAGTCCCTGCAAGTTCAGCGAGAGCCGACCGGGTGGCCGCAACGATGAGGTCCAAGTCGTCGTCCCCGATCACCAGCGGCGGGCAGAAGGCCACGGTTGAGGTTGGGATCGGCCTGGGGATCACCCCGTTGGCCAGCATGTGGTCGCGCACCGCCGCCGGTGCGACGCCCTCGTTCAGACCGAGGGCCCAGATGGCTTCGCTGCCTCGCAGCTCGGTTGCGAGCCCTTCGTCGACCAATTGCTTCAGCGCAGGGCCGAGTCGCTCACCGATGGCCACCGCTTTGGCCATCAGCCCCTCGTTCTCGATGATCGCCAGGTTCGCCAGCGCCGCCGCGCATACGGTGGGATGCCCCGAGTAGGTGAAGCCGTGACGCAGCATCCGGGTGTCATCGGCCTGCAGCACCTCGTTGACTTTTGCGCCGGTGAGCACCCCGCCAAGCGGCAAATAGCCCGACGTGGCGCCCTTCGCGAACGTGATCAGGTCGGGGGTCACCTGGTACCGCTGTGCACCCCACCAGTGACCGAGCCGACCGAATCCGCTGATCACCTCGTCGAAAATCAGCAGCGCCCCATGCTCGTCGCAGAGGGCACGTAACCCCTCCAGGTAGCCCGGCTGCGGCGGGTAGACGCCGGCGGCTCCCTGCAACGGTTCGGCGATCACCGCCGCCACCCGCCCGTCGTAGGTGGCGAAGAGTTCCTTCACCTGTGCCAGGTCGTCGGCGTCAGCATGCACCACGTCGGCCAACAACTCGCCCCAACCCTCCCGGTTGGCGGGCAGCCCCTGTGCGGTGGTGCCGCCGTACCCAACCCCGTGGTAGGCGCGTCGACGCGAGATGATCACCCGTCGTTCCGACTGGTCCTGCCACGCCCAGAACAGACGGCTGAGCTTGAGGGCCGTCTCCACCGCCTCCGAGCCGGAGTTGGTGAGAAACACGCGGGTGCCGTCCATTGGCGATCGCTCGGCCAACGCTGCGCACAGCTGCTCGGTCGGGTCGTTGGTGAACATCTCGAAGGTGTGGAACGCCTCCAGCGTCTCCATCTGGGCGGCAGTTGCCTCGGCGATCTCCGTGCGTCCATGACCGACCTGGCAGTACCAAAGCGACGCCATCGCGTCGACGTAGCGCTTGCCGGCGTCGTCCCAAACCGCAGCACCCTCCCCGCGCACCATGTTGACGAACTGCTCGGCTGCGGGCCGGGCGAAGGGATGCAGAAACGCGGTCGGTGCCATGTCACTCCTCGATGAGGTTGCTCGGTCCCTCAGTCGCTGCCGGGGCGGCGGTCGGCCTCGTGGTCGCTGTCGGTCTCCACCCGACCGGAGGGATAGGTGCGGGCCAGTTCCTCCTCGGTCGGTGTGCGGTGCTCTCGTGCCTCGGCGGGTAACAGGTCGACCAGCGAATCCATGATGCGCTCGGTGTCCTTTTTCAGCGACCGGTACTTCAGGTCCACCGGCCCACCCACCCGCAGTCTCACCGTGGGAGGCGACAACACGTTCCACACGTGGGGCAACTTGGAGCTGCGGGGCCAAACGTGCTCGGTACCCCACACTCCCACCGGTATCACCGGTGCCCTCGACTCCTGGGCCAGCCGAGCCGCTCCCCAGCGGCCCTTCAGCTCGGGGTCGAAGAACGCCTGGCCCCTGGGGATGGTGCCCTGGGGCATCAAGGCCACCACCTCGCCTGCGGCAAGTGCGTCGGTGGCGGCGGCCAGCGGCTCGTCCGATCCACTGCCCCGCTCCACGCGGATGCCACCAAGCGCTCTGGTGATATCGCCCACCAGCGGCGCGTCAAACACCTCCTTCTTGCCAAGGAAGCGCACCGGCCGGCCGGCCCGGGCCACCATCACGCCCACCGCCAACGGGTCGAAATACGAGCGGTGGTTGGCCACGATGATCGCCGGACCCTCCTTCGGCAGCAGGTCGATGCCGTCCATATCGAAGCGCACGTAGGGGAAAAACTCGCTTCGGACAAGCTGAAACAACAGTTGTTGAGGCTCGATGCCCAGAAACTTGGGCACCCCGGGGGGTGAATCCAGGTGGATCTGCGGCCAGCCCCGGGCAATGGCCAGCAGCGCCAGGCGAGGGTCGGCGTTCACCGCCACACCGTGGGCGACCGCACCCAGCAGGTGTTGGTCATAGAAGCTGTCGCTGTAGGCATAGCTGGCATCGAGATCGATGTCGTGATCCTCGGCCCACTCGGCCACCGCTTGGAGCTTGCCTCGGCCCCACACGTAATGACCCGCCACCCGGCCGGTGTAACGATCCTCGCCATCGGTCTCGTACCGGGTGGCCACCACAGCATCCAGGCCCAGCGCCTCAGCCAACGGGGCGACCAGGTCATACGGGGTGGTCGTGGCCATCACCAACGGACGACCCGCCTCGCGGTGCTCGTCGAAGAGCTGATGTGCCCACGGCTGAAGGATGTCTGCCAGGTGGGGCGCAGCCCACTCAGCCGCCTCCTGCACCTTTGCCTGCGACCAGCCCTTGGTGGCCCGCACCCCCTGGCGGGTGATGAACATGGCCGGCAACGTCTCGCCGATGGTGTCGAAGATCCCAAAGACCAGGTCTTCGATGCCGGTTCGACGGGGACCCAGCCCCACCCGTCGGAGCGCCTCGCCGTAGACCCGGCCCGAGGCACCGCGCAGCAGCGTCCGGTCGAGGTCGAAGAACGCCGCACCGCGGTCTGTCGCCTGATGTCGGGAGGATGTGGCGCCGGTCGAATCAGAGGTCGTTGCCATTGGATGCAAGCTACCCGACCTGCCACCTGACGCGTCCCGCCACGCAGACAAACATGGCGAACAATCTGTTGAGGATCGATCCCCTGTCCCCGCCGGGGTCGCCGTCTTTCGAGCAAGCCGAAGCGCTTCGAGTCCGGCAGGGTGCAGGCTGCCCAACTCGCCGTCGGCAGCCGACGGACGTTTCGCAGCGCCAGTCTGACAAGTAGTGGTAGGACCGACCTCGGCAACCTCGCAAGTGGTCGAACACACCTCCCCCCTTGTGAGAATTCACGCAATCGGGCGACGTTCGGAGACTCGCCTTCAAATCGGCGCCTCGGCTCCCTTTAGGACTCAGGGCGGACTCTGCCTACCGGTCACCCTCCGGCCCTTGAAGCACCTCCAAACCCGGGGTTTGGGAGGTTCCGAAGTCCTGAGACGTCACAGTTGTGTCGGAGGGGGACTTGAACTCCCGCGTCGGTCCTGCCGTCTAGCCTCGATCCGGCATGGTAGAACCGTGAAGAACTAGGTTCGGACGCGACAAATGCGCTCCGTTCCGGCAAACTTGTGGTTGTCGAGACACACAAGGAGGCTGGGATGGAACGCACCCGTCAGGTGCAATGTAGCGCGTCGGAACCGGTCCGCTATGACGGCGATGATGAGACCGACAAGATCGTCGCGTTGGCTGGCTTGGGGCCGCTCGCTGAGTACACCGACCGGCTGGGAGTGACCGGCGGGTTCGCCGGTGCTGTGCCCTATTTGGGCCCGGGAATACCGGTTGTTGACCGGGGCGGGTTGTTGGTCCATGGCTTGTTGATGTTGAACGCCGGAGGAGATTGCTGCACCGACCTGGCGATGGTCCAAGCCGCCGAAGGTGTGCTGGGTGACGTCGGTTCGGACACGACGTTCCGGCGGATGATCGCCGACTTCGCCAAAACACCCGGATCGACTGGTGCTATCGACGGCGTGATGGCCGAGGTCCGCACCCGGGTGTGGGCCGAACACGGCTGGTCGGACCCCGGCCGTCGGGTGACCTTGGACATCGACGCCACCCTCACCCGTGTGCACTCGGAGAAAGAAGACGCCAAAGGCAACTACAAACGCGGGTACGGGTTCCACCCGGTCGCGTGTTTCGCTGACTGCTCCGGTGAGGCTCTCGCTGTTGAGCACCGGCCCGGCAACGCCGGCGCGAACACCATCGCCGATCTCGTTGGGATCGTCGACGCAGGACTGGACGCGCTCCCCGAAAGCGTCGCCCGGTCCCATCGCCCCGGCGCTGTCGCTGCTGACGCGGCCAACGAAATCCTCGTCAGATCCGATTCGGCCGGGCACACCCTCGGGTTCATGTGGGACATGTGGGACCGCAACGTCCGGTTCTGTGTCACCGGAAGGTCGAACACCGTCTTGAGCTCGGTGATCCTCAGCTTCGACGACAACACCAACTGGGAACAGGCGTTGGAACCCCACAACGTCGACCTCGACGACGAGCATTCCGACGTCGACGCCCGCAAAGCCCAAGTCGTTGAGGTCACCGACGACCCAGCCATCGCCAGATGGGTTGGGCTGAAGAAACGACCCAAAGACGACCTCGATGTTCACTACCCGCCCGGCACCCGAGTCGTCGTCCGACGCGAACCGTTACACCCCGGCGCCCAGCAGCGGATGTTCGACACGAACGGCTGGCGCCACACCATCATCATCTCCGACCTCCCAGGCGAATCAGCTTTGGAGATCGACCGGCTCCAACGCGAACACGCCCACGTCGAAGAGAACATCAAACGACTCAAAACCTGTGGCCTCGACCGGTTCCCGTTCCCCGACACCGCCCGCAACAAGGTCTGGACCTCAATGGTCGGCTGGGCCCACACCCTCTGTCGCTGGTTCCAACTCGACCTCCTCGCCGGCACCGAGTTCGAACACGCCCACCCCAAAAAGCTGAGACGTTGCCTCTTCAACACACCCGCGATCCTCCGCGTCCGCAACCGGCAAACCTGGACGCTATGGCCCAAACAATGGCCATGGAACCCCCACCTCCGCAACGCAGGACGCCGCCTCCGGACCATGAACCCGCCCGCACCACTCCAGATCTGACCGTCACCTACTCCAGACAGCCAGTCCACCAGCCCGAACCTTCGGCCGGGCTACTTCACCGACCCCACACACCAACCCGAACACACCTCAACACACTGGACAGCCGGGTAGCAGCCCTCTGAACCCGCCACGAGCACCCCACCACATCCGATACCAACCCCCCTCACACCAAAACGGCTTTCAGGCCGCCAACACCGGAGAAACGTGCCGGATCGCGGCTAGTGCCAATGCCGTTAACTTAGAACTACATGGGTGTAGTATCGGCGGATGGCTCGTGTTGGACAGAGAACGGCTGTTGCCGGTGGTCAGTTGGCGGATTCGGTGTCGGTGGGAGTGTTGGAGAAGGCGTTCTCACGAGCGCTTGTCGATGAGGTGGTCGAGGCGTGTGGCCGGAAGGAGCAGCGGGTGAGGGCGCTCCCGGCCCGGGTGATGGCCTATTTCTGTTTGGGGTTGGCGCTTTGGTCTGACGGGTCCTATGAGGACGTGTTGGGCATGGTGTCTTCGGGGCTGGTGTGGGCCCAGGGTGGTGACGGTCCGCCGCAGATGGCGTCGAAGGTGGCGTTGTTCAAGGCCCGTGTCCGGTTGGGCCCGGAGCCGTTGGAGATGTTGTTCCGTCGGGGTGCTGTGCCGATCGGCAAACCGGACTGGGACGACTGTTTTCTGGGTGGCCGGCGTTTGTTGGCGATCGATGGGACCACGATGGATGTGCCCGACACGACCGCCAATGATGAGCATTTCGGTCGGGCTGGTGTGTCCAAGGGTGAACGTTCCGCGTTTCCGTTGGCCCGCCTGGTCGCGGTCGCGGAGTGTGGCACCCATGCGATCTTGGACGCGGAGATCGGCCCGTACACAACGTCGGAGGTCGGCCTGTCGAAAGGGCTGGTCGACCGGTTCACACCGGGCAGCCTGGTGATCGCCGATCGGGGGTTCTATGGCTACGACCTGTGGGTTCGGGCCGAAGCGACCGGAGCCGATCTGTTGTGGCGGGTCAAGAAGAACCTGAAACCTGTGTTCGTGGAGGACCTTGGTGACGGGTCATGGCTCGGCGAGATCCGCCGTGGAGGCCGGGCGGGCCGCAAAGCGAACCCGGTCAGGGTGCGGGTGATCGACTACACCGTCGACAACGGCACACTCGACACCGACGGTGACGACAACACCGACGGCGGGTTCCGGTTGATCACCACCGTCTTGGACCCCGCCGACATTGATGCCGGCGACCTCGCCGCGGCGTATTGGCAGCGGTGGGAGATCGAAACGGTTTTCGATGAGTTGAAGACCCATCAGCGTGGTGCTCGGGGTGTGCTGCGGTCGAAGTCACCGGAGCTGGTCCACCAGGAACTGTGGGCCATGTTGTGTTGCCACTACGCCATCCGGCTGATGATGGCCGACGTCGAGGTCAACGGCGGCCGAGACCCAGACCGGGTCTCGTTCGTTGCCGCACTCAGGATCGCCCGAGACACCGCCCAACAGGGCGGCTTTTCCCCCTGAGCTGGAACTCGCCAGGCTCTGGAACATCGCCACCACCCTCCTCGCTCGGCGTCTCAACCCCAAACGACGAGCCAGATCGTTCCCCCGCGTCGTCAAACGCAAGTACACCAAGTGGCACGTCAAACGGGCGGCTCACGCCGACTGGCCACAACCAGTCCACCTACCCGAAATCACCCTCACCCTCGTAAGTTAACGGCATTGCGGCTAGTGCCTTTCAGCCCTCGTCTATCCTGCAGTTGAAGGGGTTTTCGGCGAATGGAGTGTCGCCCTGTGCGGGGCTGTTCTGCCTGATATCAGGCTGTTTCTCGGCATTCGACACAGACCGGCCGGCTTGAGGACCGGGATGCGAGCCAGGATGAACCGCAGCGCACGCACACGAGCGCTTTGCCAGAGGACTCCAACCGGGATACCGGAAGGCTGTCACCGGGGCCGGATGCGGCGAGGAAGGCGGCGACTGCTGCTACCGGGATGCCGAACTTCCGGGCTTTGCCCGCTTTGCCGGACCGGGATGCCGGGTCGGCAGCAACGAGAAGGTCGCATGCCTTAGCCGTCACGCTGTTCGTTGGAATGAGACCTCTGTCCTGGGCAAGCTCCTCGAGCTCGGCGCGTAAGAGCTCACGGCCGTGGGCATCCAGAGCGGCACCGGTGAAGCAGACCTGCAGCCCTTCGGTGAGCGTGAGGTCGCCACCTGTCGACCGGTACCCGTCGGTGCGTTGAGAGACAACAGAGACGTCGACTCCGAGGAGTGCTGCGGCACGACACAGCTGGTCGTACTCGGCTTCGGTGACGATGTGGTCGTCGAGTGCGGCATCTATGAGCCTGCTCAGGAACTCCCGGTGTGCCCGTTCGACCTGCTCGCCCGTGAGATTGAGATCGTCTGCCATCGCAGCAAGTTCGGCCCGTTCTTCCTGAGTGAGTTTGAGATCGCTGAGCGCCTGACCGAGCAACACGACGTACGGGGCGACATCGGCGGCAGTCCGGATACCAGCAGCGAGGGCCGCCAGGTAAGGCGCAGGTTCTTCAGCCTGGCTCGATCTGCTCCGGCTGTGAAGGCGGGCCGGTCGGACTTCGATGGGTTGTGCCGAAGCAGGTGTGCCTGGCCGGGTGAAAGCTTGGGCGACCGAGAGCAACAGCCCGGCGGTTGCGTAGGCGTCGACTTTGGCGCTGTGGGCGTCGCCACCGAACTCGACGCCGTTCTCAGCGCATGCGATACCAAGCTTGCAGCCGGTCACTTTGAGGGTGTCGAGGCCGTCACCCCACTGGATGAGGATGCCGGCAGCGGCGAGTTCGGAGGACAGCATCCGCTGGTCGAAGGACAGGTTGTGACCAACAACGACAGCTCCGTCGAGCCTGGCAGCGACGTGATGGGCGACGTCGTAGAACATGGGTGCGTCGGTGACCATTTCGGCGGTGACCTGGTGAAGCCAGGTCGGCCCGACGTCACGGCCAGGGTTGACGAGGGTTTCGAAGATCTCGTCGACCGTCCCATGTTCGTCGATCGTGATGATGGCGACCTCGACGACGCGGTCCTTGTTGTACAGGCCGGTGGTTTCGACATCGATGACGGCGAGACGTCCACCACCTTCGAGGAGATGACCAAGTAGCGACCCTGGCTTGGGACCCTTCGGCTCCGGAGGAGAAGGAAGAGGAGGAAGCGGAGGGGGTGGGGGTGGGGGTGGGGGTGGGGGGGGGGGAAGTAGCGGCGACGGTACCGATGGGGCGGTGGGGTCGCTTGGTGAGCCCAGCTTCGAACCGGGCTGTGCGTCGACAGCAACGAGGACACGCCAAGCACCCGCTACGTCAATGATGCGGGCTGCGGTTGCTTCGGCAGCAAGCTCGGCATCGAGCGCCCAGTCCCACTTGTCGACCTCGGAGTTCTCGACATGCCGTCCGAACTCCAATGGGTCCGGGACGGGCTTGGCGAGGAGGGATCTGGCGGCGGCAACGACCTGGTCGGGGGAGGAGTCGGTGACCGTCAAAGTGGGACCGTCGACGCTCACGACTAGCCCTTGTGTTGCCAGGGCAAGCGCGGCGGTGGACAGACCGCGATCCCCCACCCAAGGAAGAATGATGGTGTCGTTGCCGGCTGCAACGAGAACATGTTGGTCGAGCTCGAGGCGCCGCCAAGCTTTACGACCCTCGGCAAGAAGAGTCTTGGCTTCGGCATCCAGCCACACGGGCACATCGGTGCCTTGATAGACCGCGACCATCTCCTCACGGACCCGATCCCCAACGAGTGCGACTTCGCCACCAAAGGGCGGAGGTACTCCGCCGGCGGCTCGGGTCAGCTCGACGACGTGGCCGACCGTATCGACGCCGGTGATGCGCCAGCGACGACCAGCGAAGATGAGTAGCCCGCCGATGGCGAGAGGCTGGGTGACCGGCAGCGTGCCGAGAGGCCTGCCGTCAGCGATGAGCCGCCATTCCTCCTGGGTTTGAAATGCGCTGTAGAAGGAGTAATGGTTGACAGCCCGCTCGCCTAACTGGCCGTGCAGCAACAGGCCGTCCCCGGATTGAACGATCAAATCCTGGGCGGCCATGGATCGAAGGAGCCGACTGAAACGTGCCGGATCCGAGTCGCTGAAGGGCCCAGGTCCGCACAGGGCGCCGTGAAGCTCAGCTGCCGTGGCACCGCCGTGCTGCGCGATGACGGACAGGACCTGCTGGATCAGCGTCGATAGGTTCAGTCCTGCATCGTCGGAAGGTTCGAGCCAACGTTCAAGGAGCAGGCGCACCATGGCCACGGTCTGGACGAGACTGCATCGAAGCTCACCTGCTGGCGCCGATCGAATATCGAGCTCCTTCTCGGTGACGTACATGCGAAGCACCGCTGGTTCGCCCCGGCGTCCGGCACGTCCGAGTCGCTGTCGAAGCGAAGCCACCGAAGGCGGCGGACCTATCTGGGCGATGCTCGCAACGGAGCCGATGTCGATTCCCATCTCGAGTGTTGACGTGCACACTGCGGTGACCGGCCGGGTTCGGTCCTTGAGCTGCGCCTCGACGACTTCTCGGACATCCTTCGCAAGGCTCCCGTGGTGCGGCCAGAACTCGTTGGCAACCTTGGCGCGTTCGCAGCGCCTGGCCAACAAGTCGGCGTACGTCTCGACGTCGCTTCTTGCGTTGGCAAACACGAGGTTGTCACAGCCGCGCAGCGACTTGAACAGATGCTCTGCAATGTCGAGCTGGTCACCGTTCACGACCTGTTCGATCTCGACGGTCTGCCCGGCGGCTTCGGCGGCCCGCACTTGGCGGCCACGGAGATCGGGTGCTGCCGCGCGGTATCCGCGGAGCTGAAGTTTGAGTTCCTGACCGTCAGAGGTTGACTCGATCACAAGCACGTTGTCAGGTCCGGTAGGACGGAGGAACGCCTTTGCGGCAGACATGTCGCCGAGCGTGGCAGAGAGCCCGATGCGTGGCGGTCGTCGTCGGACGGCCAGCTCGATGCGGTTCAGCAGCGACTGGAGTTGGGCACCTCGGGGTGTGGCAAGGAATGAGTGGAGCTCGTCGACGACGACGTAGCGAAGACCTGCGAACATCGTTGCGATCTCGTTGCCACGGTTGACGAACTGGGCTTCGAGTGACTCCGGGGTGATGAGCAGCACCCCCGAAGGGTGCTTCACGGTTTTGCGCTTTTCGCTTCCGGCCACGTCACCGTGCCAACGGTGGACCGCGACATCGGCCCGGTCACAGATCATGTCCAGCCGGTCGTACTGGTCGTTGATCAGTGCTTTCAGCGGCGACAGGTACAGGACTTCGATGCCTGGGGCAGGCGGTGGCACCGGTGGCGCCCAAGGGTCGTGGCCTTCCCACGGGTCAGCGGTTGGGGCTCCTCTGGCAACGTCGCGTTGGTGAGCTAACGCTGAGCAGATCGGCAGAAAGGCAGCTTCGGTCTTACCTGCCGCTGTGGCCGCCGAGATGATGACGTCGTGGTGCTCGTCGAGGATCGGCCCGATCGCTCGCTCCTGAGCGTCGTGGAGCGTCGTCCAGCCCTGTTCATGCACCCATCGCTGCATGGACGGGTGCAGCCGGGGGAATGACTGCGATCCGCTCGATTCAGAGCTTGAAGGTGGCGAGGTCGTCATCGTCCTCTTCGATCGGGGCGTCCGGTGCCTGCGTGGGAGCAGTAGCCGTCAGAGGCTGTGCGGGCTCGTCTTCGCTGAGCGGGGCAAGGTCCGGGTTGGTTTCCGGAGCCAGTTCGACTCGTTCTACAAGCTCGGACCACTCGATGTCGGGGTTCTGATCCAGGACGGCGAGAAGGTTGATGAACTCTTTGATCGTGGTGCGAGGGGTCCGGAAGTAGGCGTCGCCGACCCGTGTTGAGCAATGGGTCATGAACGCTGTGAGCGCCTCATCAGGTACCAGGTAATTGTTGGGGATCCCGCCGGCGTAGACGTGACGGAGCTTGTCGAGCAGGACATACATGTCCTCAGGTGCCAGGTTCGGGAGGCGAAGCACTGGCCCGGAGTAGTCGACGAGGCCAGCGCCGGCGAAAGTGTTCTCAGCGAGACGAGATTGGAGTGCTGCATACGAGTAGAGGCCACGTCGGGTGTCGAGCAGAAGGTCGGGGGTGCCGCCAAGAACGAACCCGAGCCCGACGGCGGAACCTTGAAGACAGTCGTTGAGGATCCGTAGGAGTTGCTCGTAGTTGGCGTTGCGGGCCTGTGTGTTCGACAGTTTGTACAAGTTGACGAGCTCGTCGAGGTTGACGAGCAGGCCAGAGAAGCCGGCGAGGCGCACGAATCGGGCGAAGAGTTTGAGGTGGTCGTAGAACGTCGAGTCGTCGATGATCGTTCGGACACCGAGCGCGGCGCGGGCGTCGGTGCGGGTGGTGAACTCGCCACGCAACCATCGCACGGCATCTGCCTTGAGTTGTTCGTTGCCGGTGTCGTGTCCTCGCCAATACGCGGCGATAACCTCAGCGAAGTCGTAGCCGCCAGTCATCTCTTCGAGTTCGGCGAGCCGCTCACGGATCACGATCTCGGGTGCGACGCCGCGACTGGTGGATGCGGTGAGGCTGTCGGCAACGAACCTTTCGATGATCGAGGGCATGGCACCGCCGTCAGGCTTGGCCCGGGTGGACACGTTGCGCATTAGTTCGGCGTACAGGCTTCTTGCTTGACCACCGGTGGCGTGGAGACGGCGGTCTGGGGCGAGGTCGGCGTGCACGGTGACGAGTTTTCGCTCGAGAGCGATGGAACGAATGAGGTTTAGAAAGAACGACTTGCCGGCGCCGTACTCGCCGATAGCGAACCGGATTGCGGACCCGCCGTCGGCGATGCGTTCGATGTCAGCCAGAAGGGCGGTGACCTCGTTGGCTCTACCGACTTGGATGTGCTGTTGGCCGATGCGAGGGACAACTCCGGCGCGCAGCGACTGCAAGATGGCGTCGCGTTCGCGGGGCCGGATCGGTGCGGGTGCTGAGCGTTGTCCGGTCATTCGTAGAGCTCCTGGGCGGCGTAGTGGTTGAGTTCGAGCGGGTCATCCCCGTCGATGAGAGGTTCGCCACAAATGTCCATGGCGGCCTCGTTGATGCGGTCGATGGCACCCGCCAACATTAGAAGCCCGAGGTTCCCAGCGGCTTTCTCAGCGTCGGCCCGTTCCCATGTGGTTTGGGCTAGGAGGTGCGCGGCGAGAGCGCTGTGGGCGCTGTCGAGGCCCTCGATCGTCACACCGTCGGAGTCATCTGGTGAAGGCGCTGACGGCACCGGATCGGCCGGGGGGTCTTCTTCGGTGAAGATGTCGGCGAGTAGGGCGGTGACAGTTGCTGTCTCGGCCATTCGTGCTTGGACTTTGGCTGGGTCGAGGCGGATACCGGTACCTGCAGGGTCTGGTGCTGGGATGGCATGGCGGGGCGCGTCGTAGTCGGCAGTGCGGACGGTCAGCGGGCCGGTGTCGGTGTCGGTGCCGAGGGTGTGGACCGTCCGGTAGAGCTCGCTTTCGTCGATTCCGAGCAGCTTGTAGAGCTTCGTGAGCGTGGTGATCTCTTCGGGGCTGACGACCCCGTCTGCGGCGGCGAGGTCGACGAGGAACAGGCCGATGGCACTGCGTTGCGCCACAGAGAGCGCGTTGACCTTGGTCTTGACGCCGGTAAGGCTTGGTTTGCCGACGGTCAGCCAGGTGAAGTGGGCGTTGAGCCGGGCCCGCTCGGGTCCGTCGAGTTCGAGCGATGCTTCAAGGTGCCGTGCGAGGTGGAGCCGCTCGCCGTCGTCGATGCTGCCGTCGGATGACGCAACGACCGCTGTGAGATGCACGAGGGCTGCAGCCGCAGCGTATGGGGCCGATGGTGCCGCGGGTGCTTGGTCTGGCAGGATGAACACCACCGCTGTGGAACCTGGCGTGGGTGTCTTGCCACCGAACCGGACGTCGGGTTCGATACCGATGTTGAACTTGGCAAGCAGCGAAGCGAGGGATACCGCGTCTTTCTTCGTGAGCTTCTCTGTGCGCCCGGGGGCCCAACGCTGCACGACGTCGTCGAGCAGTACTGCCACAGCGCCCTGTTCAGCGAGAGTTGCACCCCAGGTTCGGAGACTGTCGAGGGTGGCACCGCCACGGGTAGCGAGTAGTTCGTCGGGGAGCAGGCCGAGCGCTGCAGGTTCGCTGGCACCATCTGGGTTCCGTCCAAGGAACCGGCTGTAAGCGTCGAGGGAGTCAGTGCAGCTCGCCTCGACCTCACGGATCTTGTCGAACAGTGCTTTGGATGCACAGACATCGGGGACGTCTTCGAGCCGCTGGCGGTAGTCGCCGCGCAGACCGCCCGATGCAGGCTGATAGTGAACTTCGACGCGGGCCTTGGGAATCCGGGCCACGATCCCGTCGCCGAACTTGGCCCGGTACCGCTGAACGAAAAGCTCGTCGAACTCGTCGGTGCACCGAGTGGCAGGGGTACGCAGGTTCGCCTCGGGGTGCAACCGTAGAAACGCGAGAGCCCACTCGGCAGGGATCGGTTGTTTAGCGGCGACGTACCGGCCGAGGCCGACCCGAACGACCGGCGGGATCTCCCAGCTTCGTGGCACTGATGCCCAAGCAGGTGGGGTGACTGGGGCCGTCATTGCTGAAATGGTCTCGATCAGCGCGAGGAAACGACCTGCGTACATCTGGAAAGACCCGTTGTCGCCGTAGATCGCCAGGAGTCGAAGGACCTCGGCGGTGATGAGCGCAGCGTCAGGGTGGTTCGAGTTCGATCCAAGGTCGACAAGGAAGCGGCGCTCAAACCCGTAGAAGTACAAGAAAACGAAGCCGATATACGCGTTGGGATCGGACCGTCCACCGAGCAGCCAGTTGAGGTAGCCGGCGCGGGCCGACGGGTCCAGGGCACCGTAGGACGGCCAGTAGCCCATCGTGGCCCCGGTCAGGTCGGGCCGCCTCCACTGCACAGGAAGTGATGGGTCAATCAGAGCGGGCTCGAAGGTCTGGCCGTCGCCGGAACGTGCCCGTGACCCGACATAGAGCAGCCCGCCTGCGATTACCTGTCCGTCCACCTGGAAAGGCTGACCAGCCGGAACCCACGTGATCTCTCCACTTTGCGGACGGGTGCGAGATGGCCGGGAAACCGGTTGCCCTGAGGTGGGAGGACCGCTGACGACCTTGCGGCCCCTCAGCTTGTCTAGGAATCCCATCAGTTGTTTGCCGTTCCCTTCATGAACGTAGCGTTTCGACCGCAGGCCGAGAGGGCGGTGCGGGGTTGAGGTGCCCGCCAGTCCCCTGGCTGCTCAGTGGCACTGCTGCGGTCAGCGCGTTCTGTTGTATCCCGTCGTGACTGCTGTGCACCGCTGCTCCGAACCGATGTGTGTAGTCAAATCGTAGCGACCCGGTGTGACTGCCGATGGCGAACCGTTGGTCTTCTTGCTGCGCAGCGGCAGGGTACGCCCGTTGCGACTACCTGGGCTTGGATCCTGATCGCGTTAGGGCCCCAGTCTCTCGACGACGCCCCCGACTGGAGCGCTCCAGTCATGGTCGCCCACCTGCAGTTCGCCCGGTGAGCGTCGACCCCGCCTGTTTCCGATGTGACGGTTGTCCTCCTCGCTGGCGGAGGAGACGTACCAGGTGGGGTGCCGTTCTGTATCACTGCATCCGGTAAATACGTGGCTTGGTGATCGGGGTTCGTGGCTCAGGTTGGTTGGTGCTGGGTCGAACTTGGCGGTCCGGGCCGGTGTCTGAACGACGGCGGCAGCGCCGAACAGGAGCGCCGCCCGGAGCGGAGCGGAGCGCAGCACAGCGAGCACCGCCCAGTACGGCGCCACGCTCGGGGCGCCCGCCGACACTCAGCCAACGCCAACAAGGCGCAGTTGCTTCCAGCCAACCAGGCGGCCCACGTCCCCCGCTGACATGGCCAGAACGTTCCCCGAGTCCTCCAAGGTCTCCTCTCCCCGGACGGCGCACGTACGGGCGAGTGCGGCTGTCGTGGCGTGCGCTCGGTTGGTGAGCGTTGCGGCGTGGCACATGCGCTCGTCCGGGTCCAGGTTCGGATCGGTGGCGAGTGCTGCGAGGTCCGCAAGTGATCGGCCCATGTTGGGTGGCTCCTGTCGGTACTGAGGTTTCGGGACGGTTGAGGCGTCCGGAACGGCGCCTCGACCATGTGTCGACAGGGTGGGCTCGGGGGCGGCGGGTTAAGGGCGTAGAGCGCAGACATGGACAGCGAAGCGAGGAACCAGCGCAGCGGAGCATGTCGGAGCGTCCCTTGAGGCTCTGCACACGAGTGCAACAGCACCGATGGAAACTGGCCGGGCCGGACGTGACCCAGGCCCCCACGGTGGGGCCGTCACCGACCAGGCGCCGGCGCTCTCAGGAAGGGGTCACAACAGCGTCGCCAACCCGACGCTGCTCTGCACTGTCCGGGAAGCCATGATCCCGGAACTGCGCCACTCTGCCTCACGCTTGCAGTGGCAGGGCGGCTGACCTCGCTTGGGACCTCTTGCGCGCATGACCCAAACAGCGGACGCTCAGAGCGAGGACCGGAGGCTGGGTGGCGGTCGGTAGCATCAAAGGGTGACGATGAGGCCACCACCGGGCTCCTGGCCACCCGACGAGCAACAAACCGAGCGTGTCCGCCGTCAGCGAGCCCTGGCCGAGCGATTGGCGGCGCAACAACAGCTCGACAATGCCCGGATGGCCTCCGCCCCAACAAAGAGTCGGCTGAGGCGACGACGCAGACGCCCTGGCAACAACCGTTTTGTCGCAATTTTGGCTGTGATTGCGCTGATCGCCACCGTCCTCACGGCCGAACGCTGGGCCGGGTCGGGTGAGGGCGGCCTGGGCTGGGCGGGCGGTACCGGCAACTTCGGCGAGCAGAGCACCCAGGTGGACCGACCGACGCCCCAAGACGACCCGTCGCCCACCCCGCTCGGAACGCCTCCTCCCCTACCCACCGCCGACGGGAACTTTGCCTTCATCGCCATGCGGCCCGACGCCCCCGAACGCCCCGTCACCTACGACCCCTGCCGAACCATTCGTTACGTCGTGAACAACGCCGAGGCCCCGCCCGGGGCCGACTTGATGGTGCAGGAGGCGCTGGTTGCGGCCAGCGATGCCACCGGCCTGGTGTTCGAAGCGGTTGGCCCCACCGACGAGGCCCCCTCGGCCGCTCGCAAGGCCTACCAACCCGATCGTTACGGTGACGTCTGGGCGCCCGTGCTGATTGGGTGGACCAGCCCCGAGAACGAGTCGACGCTTGCAGGTGCCGTCGCCGGTCTGGGCGGGAGTTCATGGTTGGAGGTGGACGACGTCGAAGTGGACGGCAAACGCGTGGACCGCACCTCGGTGTTCGTCTCAGGCCACATTGCGTTGGATGGACCACAAATCGCCGAGCTCCTCGCGCAAGGACCCGAGGGCCGCCGAGCAGCGTTGGCGGTCGTGACGCACGAGGTGGGCCACCTGCTGGGACTCGATCACGTGCCCGACCCCACGCAGCTGATGAACCCCGAGGGCTCCCTCGGAATCAACGAGTTTCAGGCAGGCGACCGACGCGGCCTGAATCAGCTGGGCCAGGGCCCCTGCATCCCGGAACTGTGATCACCGAACCCTGCCCAGAAGAAGGTTGATCCTGAACAGGTAACCAGCCTGAATGCCGTCCTGGCTACGCTTTCAGGGTGGCGCCACCCGACTCCCCTGCTGATGACCAGTGGGACCCCACCGACGGCGAATCAGGATCCAGCAACTCGCCGTGGTGGTTTGACCCGGCCGAACTTACAGCCGGTGGCAAATATGGTGCGCCGCCGCTGGAGCCGTCCGCCGAGGAGCGCCAACGAGAGGCTGCACGGCTTGAACGCCAGCGGGCCCTCCACGAACGGCTGACCGCAGAGAGCATCGCTCCGGCGCAAACCGCCCCGGTTCCGCGCGGTGGCTGGGGCGCCGCCGAGATTCGTCCCCAGAGAAGGTCTCGACCGCCGTCCGTGCTGCGATTGCTGCTGATCGCCGTCATCACAGCCATGGTTGCCACCGGGCTCGCGGTCGTTCTGACGCCAAAGCTGACCGAACGCGCAGCACCGGCCTGGACCGGAGGTGACGCAATGGTCGACCGGGTTGAGCCGAAAGAGCTGCCTGCGGACCCAGCGGGCAAAACGAACCAGAAACCTGTTGCAGAATCGGAAACCCCCCTGGGAGGCCCGCCGGCACTTCCGACCGGAAGCGGCCCCTACCGGTTCATCGCCATGCGCCCCGACGCGGACGCACCGGTGACCTACGACCCATGCCGCCCCATTCGTTACGTCATCAACGACGCGGACGCGCCGCCGAACGGCGACCGGCTGATCACTGATGCGTTGGCCGAGGTGAGCGCCGCCACCGGCCTGGTGTTCAAACCCGTGGGACGAACGGACGAATCACCCGGACCCAACAGGGAGAGCGTCCAGCCGAACCGCTACGGCGCCGACTGGGCACCGGTGCTGATCGCCTGGAGCAACCCCGATGTGGTACCCGGCCTGGCCGGAGCCGTGGCCGGACAGGCCGGGAGCACCTCGTACCGCGTCACCCGCTCGACTGCCGACAGCGAGGTGAGCAGGCAATCGACCGGTTACGTCACCGGCATCATCATGCTGGATGGCTCGCAGATCGCCGAGATCATCGCCGAAGCACCGGACGGCCAGTCAGCGGCGAGGTCGGTGGTGCAACACGAGGCCGGTCACCTGGTTGGTCTTGATCACGTTGATGACCCGTCGCAGCTCATGTACCCCGAGAGCAACATCGAAACGACCCACTTTGGCGACGGTGACCTTCGAGGGCTCCACGAGCTTGGATTGGGTCCGTGCATCCCCGAACTCACGCCCAGTTAAGCTCCGCAGAACCCGTCCCCAAAAAGAACTGAAGGGCCGGCGGGGGGAGCCGGCCCTTCAGTGTGAACCGCGGTACGGGGGGACGTAACCGTCGGTTGGAGGCCGAGGAGATGAGGGGGGATTGATTCCCCTCGGCGACTTGATAAAGACACCATAAGCCCGAGCACGCAATGCTGCAAACAGTTTGAGAAGATACTTTACATCGTAAATTCAGATGGGTCGGGTACGCTGCCGACGTGGAACTCAAAGCACTTCGTGCACTCAGCGCCGTCGGCGACCATCACAGCTTCTCGGCGGCGGCCCGGTCGCTGTCAACCGTGCAGTCCAACGTGTCGGCCCACGTCGCCCGGTTGGAACGGGAGTTGGGGGTCACGCTGGTGGACCGGGAAAACAACCAACTCACCCCCGAAGGCGCGCTGGTGACCTCCCGAACGCTGCGCATCGAACGGGAGCTTGATGCGCTGGCGTCAGACCTGGCGGCGCTGCGCGACGAGGTGATCGGCGCAGTACGGCTGGGGGTGATCGGTACCACCGCCAGGTGGCTGGTGCCGCTGCTGCTCAATCACCTGGCCGCGAACCACCCGGGTATTGCGCTGACCCTGCTGGACGGCACCACCTCGGTGCTGTTGCCCCGGGTGGCGGAGGGTGACCTGGACCTCGCCGTGGTGTCCTACGCGGGGAACGACCCCGCAATCTCCATGGAATCGCTGTTCGACGAGGACCTGGTGCTGGTGGTGGGCACGGACCACCCGCTGGCCGACCGCACCCAGGTGTCCGTGGCCGACCTGGACGGTTGGGAAATGATTCTCGATGTGCCTGGGAGTCGGTACCGGGCACTGCTCGACGAACGTTGCGCTGCGGCCGGGGTGGTGCTGAAGCCCAAGGCGGAGATCGAGGGCCTGCGGCTGATCGCATCGCTGGCCTTCACCGGTTTCGGCGCCGCCATCCTGCCCGCGTCAGCCGCTCCCTTCGACGGCGGTGACCGTTGGGTGGCACTACCCATTACCGACATCGAAGGCCGGACCGTGGGGCTGGCGCGTCGACGAAAGCGGATGCCCTCGGCGGCGGCCCGCACCGTTGCGCAGGCGATTATCGATGTGGTGAGTGAGTCGGCCGCCAAACAGGGTGGGCTTCGGGCCAGATCACCCCAGGGTGGGCAGTGAGCATCGGCGCGTCTCGCTACCATGAGCATGTGACCGAATCCATCACCATCACCGACAACCGCAGCGGCGAATCCGTCGAGATTCCCATCGATCAGGGCGGGGTGGACTCCAAACCCTGGAACCAGCTGATGCCCGGCGTCTGGTTTAACGATCCGTCGTTCGGCACCACCGCCGCCGCCGATTCGACCGTCACCGAACTGGACGGCGTCAACGGCATTCTGCGCTACCGGGGCTACCCGATCGAGCAGCTGGCCGAACGTTCGTCGTACCTCGAGGTGGCGTACCTGCTGGTCAACGGCGAGTTGCCCACCGCCGAAGAGTTCGAAACCTGGCGCTACGAGATCACCCATCACACGTTCATCCATGAGAACGTGCGCAAGAAGTTCCTCGAAGGCTTCCATCACGACGCCCACCCGATGGGCATCCTGGTGGCCACCATTGCGGCGCTGTCCACCTTCTATCCCGAGGCCAAGGACATCTTCGACCCCGAGGTGCGGCGCAAGCAGATCGTGCGCCTGATCGCCAAGATGCCCACCCTGGCCGCCGGCGCCTACCGATTCAGCCGGGGCATGCCCTTCGTCTACCCGGACAACTCCCTCGATTTCTCGGCCAACTTCCTGTCGATGCTGTTCAAGACCGCCGAGCCCCGCTACGACGCCAACCCGGTGCTGGCCAAAGCGCTCGACGTGCTGTTCATCCTGCACGCCGACCACGAGCAAAACTGCTCAACCACCGCAATGCGCACCGTCGGCTCGGCCCACGCCGACCCCTACGTGGCCACGGCCGCTGCGGCCTCGGCGCTGTACGGACCCCGCCACGGCGGCGCCAACGAGGCGGTGCTGCACATGCTGGAACGCATCGGCTCCATCGACAACGTGCCCGCCTTCATCGACCGGGTCAAGGCCGGCGAGGAGCGCCTGATGGGCTTCGGCCACCGGGTCTACAAGAACTTCGATCCCCGGGCCACGATCATCAAGAACACCGCCTACGAGGTGTTCGACGTCACCGGCAAGAGCCCGCTGTTGGATATTGCGCTCAAGCTGGAGGAGGTGGCGCTGGCCGACAACTACTTCGTCGACCGAAAGCTCTACCCCAACGTCGACTTCTACTCCGGCCTGATCTACCAGGCGATGGGGTTTCCGATGGACATGTTCACCGTGCTGTTCGCCATCCCACGCGTGGCCGGTTGGCTGTCGCACTACACCGAGTTACTCGAGCAGGACCAGCGCATCATCCGCCCCCGCCAGATCTACGTCGGTGCGGGCGAGCGCGACTACGTGCCCTTCTCCATTCGCTGAGCCCCGGCGTCAGCCAAACGGCGACGGAGTCAGACGGTCACCGCATCGAGGGCAACCTCGGCCATTGCCGAGAAACCCACTTGGCGCTCCTGCGCGCTCAGGTGGGTGTCGCCGTTGAGATGGTCCGACACGGTGAGCAGTGCCGCTGCGGCCACACCTTCGCTCGCCGCCACACCAAACAGCCCGGCAGCCTCCATTTCCACGGCCAGGTGGCCACTGGCACGCAGGAGGTCGAGCTCCGAGGCCGGCTGGCCATAGAAGGTGTCGGAGGTGAACACCCGTCCGACGTGCGTGGTCGATGTCGACCCGCCTTCGGGGGAGGCGTTTGCAGGCGACGTCTCGGCGCGTTCCACCAGAGCCCGGGTGAGCGCAAAGTCGGGGGTGGCCGCAAAGTCGTGGCCCGCCACGAGGCGACGGTTGACGCTGGAATCGGTTGATGCGCCCGACACGACGATCAGGTCGCGCAGGCCCACCCTGTCGTCGATGGCGCCGCACGAACCGATGCGAACCAGGCGCGTCACTCCATAGTGGCGCGCCAGTTCGGTGGCGTAGATGTTCATCGAGGGCACGCCCATACCGGTGCCCATAACCGACACACGTCGGCCTCGCCAGCTGCCGGTGTAGCCCAGGATGCCCCGGACCTCGGTCACCTCCGAAGCGTCGCTGAGCAACTCGGTGGCGATCCACCGGGCACGCAGGGGATCACCCGGCAGCAGCACCGACGGAGCGAACGCGCCGTCGGGCGCCGAGATGTGCGGCGTGCTCACGCCCCAGGGCCGATGGTGATCAGCACCTTGCCCACGTTGGCGTTGGCCTCCATGTGTTCATGTGCGGCTGCAATGTCTTCAACCGCGAAGGTGGTGTCGATCACCGGTTTGAGCAGTCCGCCGTCGAACATGGGGAGAAGCTCGGTGGCCACCCGCTGTGTGAGCGTGGCCTTCTCCTCCGCCGGTCGGGATCGCAGCACCGTGCCGATGAGCGCCACCCGCTTCATCATGAGCGCACCCAGGTTGATGTCGCCGCTGCCGCCCCCCATGGTGCCCACCTGAATGATGCGGGCCCCGATCGCTGCGATCTTCAGGTTGGCGGCCAGCGTGTCGGCGCCGACCACGTCCAGTACGGTGTGGACGCCGACAGGGCCGGTGGCCTGCTTGGTGCGGGCGACCACATCTTCGTTGCGGTAGTCGATCACCAGATCGGCGCCCAGGGCCGAGCAGGCCTCCAGCTTGGTTTCCGACGCCGTAACGATCACCCGGGCACCGATGGCCTTGGCAATCTGGATGCCTGCCGTACCCACCCCGGAGGCCCCGGCGTGGATGAAGGCCCAACGGCCCGACGTCAGCCCGCCCTGCACGACCAACGCGTCGAATGCGGTGAGGAACGCCTCGGGGATCGCCGCCGCAGCGGGCAGCCCAACCGCGTCGGGCACCGCCATGACCTGGCGCTCGTCGACCGCGATCGCCTCGGCATAGGCCCCGCCACCGACGATGCCCATCACCCGATCGCCCACCGCAAGCTGGTGGACCCGCTTGCCCACCTCCCGCACGGTGCCTGCGTACTCCATGCCTGGAATCTCGTGATCCATCGACGGGCCGGGATACAGGCCCCGGCGCTGCAACAGGTCGGCCCGGTTGAGCGCGGTGGCGGCGATGTCCACCACCACTTCGGTGGGTCCGGGGGTCGGATCAGGCACCTCCCGAATGGTCAGAACCTCGGGGCCTCCGTACGACTTGAGCACAACAGCACGCATGTGGTCGATGCTACGGGAGGGGGCCGGAGGGAGGAGGGCCGGCACCGTCGTGGGCAGTTCCACCCATGGCGCCCTCTGCACCAAGGTTGAGCACAATGACCCAAAAAGAAACTGGAGCCCCCGGAGGGGCTCCAGTTGGCGAACCGGGTGGCGGGATCCCGATGTCGCCGCTTGGCCAGGCGGCGGGAGCCTGGCCGAAGCAGAAATGTAACGAACCCGTCGCCCGGTGTCCACCTTTCTACCGCGCCAAATCCACACCCACAGTGAGGAATGGACCGACCCTACCGACCACTCAGAGTGCATTTTGTGCCGTGACCGGCCATCTCAGTCCCTCTGCGAGCCATCCCCGCGGCCAACGCCCCACGACGTGGGGAAACACGCCTGTCCTGCGGTGAGACTTCTCAATTTTGGCCGGCGGCCTTGGCCACTCTTCGCGTCCAACGACCTAGTTATGACTTTGGTCACATGGGTCGTTCTCCCTACGTCGGACCTACCCTGATGGCATGGGTCCCATCACACGCACCGAAGAACGCACCGACTCCGGCCTGCGCGTCAGCTACCCGGCCATCGCCTGGGACCAACCCGAGCAGGCGGCCGGGGTGACGGCGGACCTGCGCGAACTGGCGAACGACGGCGGGGAGATCCAGTGGTGGATCGAGGCACCTCCAGAGGTCGTTGAACGGGTGGCGGCCAAGGCCGGATGGGTGAGGCTCCGCACCCTGGTACAGCTCCGTCGCCCGCTTCCCATGGAGGCGCCCCCTCCCATTCCCGGATTGCGCACCTTCGACCCCGATCGGGATGTGGATGCCTGGCTGGAACTCAACAACCAGGCGTTCTCGTGGCACCCCGAACAAGGCCACCAGAACCACGCCGGGATGGCTGCCACGTTGACCGCAGCGTGGGTCGACCTGGACGGGTTCTTCGTCGTCGATGCGGCGCAGTTCGAGGCGGCGACGATCCAAGATGGCACCCGACCACCCAACACCACCCACGCGCTGGCGGGCTTCTGTTGGACCAAGTTTCACCCGGCCACCTCCGCCACAGACGCCTCCGGCGCGGATGTGGCGCTCGGCGAGGTGTACGTCATCGCAACGGCTTCCTCCGCTCGGGGCCGGGGGCTGGGCCAGGCCCTGGTGCAGGCGGGCATGGACCATCAATACCGGGTTCGGGGCGCCGAGCAGGCCATGCTGTGGACCGAATCGGACAACACCAGAGCGCTCAAGCTGTACGAACGACTCGGCTACACGGTGCACCACACCAATGTCGCCTACGGGCCGGGGGCCGGCTCATGAGCCGTCGTGTGGTGGGTCCGATCGGGCCCTACGACGTCGACCGGGCCGGGATCGCCGCCTGGCTTTCGGGCGATGCAACCGCTGTGGGGCGCGGCCCTACGAAGGCGCCGTCCTACCGGGTGGACCAGGTTTGGGACGGGTTGTACACGCAGGGAACGCCGCCCGAAGCGTGGACCAACCTGCCGAAGTCGCTTCGGGCAGGGTTTGCCGAGACCTTCCCCTCCGGACTCACCGAGGTTCGTCGCAGCGTCGGTGACGGTGGGGACACCACCAAGTGGCTCTGGAGTCTTCACGACGGCGCCACCATCGAAACGGTCCTCATGATCTACGGAGACCGTGCCACCGTGTGCGTGTCCAGCCAGGCCGGATGTGCAATGGCGTGTGGGTTCTGCGCCACCGGTCAGGACGGCTTCACCCGGCACCTCACAGCGGGCGAGATCGTCGAGCAGGTGATGGTGGCCCGGCAGGCGTCGCCTCGGCGACTGTCCAACGTGGTGTTCATGGGCATGGGTGAACCGCTGGCGAACTATGGACCGACGGTGGCGGCTGTGCGACGCCTGCGTGACGAGGTCGGGCTGTCGGCACGCCACCTCACCGTGTCAACGGTTGGCATGGTGCCCGCCATCACCCGGCTGGCAGGTGAAGGCCTGCCGGTCAGCCTGGCCATCTCCGTGCACGCCGCCACCGACGAGTTGCGCAACGAGCTGGTGCCGATCAACCGGCGCCACAACCTGAAATCACTGGTTGACGCCGCCGTCGCATGGCGGGCAACCACCGGGCGACGGGTCAGCTTCGAGTGGGCGCTGATCGACGGCGTCAACGACACCCCCGAGCAGTTGGACGCCCTCATTACACTTGCGCGTCGTGCCCGGGCGCACGTCAACTTCATTCCGCTCAACCCGACGCCCGGATGGCCAACCACCGGCACGGCCCCGGCCGGGGTTCGCGCCGCACGCGATCGGCTCGACCGCGCCGGCATCACCGTGACCGTGCGCGACACCCGTGGCGACGACATCGACGCGGCCTGTGGGCAGCTCGCCTCTCGCAGCCGCGAGCAGGCCGAGACCGTTGCCACCTCGACACACACGCGCTCCAACCCCGACTCATCGAGCTCCGAAACAGCGGTTCAGGTGGCGCCGCCCACCCGTTCACCAGGGCGCTGACGGCACCGGCCGTACCAGGACCGTGCGTCCGTCCGACGTACGCACGGCTCCGTCCAGGCGCTCCCCCGGACCCACCCTGGCGCCGCTCCACAGCACGCTGCGCGTCACACCCTCGTGTGGCTCGACGGTGTCGCCCGGGTTCTCTCGGGCGATGTCACCTGCGCCGGTTGCGTCGACCTGACCGACCTCCACCGAAGTGGCGCCACCGAAGAGCGCCAGATTGGCCGCCAGGTACGACGCCGGAGTGCCGCAGTCCAACACCGGCGAATCCAACTGCACGCTTTGCAGGCGACCTTCGGCATGGGCGTCCCGCCAGAGGTGGCCAAATAGGCCCGACGGCGACCGTGGCAACGCCTCGATCGCACTCCACGGCGTGATCGAGGCGACGACGGGCACCCCGGGCCGGAACCCATCCCGGCCGCCATGGGCCACCAGCGGGCGCTCGCCGTCCCAGGCTGCGACCACGTCGGCCAGATCGGCGTCGAAGACGGAATCGGCGTTGACGGCCAGCACCGAGCGGCCGTCAAGGTGATGGGCCAGGTTGGCCAATGCCCCCGCCGTACCCAACGCGTCCGGACCCTCCACCGAGGCGACGACCTGGATCGTCGGCGACGGTGCCCCGGTGCCGGCAGGCATTCCGGAGACGTCGGGCGACCGAGCCGCGCCCACCAGCGAGCCGAGCGACCGAAGGCTCGAAACCACCGGCCGCTCGTGGCGCTGACCATGAAACGACCGCCAAAACTGCATCGTCGGCCCGCCGCCCGCCCGCTCGGTGTCGACCGCCCAGCTCAGGTACTCCAGCATGATCGCCGGGTGATGGTGCACGTTGACCACCACCTCCTCAACCACCCCCACCAGCGCATCGAGCGCCCACGACAGCATCGGGCGGCCACCGACCGGGCACAACACCTTGGGCCGCTCCAGGGTGAGCGGCATCAGCCGACTGCCGGCGCCGGCCGCCAGGCACACGCCGACCAGATCGGTTTGCGTCGCGCCTGGCACACTTACCCTCATGGAAGTACGTCGCTGGACCAATCGGTCACTCCCCCAAACACTTCAGATCGCCAACATTCTGCTCTATATCGACGCCTTCTTTCTGGTGATCGGCATCCTGGGCGGTCCCAAGGGGTTTGGTGGGATCGGGATGCTTCTGCTGGTCCTCTCCGTCGTTGCCTACCTCGTCGGCGGCCTCGGCCTCGCCAACGAGGAAAAACGCGGCTACATCCTCGCCGTGGTGGCATCGTTCAGCCCGTTCATCCTTCGGGCATACATCTCCTTCGCCGTCGAACGATTCGACCTGCTCTACATCATCGGTCTGCGCTCACCGCTCAACCTGCTCTTCGAGGCCGCCCTGGTGGCACTGTTGTTGCACTCCCAGTCGCAGCGATACGTCAGCACCTGGTTCAAGTAGCCGGCTCCGCTGCCGGCACGCCGGCGGCGCGTGGCAGACTCTCGCCCATGGCTACCGAAGTACATGGCATTGCAGGACTGAAGGAACTCGTCGGGCAGCACCTCGGCTATTCGGAGTACCTCGATATCACCCAGGAGCGCGTCAACACGTTTGCCGACGCCACCGGCGACCACCAGTGGATCCACGTCGACCCCGAGCGCGCCGCGAAGGAGAGCCCCTTCGGCGGACCGATCGCCCACGGCTATCTCACGCTGTCACTCGGCCCGGCGCTGATGCCCAGCATCATGACCGTCACCGGCATGAAGATGGGCGTCAACTACGGAGCGGGCAAGATTCGCTTTCCCTCGCCGGTGCCGGTCGGTTCCAGGTTGCGCCTCGGCGCCAAGCTGGACTCGCTGGAGGACCTGCCCAACAACGGCGCCCAGGTCACGATGACGTTCACCTTCGAGGTGGAGGACGCGCCAAAGCCCAGCTGCGTGGCCGAGATCATCTTCCGTTACTACGAGTGACCCAATCCACTCGATCTCGGTGATCACGGCCAACGGCGCTCGACCCACTCGGCTGCCGACCACCATGGTGCTGCTTGCTGCGCTCCTCTTTGGCGGCTGCTCCACCGGTCTGGGAGGCGACGCGGCAGGCGGACGCAGCGACGGCGGTTCGGGTGAGGCATCCGGCACGACGGTGCTGTCGCCGAGACCCTCCGGCCCCACCACCACGGTGTTGGTCGAGGACGACCCGCTCGGCGGCTACGCCCCCGAACCTCTGTCCTGGAGCGACTGCGGCCAACTCCAGTGCGCCACCCTTGTGGTGCCGCTTGACTGGAGCAAACCGGAGGGCGACACCCTCAACCTGGCCGTTTCCCGTCGACCATCAAGCGGCAGATCACAGGGTTCGGTGTTGGTCAACCCCGGTGGGCCGGGCGGCTCCGGGGTGGAGACGGTGGAGTGGGTGTTTCAGGAGCCGGCATTTGACGAACTGAACGATCGGTTCGATGTTGTTGGATGGGACCCCCGCGGCACCAACTCCAGCGACTCGGTCAGCTGCGACGATTCGGTCGACGACTTCCGGGCACTCGACCCCTCACCCGACGACGCTGCCGAAACCAAGGCGCTCAACGACACCGCCCAACAGATCACCAACGATTGCGAGACGTCGTCGGCCGACCTGCTGCCTCATGTCTCCACCAGCGACTCGGTGAAGGACATGGATGCGCTCCGGCGAGCGCTCGGTGAAAACCAGATGACGTACTACGGCTTCAGCTACGGCACCGCGTTGGGATCGTTCTACGCCGACGAGTTCCCGGATCGGGTCCGAGCGATCGTGCTCGATGGCGTGGTCGACCCCGACGCCGATCTGGAAGAGTTCCTCACCGCCCAAACCCAGGGTTTCGAGGACGCGTTGGACGCCATCTTTGCATCGTGTGGATCGTCATGCCCCAAAGGCGGCACAGCCAAGTTGTACGACAGGTTGGCCAAGCGGGTGGAGTCCGAACCGATCGGGTCGGGTGACCTCACCCTGGGCCCGGCCGAACTGGCCACCGCCGCCATCTCCGCCACCTACTCGCCCGACGAGGGCCCGGCATTTGCAGAGGCCCTGACCGAGGCCGAAGACGGCGACCCGAGTGCGCTGTTGAACCTGGCCGACCGCTATTACGGAGGCGCTGAGTACACCCCGTACCTGGCGATCGAGTGCATCGACCAGGCTCACCCGGACGGCGACAAGGAGTGGGCCGAGTTCGTCGCCCGACTCGAGAAGGCCTCCCCCCGTCTTGGGGGCAGCATCGGCAACGAACTGCTGCCGTGCGCCAACTGGCCCGTGAAGCCGGTGGAACCCCGACCCTTTCCCAAGGCCGTCGCATCAAACCCGATCCTGGTGGTGGGCAACACCGGGGACGCAGCCACGCCGTTTGCCCAAGCCGAGGCGATGGCGCAGAACCTGGACAACGCGGTGCTTCTCACCCATGAGGGCACCGGACACACCAGTTACGGCAACCCCTGCGTGGACGAAATCACCGCTGCATACCTGGTTCACCTCGACGTGCCCGAGGACGGCACCGTCTGCCGCGACTGAGGGCTCGACCTACGCCGGGGTCGCCTCTCTTCGGCACGGAGCCCCTGCTCACCTAGGCTCGATCGCTCAACCGTCGCACCAGGGGGACCGCGTGCCCATGCCCAGCTTGCAGACCAACATCGCCGAGGTGTTCGAGTCGTTGGCCACTGCCATACCCGACCGAGAGTGCATCGTGTTTCGGGACCTCCGCCTCACCTACGCCCAGGTGCAGGATCGCTGCCATCAGTTGGCAAACGTCCTGACCGATGCAGGTTTGGGCGTCCAGACCGAACGTGGCGAACTGGCCAGCCACGAAATCGGCCAGGATGCCCTGGCGCTGTACCTCCACAACGGCAACGAATACCTGGAGGGCATGATCGGCGCCTACATGGCCCGCACCGCCCCCTTCAACGTCAACTACCGCTACGTGGCCGAGGAGTTGCTGTACCTGCTGAGGGACAGCGGCGCCCGGGCCATCATCTACCACTCGGCGTTCGCCCCCACACTGGCAGCGGTATTGCCGCAGCTCCCCCATCTGACGGTGCTGTTGCAGGTGGACGACGACTCGGGCAACGCGCTGTTGGACGGTGCCCGTTGGTATGAGGCGGCTTTGGCAGACGCATCGACCGACCTCGACCCGGCGCTTCGCGCCTCGTGGTCGCCGGACGACCTCTACATCCTCTACACCGGTGGCACCACCGGCATGCCCAAGGGCGTGATGTGGCGCCAGGCCGACATTTACGTCTCCTCGCTTGGCGGCAGGCCCTTCGGCGCACCCGAGGAATGGGAATCGGTTGACGCCCTCGTGGCGGCCGCAGCAGCCGCCAACCCCACCAAGACGGTGCCCGCACCGCCGTTCATGCACGGCGCGGCACACTGGGCGGCATTCACCGCCTTCTCCAATGGGGGAACCGTGGTGGTGACCGACGTGGTCGACCGCTTCGATGCGCCCTCGGTGGTCGACCTGCTCGCACGGGAGCAGGCCAACGTGCTGCTGCTGGTGGGCGACGCGTTTGCCCGCCCCCTGCTGGACGCCGTCGATGCCTCGGCTGCGAGCGGCAAACCCGCCGACCTGAGCGCGTTGTTCGTCCTCACATCCGGTGGTGCCATCCTGTCGGCGCCCATCAAGGAGCGTCTGTTGGAGTCGCTCCCAAACATCATGTTGATCGATGGGCTGGGAAGCTCCGAGACGGGCACCCAGGCCGGACAGGTTTCGAGCGCCGGCGGCGATGTTTCCACCGGGCGCTTCTCGCCCCACCCCGGCATGGTCGTGCTCAACGAGGACCTCACCCGGGTCCTCGAACCCGGCGACGACGAGATGGGATGGCTGGGACAGCGAAACCGAGTGCCGCTGGGCTATCTGGGCGACGAGGCCAAGACCGCCCGCACGTTCCCCGAACTGGACGGCGTCCGCTATGCGGTGCCGGGGGATCGCAGCCGCATCCTGGCCGACGGAACGCTCGAGCTGTACGGCCGCGATTCGGTGACGATCAACTCCGGCGGCGAGAAGATCTTCGCCGAGGAGGTGGAGCAGGCCATCTCCGCCCATCCGGGGGTCATCGACGTGGTGGTGTGCGGGCGACCCTCGGAGCGCTGGGGCAACGAGGTGGTCGCCATCGTCAAGCTGACCGAGGGCGCGTCGGCCACCGAGGACGAGTTGCTCACCGAGGCCGCCAAGCACGTGGCCCGATACAAGTTGCCCAAGGCGATCGTTTGGAGAGACGAGATCGTGCGCTCCCCCGCCGGCAAGGCCGACTACCGCTGGGCCAAAGCGCAGGCGACCGAGGGCTGAGCGCAGGCGACCGAGGGCTGAGCGCAGGCGACCGAGGGCTGAGCGCAGGCCACCCAAGCTGAGACGCAAGGGCCGATACGCTCACCGCACAGGTCAACCAGGAGATGAACTCGATGATCAATCCAGCGACGTGGCGCCGGACAGACGCTCCCCGTGGTGTCCGGCGCTTTGCCCTGGTCGGACCGGCCCTCGCCTTGCTGGCCTTGTTCGGGCAATCCGCTTCGGCAGCCGTCTGCGATACGACCGACGCGCCGCAACGAACCGGACCGGCCGTGCCGGCCCCCCGGGCCGAGGGTGCGGTCACCATCTTTCAGGGGGACACCGACGGGGTCGACACCTACCGCATTCCCGGCGCCGCCACCACGCCGACGGGCGCCATCGTGGTGGCGGCCGAGCAGCGGACGCTCTCCCCGCTGGACAGCGACCCGCACTCCCTCGTGTCGCGCCGGTCGACCGATGGCGGCCGAACCTGGGGTGCGAAGGCCGAGGTGGCGCCCGTGCTCACCGAAGGTGTCGGCTGCATCCCCTCCGACCCGGTGCTGTTGGCGCCCGCCACCGGTCCGACCGCCGGCGAGGTGCTGATCATCCACCACTGCCGGGAGGGCAGCGGCCTGAGGATCAGCCGCTCCAGCGACGACGGCGCAAGCTGGAGCCCGCCCGAACCGTTGGGTCTCGGCACCACTCCGCAGGTGCCGCAGTCGGTCATCGACCGGTTCCGGCCCGGACCCGGCCACGGCGTCGAACTCACCGTCGGCCCTTCGGCCGGACGCCTGGTGGCGGCTGCGGACACGTCGGCCGACGGCAAGGCGACGCTGGTGCTCGTCGTGTCCGACGACGGCGGCCGGTCCTGGCGGATCGGGGCCACCCTGATCTCCGATCCGGACTCCGGGCCGATCCCCGACGAGACCGCGATCGCCGAGCTGGCCGACGGCACGCTCGTGCTGTCATCGAGAAACGCGTCGAGCAAGGCCTCCGGCCGCATCTTCGCCCGGTCGAGCGACGGTGGTGCCTCCTTCGACCGGTGGCCATCCGGGCAGGCGCTCGAAGTCGACCCGTCCGTGACCGTGCCGGTCGTGCAGGGGTCGCTGCTGACCACCCCCGATGGCGACCGGGCCGTCTTCGCCTCGCCCTCGGATCCCACGTATCGACGCGGCCTGGCACTGTGGACCTCCACGACGGGCGCCGACTGGGCTCCCGGACCGCTGATCGTGCCCGGACCGGCCGCCTACAGCGACCTGGTGGCGGTCGACGATGACACCCTGGGTCTCGTCGTGGAGACGGGCGACCGAAACCCGTACGAGCGGATCGACTTCGTCCCGGTGCCCACCTCCCGTCTCGACGAGCCGCGCACCCCGCTGCCCAACGATTTTGACGTGGCCGGTGCGGTCGCCGGTCGGCTGGTGGTGGACGGCAAGCGGTTCTCCATCACGCGGTTCTGCCTGTTCTCCGACCGCGTCGAGCTCGATGGCGGCTACCTGACCGCAGACATCTCGGGTGGACTGGATGCGGTCAAGGTGCGGCTGCACCTGGACGACCGAGGCGATGGTCGACCACTGGACCTGGAGGGCACGGTCGCCCTGGACCTCACATCCGGCATCAGCTACCGGGGTACCCAGACCGACGACGAGGGGGTCGCCCACGAGCTCGACCTGGTGATGGTGAACTTCGAGCCCTGCGTCGAGCCTCCACCTGGCGAAACCGGCGTGTGCGACAACCCGACATCCGGCACCGACGGGGCCGACTCGTTGGCCGACGATCCGGCGGCCGGCCCCAGCGGCGCCGCCGAACCGCTGGCACCGCGTTTCACCGGCTGAACCGACCGGCCGGGCTTCGCCGGCGGACGGTCGCCACCCTCGCCTTCGGCAGTGTCCACACCACCCCGTAGCCTTCGCCCATGGCAACCCAGCGCGCAGCCGCCACCCGGCACGACTCCTCCGAGCTGATCCCCCGAAGCGATCAGCCCCTTCCCACCGGGCCCGACAAGGTGGTGGCGGTCAGGGCGATGTTTGACACCATCGCCCCCAACTACGACAAGGTGAACCGCATCATGACCGGGCGCCTCGATGTGCGCTGGCGGCGAACCACCGTCGATGCGCTGGGGTTGGCGCCCACCTCGTTGATCGCCGACCTGGCCGCGGGTACCGGCGACCTGGTGTACGAACTGGAACGTCACGGCATGTCGGCCGTCGGGGTGGACCTTTCCATGGGCATGCTGTCGGCGGCGCCGCGGCCGTTTCCCCGGGCGCAGGGCGACGCCCTGGCCCTACCGTTTCCCGACGGCTCGCTGGACGGGGTCACCTGCGGGTTCGCGCTGCGCAACTTCGAGTCGCTGCCGCCATTTTTTGAGGAACTGGCCCGGGTGCTGCGACCCGGCGGCCGCATCGGTCTGCTCGAAGTGGGCCAACCATCCAACCCGGTGTTGAAGTTTGGCTACGAGCAGTACTTCGGCCGGGTGGTGCCCCGAATCGGCGCCATGTTCTCCGACGCCCGCGCCTACGCCTACCTGCCCCGCTCGGTTGAGTACCTCCCGGAGCCCGACGAAACGTTGAGCCTCATCGGTGCTGCCGGATTCGACCGCGGCCATCACCGTCAACTGTCCGGCGGCATCGCTCAGCTGTTCACCGCCACCCGCCACCGTGGCTGACGGTCGCACCGAGGCCGACGAACTGCACGCCGTCACGACGCGGGCGGGCACCGGCGACGACCCCCTCGATCATCTTGCCGCTGGGGCGATGGCGTTTCGGTCCCCCAACCGCACGCTGGTGGCGCACGGGGTTGCCCGCAGGGTCGAACTGGGCCGGACCGGCGGTTGGGCCAACGACGTGGCCGCGATCAGCGAGGCTTTGGCCGCCATTGACCGCGAGGGGCGTGACGGCGAGCCGGCGTCTGGCCCGGTGGCCTTCTGTGCCCTCCCCTTCGACCGCCGTCGGACCGCCGCCGTCACCATCCCCCGACTCGTCCGTGGGCGAGACGTGCACGGGTCGTCCTGGGTCACCACGATCTCTCCGGCCAATCCCGCCGCCGGAACGACGCCTTCCCCGCCGTTCCCATCTGGCCGGTCCACGAACCACCTGGCGACCGACCCGACAGGGTCCGAGTTGGGCGGAGACACCGCGGCGATCAGCGGGCCGCCCCCCGAGTTGCGCCTGCGCGCATCGATCGGCGACGCAGAATGGATGGCCAAGGTTGACGAGCTGACCCGCCGCATGGCCGCCGGCCAACTTGAAAAGGCGGTGCTGTTCCGCGAGCTGCGACTCACGTCGGAGGCTCCGCTCGATCCGATCGCGCTGTATCGCCGCCTCCTCCCCACTGCGCCGGCCGGGTATGTGTTCTGTCTGGACGGCTTCGTCGGGGCCAGCCCCGAACTGCTGGTCAGCCGCATCGACGACACCGTGCGGGCCGAACCGATGGCAGGCACGCTGCCCCGCTCAGGCGACCCACAAACCGACCTGAGACGCGCCGGTGAACTGCTGCGCTCCGAAAAGCTGCGGCACGAGCATGCCGTCACCATCGAACGTGCCCACGATGCACTGCTGGGTTGGTGCAGTTACCTGGACGCCCAACCGGAACCACAGGTGGTAGAGGCAGGAGCGGTCCTCCATCTGGCCACACTGGTGGAGGGGCGGCTCAGCCACCCGGCCCCGACGGTGCTGGACCTGGTGGCTGCGCTGCATCCCACCCCCGCCGTGGGTGGCTGGCCAATCGCCGAGGCGCTGGAACTCATCGACGAGTTGGAGGGCCTGGACCGCGACCGGGTGGGCGGAGCGGTGGGCTGGGTTGACGCCGACGGGAACGGCGAGTTTGCCGTCGCCATTCGCTCGGCACTCCTCGACGGCACCACGGCCCGGCTGCTGGCCGGAGTTGGCATCGTGGCCGACAGCGACCCTGAGGCGGAGTTGGAGGAGACACGGGCCAAGTTCGCCGCAGTGTTGCCCCACCTCATCCGCCCGTAAGGCCCGGTCACTACTCCTTGGTGGCCACCGCGTTGGGGGTCACGTTCATCTTGGGCTCATAATCGGCCAGCTCCACAGTGCGACCCTCGCCGGAGTGCGCCGACCGCAACTCGGAGCGACAGCTGCCACATGGGCCGTAGAACTCCTCGTCCACCTCCACGTCGCAGCGGGGGCATCGAAAGCCGTCGATCATGACGCCTCGCTGGTTGGAACCGTTGGGTGGTCGACGGTCCCCCCGGCCGGACGTCGATCGGTGATCATGCCGTCGGCGTCGCGCCGCTGGTGGCCGGTCACCTGATCGGCACCGTCCCAGACGCCGCGGATGGTCTCCAACACGTCGGTCACCTCGGAAAACCCTCCGAAGTGGCCCTTGCCCGGCATGAGCATCAGACGGGAGTTGGGCACCGACTTGGCCAGGCGTCGGCCATGTACCAGCGGCACGATGTGGTCGGCATCGCCATGCCAGATCAGCACAGGGCCTTCGATGTTGCCCGGATCGAAACCCCAGGGGCGACCAAACAGCGTCAGGTCGTGAAAGGGGGCCCGCAGCGGACCGGTCTGGGTGATGTCGTGGAGGAACATCGCCATCACGTCGGGGCGCATCATCACCTCGAGGTCGGCTCGGCCGTTGAACTTGGCATAGGCGGTGTAGACCGCCGGGCTGTACTCGGCCACGCCCTCCAAACCAACCGACAACATGGCACCCACCGTGCGCCGCAGCGGGCTGAGCAGTGCCTGGGCCACGGTGGTCAGCTGGGTGTAGCTGAACACGGCGCCCCGCCCGATGCTGGGTGCCAGCCCGCCCAGCACCGCCGAGGTGACCACCCGGTCGGGCAACTCGTGGGCCACCGCCAGCGTGTAGGGGCCGCCGCCCGACAGCCCGGCGACGGCGAAGCGATCCAGACCCAGCCGGTCGGCGGCCGCGTCGATGTCGGCGGCGAAACCCTTGAGGGACCGGTAGCCGTGGTTGGTGGAGTTGCCCGTGCCCGGCCGCTCGACCGTGATCACCCGAAGCCCGTTTGATCGGCCGGTGGGGTTGACCCCGACCGGAACCTGATAGCGGCCGCCCGGGGTGCCGTGAAACCACAGCACCGGATCACCGTCGGGATCGCCGTACGAGGCCCAGCCAAGCCGACGCCCATCGGGCAACTTCACCGTGCCCTCGTCGTGGTGCGGGTCGGGTTGCGGTTCAAGCATGGATTCCGGCATTGGTTCCTCCCCTGCACTCCCAACCACGGAAGCGGCTTTCGCTGACTGGTTCCATCGTAGAAGCGTCCGGGCAATCATCCACAACGCCCGCTGACTTGGTCGCTGTCGCAGGCTCGGGCCTGGCACGACGACGCGGAACTCCGCAGCGCCGATACGGGTCAGGGGTCGATGCCCAAGGCCGCCTCGGCGGATGCCGCCAGTTTGCTCAGCAGACGCTGATGCTGGACCAGGTTGGTCTCACGGTTGGACACCACCCGACACAGCACCGTGCGGCGCCGCGGCGCCACCGAACCGCCGGTTGCAGCGGTCCCCTCAGACAAGCCCGCCGCCAAGCGCCGCTGGAGTTCGCCCGCCAGCTCTGACGGCCTCACGTCGGCAACCTCCAGGCCAAGCCCCGACGCTGCGGCAACCACGTCAACCCCGCTGGGGGTGCCCCACCAGCGCTCAAACTGGTCGTCCGGAAGCAGTTCATGCTGCGAGAGGAACGAGAAGATGCCACCACCTCCGTTGTCGATCACCACCACCGCCAGGTTGGATACCGCAGCCGCCGAGATCAACGACCCGACGTCGTGCAGCATGGCCAGGTCACCCACTACCGCCACGGTGGGTGCACCCGTGTGAGCGACCCCGACGGCCGTGGCGATCACCCCGTCGATGCCGTTTGCACCTCTGTTGGAGTGCACGGTGACCCCGGCCGGCACCTGCGGTCCGAACCACTCCAGGTCGCGCACCGGCATCGACGACGACACCACCAGGTGCCCACCGGCGGGCACGCCGTCGAGGGCGGCGGCCAACGCCGCCGACTCCACCACGTCGGGGCGTGCCCGGTACAGCTCCTCCGCCACCGCTTGGCTCACGCGGCGCCACCGATCGGTCCAGGCCGGTGGCGCCACCTTCAGCCTGTGACCGGCCGCTGAGCGATCCGGACCTTCGAACGTCACCCCGGCGCGCCGGTGATCGAGTGTCTCAACGAGACGTTCGATGAGCAGCGCCGGCTCGGCGTCCAGGCGCTCGGCCACCACCTGGTCGGGGTCGGGAAACCACCCGCCCGGATCGACCGCCACCTGCTCGGCAACCCCAGCCAACCACCGGTTGCCCACCTTCGAGGACACGAGCCCGCCCAGCCGAATAACGAGATCGGGCAGCAAGGACCGAGCCACCACCTCCGACCGAAGGATCGGGTCGAAGTTGGGAACAACCGCCAGGTGGTCGAGCCGCAGTCCCGACAGCGGGTCGGCCAACACCGGCCACCCCAACGACGCGGCACCATCGAGCATTCGCTGCCTCACGTCGGTCGGCGCGTCAGTGGGCACGGCACGCTCGCCGGCCATGACCACAACCCGTCGGCCCGAGCAGCGCTCCACCAGACGCTCCAGCACCGAGCGCTCCAGCGGCTCCTGCAGCGGGGCGGCGCGCATCGGGACCTGGTGATCCCCCACGTCGACATCGGTCGATGGGGGCAGATGCCCCACCGCACCCACCAGTGGCTCCCTGAACGCCAGGTTGAGGTGCACCGGCCCGGGGCGCAGTCCCGTGGCGGTGCGGAATGCCTCGTCGGCCAGCAGGCGCCAGCCACGGCTGCCGGCCTGCGTCGGTGGCCCGGGCTCCAGGTAGCTGCGCACCGAGGTGCCAAAGAGGTTTCGTTGATCGATCGTTTGCGGCGCACCGGTGCCCTGGAGTTCCGGGGGGCGGTCGGCGGTGCAGATCAACAGCGGCAACGCCGCCAGGTGCGCCTCCACCACCGCCGGGTGGTACTCCACCGCCGCCGTACCCGAGGTGCACATCAGCACGGCGGGCCTGCCGCCGGCTCGGGCGACGCCAACCGCCTGGAATGCGGCGCTGCGCTCATCGAGTACCAGGTGAGCCCGGAGCGCATCACCGGCGTCGGCTGCCTGCTGGTCGAGCACCCACTGCAAGCCAAGCACCAGCGGGGTGCTGCGCGACCCCGGGCTCACGATCACGTGACGGACCCCTCTGCGTCGCCACTGATCGATCAACGTGGCGGCAAAAGTGACCGCCACATCCGGATCATGCGGGACGGGCCCATCGTCGGATGACACCCCAGCAGACTATGGGCGCGCCGACATGCCCACCGATCCGGGTTTTCGGCACCTGTGGGTTGGGTGGTTCAGCAGGTGGTGATGCGGACCACGGTCGGGACGTACGGCCTCAGGTTGGACGGAACCCGCTCGGTGTAGTTCGCCTCCAACTGCGTATACATCCAACGACCGGCGCATTTCTTGGGTTGGGTCAGCACCACATTGCCCCGCACCCGCGTCCCATGGTTGCCGTAGCTGCCGGCGCCGACCGCTCGAGCGGTGCCCCAGCCCGTCCACCGGTCGACCCTCCACATCTCTCCCGAGCCAAACTTGATTCCGGCCGGGCGAACCACCGGCGTGGCCTTGGCCGTCCAGTTGCCATCGTCACGCATTCCCGGGAGCAGGACGTTGCCGTCGTACAACTGCTCAACGAAGTAGACGGTGGTGTTCGGTGGCGGAGCCGGTGCGCACCCGCACCCGCCGATCAGGCTCAAAGTCGCCACGACTGCGACGGACAGCATTTGTAGCTCATCACAGGACGTTGGGCGCAGGGAGCAGCAGCTGATGCCGCTCGGGTGGCAGCATCGGTTCACCATGACCATCGAGGACCAACCAACGCTCCGGCTCCTGCACGGATTTGCTCAGAGTCGAGCCTGTTGGGGACCGGTTGAAGGCCTCCTCGCCACCGGTCGGGTCATCGAGGCCCTGGACCTGCCCGGTCATGGGGCGGGCGGGCCCGCAGCCGACGGGTGGACAACCGCCGATCGGCTCGGCTCAGCCCCAGCGACCGATTGGCTCGGATACTCACTGGGTGGGCGGATGCTGTTGCACCTGCTGCTGGCCCACCCGGAGGTCGTTCGTCGCGCCGTGTTGATTGGGGCCACCGGCGGCATCGAAGACCCGGCCGAGCGTCGAGCCAGAGCGGCCGCCGACGAGGTGCTGGCCCAGCGGATCGAACACGAAGGCGTCGACGCATTTGTCGAGCGGTGGCTGGCGATGCCCATGTGGGCGGGCCTGCCGGAATGGGCCAAGTTCAGTCAGGAGCGCCGCACCAACACCGCCACCGGACTGGCGGGCTCACTGAGGCTGGCCGGAACCGGCGCTCAGGACAACCTGTGGCCCCGACTCGTCGAAATCGACACGCCGGTGCTGGTGCTGGCCGGAGAACACGATGAGAAGTTCACCTCGATCGGTCAGCGCCTGGCGGCCGAACTCCCGCAGGGCCAGTTCCGTTCGGTGCCCGGTGCGGGCCACGCCACCCACCTGGAGGGGCCGAACCGAACGGCCACTCTGGTGACCTCCTGGCTGAACTCCTGACCAGCGGTCCGGCGGGGCTTCTGCGGCAGACTCGGGACATGACCAGCCAGCAGCACAGCGACCACACCACCGGCCCAAGGTCGCCTCACCATGCTGCCGACGGGCGGTCGCCGTTTGCGGGCCGGCCGCTGGACGGGCTGGTGGTGTTGGCACTGGAGCAGATGGCGGCCCTGCCTTTTGCCACTCAGCTGATGGGCCGGCTGGGTGCCCGCGTGATCAAGGTTGAGCATCCGGTGGATGGCGAGTCGGGCCGCCAATCACAACCTTCCATCACCGACCCGCAGGGGCGAACGGTTGGCGCCACGTTCCTCCGTTCCAACCTGGGCAAGGACTCGGTTGGTATCGACCTCAAGTCGGCGGCCGGTCGACGGCTGGTGCTCGAGCTGGCCTCCCACGCCGACGTGATCGCCGAAAATTTCAAACCGGGCACACTTGACCGCCTCGGTCTCGGACCGAAGGTGTTGGCCGATGCCAACCCAAGTGCGGTGCTGGTGTCGGTGTCGGGCTTCGGCAGCAACCCGGCCAGCCCCTACCGCACCCGACCGGCGTATGCATCCATCGTGGAAGGCATGTCCGGCATCTACGAGTTCAAACGCCACGGCGACGAACCGCTGCACGTCAATCCGGTCGGCGCCCTGGGCGACATCTCCGCCGGACTGTTTGCGGTGATCGGCGTGCTCGCGGCCCTGCGGCAACGTGATGTGACCGGAGAGGGCCAGCACGTAGACGTGGCGATGCTGGACTCGGTGCTGGCGATGACCGACGTGGTCACCAACTTTGCCTCGCTCGGCCAAGCCAGCGAGCCCGACCCGGCGCCTTACGTGCTGAGCTCGTTTCGGACCGCCGACGGTTCGCTGGTCATCCAACTGGTGCGCGAGCACCAGTTTGCGAGGTTGGCCGAGCTGATCGGCTACCCCGAGTGGGTCGGCGACCCCCGCTTTGCCGAGCGCACCGGCTGGGGGGAGCACCTGGACGACGTGATCCGCCCGGCGCTGGAAGCCTGGGCTGCCGGGCTCACCCGGGAGGAGGCCGCCGTGGCGCTGGCCGACGCCGGAGTGGTGGCAGGTTCGGCGCTCACCCCCACCGAGGTCCTGACCGACCCGCACGTCGCCGCCCGCAACATGCTGGTGGCCATGGACCGTCCCGACGGTGTCGACGCGCCGGTGCTGACCCCCGGCAACCCGGTGAAGCTCTCCCGGGTTCCCGAACAACCCGAACGGCGGGTGCCATGGGTGGGCGAACACACCGGCGACGTGCTTGTCGAGCTGTTGGGACTCACCGCCGGACAGCTCGACGCCCTGGTCACCGACGGCGTCATCAGCGGCGGCTCGTAGGAACCGAGCTGCGTGCGGCGGGGGGGCAACGTGCACCCGGGGCGGCGTCTCCGTAGAATCTGACGGTCCGTCAGATTTGGGAGCGATATGGATTTCGAGTTCTCCGAAGAGCAGCAGACCTTCGCCAAAGACGTCGAGGCGTTTCTCGACGCACATGATGATCCCGAGGTTTTCGACGTCACCCGGGAGAACATGGCCCAGATCGTCGACACCCCCGAGCGCCGTGCGTTCATGGGCAAGCTGGCCAAGAAGAACTGGCTGGGCATCACCTGGCCCACCGAGTACGGCGGCACCGAGGGCGACGGTGTGTACGAGTACCTGCTGAACGAACAACTCGCCGGGCGGGGCGGCCCCCAGATCGGCAAGGGCATCGGCATCATCGGCAAGACGCTGATCGCCCACGGCTCCGACAAGCTCAAGGCCGAGTTCCTGCCCCAGATCCTCAACGCCGAGGTGGAGTTCGCCGTCGGCTACTCGGAGCCCGACGCGGGTTCCGATGCCGCCGCCATGAAGCTGAAGGCCGAGCCCACCACGGTGGACGGGGTCGAGGGCTGGATGCTGAACGGCCAGAAGACCTGGACCACCTCGGCCCACTTCGCCGACTGGTATTGGGTGGGCGCCCGCACCAACCCGGATGCACCCAAGTGGAATGGCATCACCCTGTTTCTGGTGCCGATGAACCACGAGAACATCACGATCACCGGCATCTGGACGATGGGCGACGAACGCACCAACGAGGTGTTTTTCGACGACGTGTTCGTGCCGGGCGACTACGCGGTCGGTGAGATCGACAAGGGCTTCCAGTACATCTCCCAGGCGCTCGATCTGGAGCGCTTCACCATGTTCACCTACGCGCCGATCAAGCAGCGCCTCGACGTGCTCACCGAGTACGTGCAGGAGGCCACCCGAGATGGCGAGCCGCTGATCGACGACGAGGTCACCCGGGCCAAAATGGCCCACCTGCACACCGAGGCCGCCGTGGCCCGGGCCATCGGCCTGAAGTTTGTGGCCGCTGCGGTCAAGGTGGAAAAGGCCCACCGCGAAGGGGCCACCGAGTTTCAGCCGCCCACCGTGGAGGCCTCGGAGTACAAGCTGTTCACCACCGAATACTCCAAACGCCTTGCCGATGCATCGATGGACCTTGGCGCCCCCGGCAGCCAGCTGCGGGTGAAGACCGCCGAGGCCCCGATGGCGGGCCGGGCCGAGTCGACCTACCGCTACACGGTGATCGACACGATCGGTGGCGGCGCCTCCGAGGTGCAGCGCAACATCATCGCCCGACGCGGCCTCGGCCTGCCCCGCAACTTCTAGGGCCGACTCGATGGATCCCGTGACCAGCACGCCCAGCAACCCGGCGCGCCGATGAGTTCCGACCTGCTCGCCGGTGTCTCCGTACTCGACTTCGGCACCGTGGGCCCCGCGGCGCGGGCATCGGCGATCCTGGCCGACTACGGCGCCACCATCACCAAGGTCGGGGCCGTGCCCCGCGCCGGCGCTGTGACGATCACCCCCCCTGCGTTTGCCTACTCGGGTGGACGCGGCACCCGCCGGGTGCAGCTGGACCTGAAGGCCGACAAGGGACGGGCCGCCGCACAGGCGCTGGCCGCCGCCTCCGACGTGGTGATTGAGAGCTTTCGTCCCGGCGTGGCCGACCGCCTCGGCATCGGCTGGAACGAACTGTCAACGCAGAACCCGCGGCTGGTGTACTGCTCCACATCGGGCTACGGCCAGAACGGTCCCGCATCCCAGCGGGCCGGCCACGACCTGAACTACCTGGCAGTCGGTGGTTTTCTCGACTGCTCCGGCCGTCGTGACGATGGCGGCCCGGCCCTGCCAGGCGCCACCGTGGCCGACATTGCCGCCGGCGGCATGCAGGCGGCGATGGCGATCATGGCCGCACTGATCGGCCGGGGTAACACCGGCGAGGGCCGCTACCTCGACGTCTCCATCGTCGATGGCGTGGTGGCCATGATGTCGCTCTACGTCGACGAGTACCTGGTGACCGGCACCGAGCCCGGACCCGGCCACAACGTGCTCACCGGCCGCTACGCCTGGTACGGCATCTATCGGTGCGCCGATGACGGCTGGATCAGCGTTGGCGCCATCGAACCCCGCTTCTACGCCAACCTGCTCCGCGAGCTGGACCTCGACTCCGAGCGGTTTGGATCCGCGCAGTACGAGGACGAGGCGCAGGACGATCTGCGAGCCGCCATGACCAAGGTGTTCGCCACCCGCAGCCGCGGCGACTGGGCCGGGCAACTCGGCGACGCCGACTGCTGTGTCGCCCCGGTGATGACCATCCCCGAGATGACCATCGATCCACACGTTGAGGCCCGAGGGCTCGTCGGGCGGGCGGTTCACCCCACGGACGGCGACCTGGCACAGCTCGACCGCATCTGGGCGGGCACCGTGCGCAGGGATGCCCCCGAGTCGCTACCCGACACCTCATCCACCGACACGGCCGAGCTGCTCGCCGATGCAGGTTGGACCGGCACCGAGATCACCGCCACCATCGCCGAGGGAGCCGCCGCATGAGCGACACCACCCACACAGACCAGGCCCGTCAGGCCGCTCTCGAAACCGGGGTGCCTTCGGAGATCGCAGCGCTGATCGGCAAGCGTCAGTATCCGGTGACCGCCAACTTTCCGGTCGAGCGTGCCTACGGGTTCAACACGCTCGCAGCCACGGCCAACGGCAACCCGCTGTACTGGGATGAGGGCGTGGCCCAGGCACTGACCGGTGGCCCGATCGCCCCGCCGACCACGCTCTCGCTGTGGATCCGACCGCACTACTGGGAACCGGGTGCCGAAGGCGAACAGCTGGCGCTTCAGGTGCACTTCGACCTCAAAGCGACCTTCGATCTTCCCGAGGCGGTGATGACCGACAACACGCTCACCTTCTACGACCCGGTTCGCCCTGGCGATGTGATCAGCCACGCGCAGGTGCTCAAGTCGGTCAGCGGCCCCAAAACCACCAAGCTGGGATCGGGCCGATTCTGGGTGATCGACCTGGAATACCACAATCAAAACCACGACCTGGTCGGCATCGAGAGCTACACCGGCTTTGGCTACCGGCGCGACGAGGCCGAAACCGCCGGGAGTGACTCATGAGCCCCGTATCCAGCGACATCGCAGCACCGGTGCTGCTGCACGGTGATGTCTCCAGCGGCGACCTGCTGCCCGAACTCGCCATCGAGGTCACCGCAACAACAGTGGTACTGGGCGCAGTGGCCAGCCGCGACTGGCGGCCGATGCACCACGACTTCAAGTTCGCAACCGAACGCAACGGCGTGGCCAACATCTTCTTGAACACCCCCAACCAGGCGGCCTGGTTTGAGCGCTACCTCACCGACTGGGCCGGCCCGCACGCACGCCTGGGCTCGATGACCTTTCGCATGCGCACCTCGGTGTTCCCCGACGACACGATGACATTTTCGGGCACGGTCACCGGGGTCAACACCGACGACGCCGGCTGCGGCTGGGTGAGCGTCGATGTGGCCCTCATGGTCCGAGGCCCCGACGCATCCGAAGACACCGCGCGGGTCGGGTCGACCTGCTCGGCTCGCATCGCCCTGCCCAACGACCGGAACGACAACCCGTGGGCCCGCCAAGGCGACGCCTGGCAACCCGCCGCCGGTCGTTGAACCGGCAATCCCGCCCCGCCACGCCAACCCCCTCTCTCATTCGATACACCTAGGAGCACCGAACCATGCCATTGGATCTTGACCTCAGCAGCGAACAAGACATGCTCACCGAGATGGTCGCCGGGGTGGCCGACCGGTTCAGCCCGCTGACGCGGGTGCGCGACCTGGAGGACGATCCCACCGGATACTCGCCCGAGTTGTGGGCTCAGCTCGGCGAGCTCGGCCTGATCGGTCTGCTGCTTCCCGAGGCTCACGGCGGCTCCGGCATGTCGATGGTGGACGCCGTCGTGGTCTACAAGGAGCTTGGTCGCAACCTGGTGCCCTCCCCGCACCTGGTCAGCTCGGTGCTGGCCGGCGGGCTCATCGCCCGCGGTGCCGGTGAGGACCAGCAGGCCCAATGGCTTCCCACGCTGGCCTCGGGCGAGACGGTCTGGACGGTCGCCGTGCAGGAGCCCGGGGGCGGGTTCACCGACGCCGGCATCACCACGAAGGCGGTCACCACCGACGCCGGGTTCGCGCTCACCGGCACCAAGCGCCACGTGTTCTTCGCCTCGGCCGCTCGGCATCTGGTGGTGGCGGCCCGCGCTGCGGACGACAGGGTCGACCTGTTCGTCGTCGACGCCGGCGCTGAGGGGATGACGCTGACCCAGCAGATGAGTATCGCCTCGGACACCCAGTATCAGGTGGACCTGGCCGGTACCCCGGCTGTGCGCCTCGGCGACGCCGGCACCGGTTGGAACAACTGGAACCAGACCCTGACCGAGGCGATGATCCTGTTGGCCGCCCAGGCGGTTGGTGGCGCCGACCAGGCGCTGAGGATCACGGCCGACTATTCCAAGGAGCGCAAGCAGTTTGGCAAGGCACTTGCCGAATTTCAGGCGCTCAGCCACGACATGGCCAACTGCCGAACCGCCGTCGACGGTGCCGAGGTGCTCACCTACGAGGCGGCATGGAGCCACGACACCGGTCGGGACATTGCCAAGCTGGCGCCGATGGCCAAGCTGTTTGCCGCCAAGACGTTCCGAGACGTGACCGCAATCGGTCAGCAGATCTTCGGCGGCATCGGCTTTACCCTGGAAGCCGACATCCAGCTGTACTTCCGTCGGGCCAAGTCCCTCCAGCTCAACTGGTGGGACGACCGGCACCTCGAGCGCCTCATCGCCGCCCAGGTGCTCGACGCCTGAGCCCCCGAGACCGAGTTGGCGATCTGAACATTGATCGACTGTGAGTGAGGCCCATGGCTTACCCGGACACGCCTGGTTGGAGTCGTCGCATCTCGCGCCTCCGCAAGGTTCGATACTTGGGCAGCCACTCGAAGATCCCGAGGCAGAAAGACCGCCTTGACCTCACGTTCTTCCCGGCGGGAATCAGCATCTCGGAGGGTCGCAACCCGGGGGTGAGGCTGTCGTGGGCATCGATCAAACGAGTGGACGTTCTCGACCAGGATCAGGTCACCGAACAGATCACGGCCACGAGGGTCATGTTGCTCGGCGCACTTGCGGTCGTCGCAAAGAAGTCGATGACCAACAGCTTCATCGAGATCGAGGACGCCGACGGTGTCTGGATCCTCGCCGTTCCCGGTTTGTCGTTCGTGGAGCTGAAGGCCGGCCTGATTCCGATCCTTGAGCGCTACCTGCCGCATCAGGCGGCCGCAATCGCCGTTCGGCCCGAGCCGCCCCGCACGATGCCGGCGCAGCCCGACCCGGCCGCCCGCCTGCAGCGTGCGGCCGCCATGTTCGAGCAGGGACTCCTCACCCCAGAGGAATACCAGACAATTCGCGCCGGCATCATTGCCGACCTGTAGCGCCCGGCGCCTACACCGGCCCGATCGCCAGGCCAATCGCCAGCAGCACCCCAAAAACCAGTTGCACCTGGCCGGTGCGTCCCAGGACCTTGATCAGCCCCTGGCCCTCGGCCCCTCGAAACACCTGGGTCAAGGCGATGTTCGCCAAGGGCAGCGCGACGAACGCCGCGGCACCGATCAGGCGACCCGACCATCCGGCGATGAACATCAACAGGATGAACGGTCCCAGCATGCAGACGGCGTAGAGGACACGGGTCTTCGGCGGTCCCAGCCGGACCGCCAGCGTTCGCTTGCCCGAGAGCGTGTCGCCCGGGATGTCGCGCAGATTGTTCACCACCAGCAGGGCCGTGGCCAACAGGCCCATGGCGGCACCGGCGCCGATGGCAAGCAGCGTGATCTGTCCCGACTGCACAAACGCTGAGAACACCGTGGCCACCAGGCCGAAGAACACGAACACGAACACTTCGCCCAGTCCCGCGTAGCCGTACGGACTGGGTCCGCCGGTGTAGAACCACCCGGCGGCCACCGACGCCACACCGACCAGGGCCAAACGCCAGTCGACCAGGATCACCAACGGTGCGCCGGCGACCAGTGTCACCCCGAACGCCACCAGCATGGCCCGCTTGACCTCGGCGGGTGTGGCCAGGCCGTCGCCCACCAGGCGGGGTGGGCCCACGCGCCGTCCCGGGTCATCGGTGCCCCGCCGGCCATCGGAGTAGTCGTTGGCGTAGTTGGTGGCGACCTGAACGGCCAGCGCCACGACGAGGGCACACAGAAAGCGCCAGGCGATGAAGTGAAACTGCGCTTCAACCCCAACCGAGGTCCACACCCCCACCGCAGTTCCCACCAGCACGGGCGCAATTGCCGCAGGCAGGGTGCGCGGGCGGGCGCCGAGCACCCACCGGTTCTGGGTCGTCAGAGCGGTCGCTGCATCGGTTGGCACCCGGGCGACTTTATCCGGGGCCTCTACGATGCCAACGTGACCGGACGGCTCGTGGCGTTGCAGATGGAGGGCGGGCTCCGCTTTCTTCGTGAAGTACAACGCATCTGGGACGAGGGCGATGCCGTGGCGCCGCTTCCGGTTGATGCGCCCAAACCCCATCTCGACACCCTGCTGGCGACGCTGGCCCCGGACGTGCTCATCGACGCCGCCGGCGACCCGTTCGCCCTCACCGGTGGACGACCGATCGCCGTCGGCGATGCGCTCATCATTGCCACCTCGGGCACCTCAGGGAGACCCAAGGGCATCGTCCACACCCACCGCTCACTCGAGTACATGGCGTTCGCAACGTCCACGGCGCTCGGAGTCGAAGGCGACACCCGGTGGCTGGTGGCGCTGCCACTGAACCACATCGGCGGCTTCTCGATCATCCCTCGGGCACTTCACACCGGCGCCGGGCTGGAACTCCTGCCCCGGTTCGAGGCCGGCGCAGTCGAGGCCGCCGCCAGAGCAGGCGCCACCCACACCTCACTGGTGACCACGGCCCTGGCCCGGATCGACCCGTCGCTGTTTCGTCGCATTCTGCTGGGTGGCTCGGCAATCCCCACCGATCGGCCGGACAACTGCATCGCCACCTACGGCATGACCGAGACCGCAGGAGGAGTCGTCTACGACGGCCTGCCCCTCAACGGGGTGACCGTCCACATCGAAGCACCCGACCACGACGGTCTCGGCGAGATCCGCATCTCGTCGCCCACGATGATGCGCTGTTACCGGGACGGCACCGTTCCCTTCGACCCGGAGGGGTTTCTGGCCACCGGCGACCTGGGGCGCATGGGCCCCGATGGGCGCCTCAGCGTGCAGGGCCGGGCAGACGACGTGATCGTCAGCGGCGGGCACAAAGTGTGGCCGGAGCCCGTGGAGGCGTTGTTGCGCGGCGCCCCCCGGGTGGCCGATGCCGCAGTGCGGGCCCGGCCGGATCCGGAGTGGGGCCAGGCGGTGGAGGCGCTGGTGGTACCGACCGACCCCTCGGCTCCCCCATCGCTTGGCGAACTGCGCGGGATCGTCAAGGAACACCTGCCCGCCTACTGCGCCCCGCAGCAGCTCACGTTGGTCGACGAGCTGCCCCGCACCGAGCTGGGCAAGCTGCGACGGTCCCGACTGCGGTAGGCGTCAGCTCGGATCGGGTCGTTGCACCGAGGCCAACCTGTCCACGTGCACCGGGAAGCCAGGGAGTTGGATCTGTACCTGATGACCGCCGTTGGCCGCCAGGTGCAACACGTAATCCTCCACCTCATCCCAGCTGTCCATCCGTGGCTGGGCGATGTCGGTGTTGTAGGGCTGGCCAAAGCAAATCACCTGATTGCCTGAGGCACGCAACGCCTTGACATTGTGGGGGGCATCGTCGATGTAGCAGTCGCAGGCCACATCGGGTTTTGCGCCGAGAAAGCAGATGTCGCGGTACGGGATCTGCACCCGATCCAGCCAGGCCACGGTGTCGGCCACCACGACCGCGTGACTCCAGTTGACGTAGAGGCGGTGGGTGACGATACGAATCCACACCCCGGCATCGGACAGCCGCCACAAGGACTCAACCGCCCCGGCGATCGGCTCCATCTTCGCCAGCATGCGATGCTTCACCGCTGCGGTGCGCAGCAGTTCCCCCAACGTGTCGGGGGCCAGACCCCACTCGTCGAAGCCCCACGACCGATTGGTCGGCAACGATTCGACGGGGACGCCCAGTTCGTCGGCGACCACGTGCTTGAACGCCTCGGTGAAATCACCACACACGCCATCCAGGTCCACGCCCAACACAAATGGGTTCATCGAGGGACCTGGATCGATCGGTGGATATTGTGCCGTGTGATCACCATCCGAGAATAGCGAGGCTGCGCGATCGCATCGAGCCTGTCGCCCGGCCCTCGGCCTTGGGGCACACACCGATCGCTGCGGCTTTCGCTTCGAGCATGGCCGTTAGGGTTTCGGTGTGGATGACGCACCCGCGAACCCGATCGGCGACCAGTCCCCGTCGCCGAGGCCGGAGCGACGCGACACCGAACGGCGGAGGCTGGGCCGAGGCATGGCGGTCATCCTGCTGATCGGCAGCGTGATCGCCGGGTTCACGATCGTGCTCGGCGTGATGTCGTTCGCCGTGCTCGGCCGGGAGGACGTGCCCGACCCCAAGGTGGATCTGCGCGACCAGAGCGAGTTCCGCGACGGATGCGCGCTGGTGCCCGGCGACGAGGTCACCGACCTGCTCGGCTCCAAGCCCGGCTCTCCAAAGCAACTGCCCGTTCTGGGCGGGGGCTGCATCTGGAAGTCCGCCGACGGCACGGTGCTGGAAATCCAATTACATCCCCGAGACCCCGAGGCCCTGCCCGAGGGTGCCCAGCGCAGGGTGGAGGGTGCCACCGTGGTCGATTTGGGCGTCGGCGCGGTGTCGGTTGCCGGTCGGGCCGATACCGACGGTCGCGCTCTGTGGGTGCGCACGGACACGGTCACCGCCCGCGTGGAACTCTCACGCACCGACCCGGGTGCGGAACCGCTGATGACCGCGCTGGCCGACGCGTTGGCCCGGCGCCTTCCGTTGGCCCAGGCGGGCCCACCGCCCACGCCCACCCCCACCACCCTCGGTGGCCCGTAGCTCGTCCCCATGCCCGTCCGCAGCCTGGGACGTCAGGCCTCAAGCAGCGTGAACCCACCCTGGCCATCCAGGTGGGCCGTCGCCCCGGCGCCGCCGAATGCACGGACCCGAACCGCGTCGGCCTCCGCATCGCTGGTGGCCACCGTGTGAAACACCGGACCACCCACCGGAGGGGTTCGCAACACCGCCACCACGCGATCGTGTCCCTCGAAGGTGGGGATCACGGTGGCGCCAACCACCGTGGCCCGGCCGGTCAGGTTGGCATCAACGTCCACCGCTTCGGTGTGCCTGCTCGACTCCTCGGTGACGTCCAGCGCCACGAACGGCGCCGGAGCCCCCGCGGTGTTCACGCCGGTGTCCGGCAACCCATGGCCCGGGACGCCGGGCTCGTCCCGGCCGATGCGCAGCATCATGGCCCCGGGCTTGGTGAGCATCCCGCTGATCGACGTCACCAGTCCCCTCGCCGATCCGTCGTTCGTCTCCAGACGACGTAGCCGCTGCGCCATCGCCACCACCGAGGCCAGCATGGCGTTGTTCAGCGGCCCGCCGGCAAAGGTCATACCACCGGTGACCGTCAGCCTCGTGGCATCCAGCGGCAGACCGAGGGCCCGGGCCTGCACCTGGACGGCCGACGGGAAACACGCATACAGGTCGACCAACTCCGCACCGAGGCCCTCCTCAACCTGAACCCCAAGGTGGGCGGCCAGTGCCTCGACCACATTTTCGAATGCCGGCCAACGGTGGGGATCGGCCCGCTGCGGCAACGGCACGATGAGGTTTGACTCGGCCGTCGCCTCAACGGTCACCCGGCGTCGAGGCGGGATGCGCAGGCGTTCAGCCAACCCGGTGGACACCAACACCAGGGCCGATGCCGAATCCACATTCCACTGTGAGCACAGCGACCGGGTGTACGGGTCGGCCACCATCCGGTTTCCGCCCTCGGTCGACACGATGGCCCCCGACGGCGGCTCGCTCCGATCCCAGGCGGTGGGGTTGTCGGCGGCCACGGCGGCAAACCCGGCCCACAGGTCGCCCAGCCGGCGCCGAAGCGCCGCCCGGTCGATGCCGTCTGCACCGGCCAGCGCATCCTCGATGATCGCGTACTGGGTTGCCGGGGTGGCCAGGTCGCGCTCCAGTTCCAGGTCGCTCATCAGGTCGGCGGCCGGATGGATCACCTCGTCCGGTTGGGCGCCCTCGGGACCGGCGGTCTCGGTCGGCACGCCGCCGCGCCTGGCGATGGCCCGGTCCCGGGCCCGGGCCTCGCCGCCCACCACCACGGCCGCCTGCACCTCCCCTCGCAGAATCGCCCCGCACGCTTCGGCGATCAGCCGCTGCTGGAGGATGCCGATGTCGGCGCGCACCGTGTGCACGGGCCCGCCTGCTCCCAACCCCAGGCGTTCGGCCAGGACGGCGCCGGCATCGCTGCAACGCCAGGTGCCCTCGGCTACCCCGACCCAGCCAACCTCGGCGGCCAGCTCAACACGCGCCGACCCACCCGGCCCGGCCGCATCGTCGAGCGCGCCGACCAGCGCCCGCTCCATCCACCCGACGGCGTCCGGCGCCTCGTGATCGCCCGGTCGACCGACGGCCGTCGCCACTCCCACGATGGTGGGTGCGGGCGAAAGGCTCGGTTCGATCGTGTCGTTCACAGGTTGAGCCTATGGCCGGGCCGCCCGCCGTTACCTTGAGGTGATGGCCAACCGTCTCGCCAACTCCACCAGCCCCTACCTGCGCCAGCACGCCCACAATCCGGTGGACTGGTACCCGTGGGGTGACGCCGCATTCACCGCGGCCAGTGAGCGCGACGTGCCGCTGCTGATCTCGGTGGGCTACTCGTCGTGCCACTGGTGCCACGTGATGGCCCACGAGAGCTTCGAGAACCCCGACGTGGCGGCGAGGATGAACCAGCACTTCATCAACGTCAAAGTGGACCGCGAAGAACGTCCCGACATCGACGCGGTGTACATGTTGGCCACCCAGGCGATGACCGGCCACGGCGGCTGGCCGATGACCGTGCTGGCCACCCCAGATGGGCGCCCCTTCTTCTGCGGCACGTACTTCCCGCCCGAACCGCGTCAGGGCATGCCCGGGTTCACCCAACTGATCGACGCGCTCGCCGACGCATGGACCACCAGGCGCGGCGAGTTGGAGGAACAGGCCGACACGTTGGCCGAGGCGATCCGCAGATCGGAACCGCTGGATCCCGGCGCCCCCGCCCCAAACCTGACGGCGATCGACGAGGCCGTCCTCGGGCTGGCTCACATCGCCGACGCCGAATGGGGTGGGTTCGGGTCGGCACCCAAGTTTCCGCAGAGCGCAGCGATCGATCTGCTGCTACGCCACGCCCGCCGCACCGGGTCGGAGACCTCGCTGTCGGTTGCCCGCAGCGCGCTCGACCACATGGCCACCGGGGGCATCTGGGACCACATCGGTGGCGGTTTTGCTCGCTACTCGACCGACCGCCAATGGCTGGTGCCCCACTTCGAGAAGATGGCCTACGACAACGCCCTGCTGATCCGCCCCTATCTGCATGCCTGGCAACTCACGGGCGAGGACCGCTACCGCCAGATCGTCGAGGAGACCATTGTCTACCTGCTCGACGAGCTCCGTCTGCCCGCCGGTGGGTTTGCATCGGCCCAGGATGCGGACAGCGCCGAACCCGATCACCCCAACGGTCCGGGTCGGGAGGGTCGATTTGCCACCTGGACCCCGGCAGAGCTGATCGAGGTGATGGGCGAGGATGGAGGAAACAAGGTGGCCGGTTACTGGGGAATCACCGCTGCTGGAAACTTTGAGGGCCGGTCGATCCCCCACCGGATCGGGCATCTCGACGAGCCCCAGCGCGATCGGGTTCTCGACGAGGTTCGTGCCGGTCTGCTGCAGGTTCGTCGCCACCGGCCCCAGCCGGGTTTGGACGACAAGGTGCTCGTGGAGTGGAACGCCCTGATCATCGCATCGCTGGCCGAGGCGGCCGCCGCCATGGATCAACCCGGCTGGGGCGACGCTGCCGTGGGCGCCGCCGAGTTCCTCCTGGAACACCTGCGGCGGGACGGCCGCTGGCACCGTTCGTGGTCGGCCCAGGCTGCGGAGGCCTCCCATCGGGCGGTGGCCAACGATCTGGCGGCATTGATCGATGCGCTGGTGCGACTGGGTGAGCTCACCGGCGAGCGCCGCTGGGAGGCTGAAGCCCGGGACGTGGCCGATGAGTTGCTGAACAACCACCTGGACGAGTCAACGGGAACGCTCTGGACCACCCCCGACGACGGCGAGACGTTGGTGGGGCGGCCACGCGATGTCGTGGACGGGGCCATCCCCTCGGCCAACTCGGTCGCGGCCGGAGCCATGCTGAGGCTGGCCGCGCTCACCGGCGCCACCCACTACGCCGATGCGGGACGAGCGATCATCGCCGCGGTCGCCCCGCTGGCCGAGGGCCGGGGCATGTCGTTTGCCCACCTGTTGGCGGCTGCAGAGGACGACGCGGGCGGCATGACCGAGGTGGTCATCACCGGCGACCGACCCGACCTGGTCGAGGAGGTTCGGGCGCACTGGCTGCCGGCGGTCGTGTTGGCTTGGGGTCAGCCCGGCGACAGCCCGTTGTGGGAGGGGCGCAACGAGTCGGGCGGTCTTGGTGAGGGTGACGATGCGGGACGGGCCTATGTCTGTCGGGGCTCGGTGTGTTCACCACCGGCGACGACACCCGAGGAGCTCCGTCACCAGCTGCTGGGACATTAGGCCTCGCTGCATTTTCTCATCAGGATTGATGGGTTCCTCGACCGGTAACGGGAAACGCTGTCGGGTTACGTTGAGATTGTGCCGTTTGGCATACCCTCTCCAACACCTCGGGAGCCAGACCATGCACTCCTCCGTTCGACGCATCATCATTTCAGCGACAGCAGCGCTGTGCCTGATGGCCGCCGCCGCGTGCGCGGCCGCTCCCCCATCCGCCGTCGCCAAAGCCTCCAACACCGTCAAGGTGGCATGTGGGCTGGGCAGCAAGAACGTGCCGGTCGACTGGTACTTTCCCACCGGCACCCCCAAAGGCCTGGTCTGGCTTCAGCACGGATTCACAGAATCCAAAGACGACTGGGCCGACTTTGGTCCCAAGGTGGCCGCCAACGGTTACCTGGCCATGGCCACCACCCTGCCCACCGCCGATGTCCAGGGTTGCACCGTGCAGAACATCGGGAACAACACCGCCTTCCTCAAGAATTTGGCGACATTGTTCGGCGGTCTTGGCAGTCCCTCCAGTGCCCTGGGCACGAGCCACGCCGATGCCGCGACGAAGGCCGGCCGAAGCGGGCAGGCACTGCCACAGAAGCTGGCCTTCACAGGTCATTCCGCCGGCGGCGAGGCCGTGCTGTATGTGGCCAACCAACTGCGCGGTTCGGACGCCTCCACCTTCGCCAAACTGAAGGGGGTCGTGCTGCAGGACCCGGTGAAGTCAATCGTCGGCAGCAACACCGACACCGCCGCCAAGGGCCTGAACAACACCTCCCTGCCCGTCTATGCGTTGGCCTCCCCCAAGTACAGCTGTAACTCCGATCAGAGCGGAACCCAGGCGGTGATCAAGGCCCTGACCAGCCGTAGCTTCCACGGTGCGCAGGTCACCTCCGGGGCCCACGGCGACATCTTCGGCCCCGCTCAGAATGCTCTGGGTGCGACCACCTGCGGCACGCCGCAAGCCAAGAACACGTCGGCCACGCAAACGCTGACGCTCGGCTGGTTCGGCGACCAGTTTGCCGGTACCAACAACACCACCTTCTACCCGGGTGGCTCCACCTATCAGGGCCTGGTGTCCGCCGGGACCATCACGACCCTGCCCTGACGCCAACGATCAGGCCGCGGCGGGCGGCGCCGAACTCAAACCCCTCCGGGTCGAAGGTGACGGTCAGCCCGACCGCCTCCATCGCGCCGACGTACACCGAGGTTGGGGCCATGAGCAGGCGGTGGTGTTCGGCGAATCGCCAGATTCCGTCGGCGTCGCCGACGAGGTGTTCGAAATGGATCGTCGCCCGGTCGCCGTCGATGCCGGAGTGCGCCATGCGCATCACCGTGGTGCCGTCGCTGGTCGCCGTGTCGTGGCCGATGTGGTCCACCACCCAGTCTTCCGCAGCGATCCAGGGTTCAACCACCAGCGCCCCACCGGGGCCCAGCAGGGCGGCCAGGTCGCCGAGTACCCGTTGGAGCGTTTCGACGTTGGCCGCGTAGGCGATCGAAGAGAACAGGCAGGTCACCAGGTCGAACGGCGCCATCTTGGTGAGCGCACCGGGCAGGTCCTCGAACGAACCTGCCACCAGCGGCACGTCGCCACCGAGGCGTGCTCGGGCCATCTCGAGCATCGGCTCGCTGAGGTCGGTGCCGGCCACCCGATAGCCCAACCGGGCGAACTCGGCCAGGTGGGTCCCGGTGCCGCAGGCGACATCGAGCAGCGTCCTGGGGGCGTTGGGCGATGGCACGGCGCTGCCCGCCCTGGCCACCATGGTGCGCACCTGCCTGGCCTCGGCCGCGTAGTCCTTGCCCATGCCCGAGTAGTTCAGGTCGTAGATGCGGGCCAGCTTGGCGCCGTAGGAACCCTCGCCACCGGAAGTGCTCATGGCGACGGCACCGGACGAGCGAGGTAGGCAACCTCGGCGGCGACGCCTGTTGCGGGGTCGATGCCGTACGGCTCCGCCCGGCCGACCTCCTCGAAACCCAACCTGGCGTGGAAGGCGAGCGACTCGTCGTTGCGGGGCCGGGTGTTCACCTCCAACACGAACCAATCGGCGGTGCCCACCGCACGGGCGGAAACCGCGTCGTACAGCGCCCGGGCCACGCCACGGCCTCGCGCCCGGGGCGCCACAACCACACGATCGAGGTAGACAAACCGGCTGTAGTGCCGGGACGTCCAGGCATAGTTGGCCGACCAGTAGTCGGCGTCCGGGCCAACGGTCCAGCAGAAGCCGTCGGGGTCGCCCTCGGCTCCCACGGCCAGCGCATCGCGCAACACCGGCCTGTATCGCTTCAGCGCAGCCTCATCCAGGGCGGTCACCCTGGGTACCTCGACGTTGTTGAGCGCCAGGAGCGATGCGTCGTCGGCGGTGGTCAGATCTCTGATGTCGGGGCTCACGCGGGGTCTCCTGGAGGAGGGTTGGGATACGGGCGCAGTCGCTCGGCTCAGGTGTCGGTGGCCCAGGTGTTGCGATGCCACTGATCGCTCAATGGCGGACGGCCGGCTCGTGCTGATGTTGACGGCCGCCGACCGTCGGGGGCCGGGTGGCCCAGCGCCACCGTGCCCACGCCTCGCCACCCGGCCGGCACTCCCAACCGCTCGGCCACCTCCGGTTCATGGTGGAACATCCCGAAGAACAGCGCGCCCAGGCCTTCGGCCTCGGCGGCCAGCAGCAGGTTTTGCACCACGGCACCCGCATCAACCCACCAGTAGGGCACCGGCCAGGACTCTTGGTTGTCGCCAAGGTGGGCGCGTGCCTTGTCATCACAGCCGTAGCGCTCAACCCACGCCTCCGGTCGCACCCACAACGTGACCAGCACCGGAGCATCGAGCAGACCCGGCCAGGCGAACGAAGCTCGACGCGACGGCGGAAGTGTGAGGTTCCAGTAGGCCTCCACCGGATCGGCGCGACGCGGGTCGGCGCGACCGGCCCCCGCGCGGTCGTCGGAGAATCGTTCCAGGCTGACGAAGGCGACTCCCTGGGTGAAACCCGCCGACGGCGCACGCCGGGCCAGGTTGAGCAGTCGTTCCAACTGGTCGGGCTTCAGAGCCTCACCCGAGAAATCTCGACACATGCGTCGCCGACCCATCACGACCGCCAGCGAGCCGTCGGCCAGGTTGCCGGGCATCGGTGGCCTCAGTCCGGCTTGGTGTAGCCGCGCAGCTCTTCCTCCATCGCCCACCCGTAGGTGATGAGCGAGTCGCCATTGTCGACATCGAGATGGGCGAACATCTCGGCCACCTTGGGGTCGATGGTGGCCGAATCGAGTGGCTTGAAATCGAGACAGGGTGGGAACGAGCCATCACCCTCAACGGTAAAGGCCTTGGCGGCGTAGCGTGAGGCGCCAATGCTGAAACGCTTGGCCAGGCGTCGCCCCCACTGACGCTCCTCGCCCCCGGCCTCCACATCGGGGTGGGGCTGAATGTCCTCCAGCCGCTCGAAACCGGCCATGGCCCCGGGGTTGACCATGCGGCACCCCAACAGCACGTCCTCGTCGGGGAAGGCCATCAGGGCCCGGTGGTAGTTGGCCGACATCACCGCATTGAGCACATCGTCCCGGTCATCGGAACGACGCACGTACGCCAATCCCAGCAGCACCGCTGGAGTTCCTCCGATGCGTTCGAGGGTGGAGTACGAGTAACCGACGAGCGACTCGACCTCGTCGGCCTCCCGAATGAGGGTGACCAGCACCCACTCCTCACGCTGTTTGGAGAGCAGGCCGACATCGAAGCCGCGCTCACACTCCGCCGCCAGGTCGGCCATCTCGGTCAACTCGGCATCGCTCAGCGCGGTGCAGTCCTTCGTGTAGGTCTTAAACGCCATGTGTTCCCCCGTCTGGGCCGCAGTGGTGGCCGCACTAGTTCAGCGTCAAACTGCGAGATTTGCAAACCGAAACACTCAGTTCATGGACTGGCGCAGCCCTTAGAGCACCACTGCCGAGGTGCCCAACAACACGCGCAATTCGGAGATCAACGAAGCTGAATGGTTGACACAGAACGGCGGTCGCAGATGCACCGACGAGCCGCCGAGGTCGATGTGGACCTCGGACCGACCAGGAAACTCCAGGATCACCCGGCGAAGCTCCTCCACCAGCGCGTCGTCCAATTTGGACGGGCTGATCCTCAGGTTCAGGGGGTTGTCGGAGGTGGCCTCCGCACCATCGAACACCTCGATGTCGAAGGCGATGAACTTGGGGGTGTCGTCGCGCTGATCCACCCGACCGTTCACGATCACCAGCACATCGTCATCCAGCTTGTGACCGTGCTCGGTCATCGTGCGAGGAAAGACCATGACCTCGATCTGGCTCTGCAGGTCCTCCAGCTGGAAGATGGCCATCAGGTCGCCCTTTTTGGTCCACTTGCGCTGCAGGTTGGTGACGACGCCGCCGATCGAACGCGAGGCACCGTCGGACAGTTCGGACAGCTCCGACAGCGGGCCGTCGGTCTTGCGGCCGAGCGCCTCCTCGTAGCCCATCAGGGGGTGATCCGACACGTACAGGCCGAGCATCTCCTTTTCGTGGCTGAGGCGTTCGGCCTTGTCGAACTCCACGTCGGTCACCGGATGTTCGTCGATGGTGGGCTCGTCACCGCCCGAACCAAACAACGACATCACGCCCATGTCGTGCTCGCGACGGCGGGCGACGATGTGGTCGATCCGCTCCTCCATGCGCAACAGCAGACCCTTGCGGGGTAGATCACAGCGGTCGAAACCTCCCGCCTTGATGATCGACTCGATCGTGCGCTTGTTGAGTACCTCGTAGGGCACCCGCAGGCAGAAGTCGTCGAACGCGTCGATGGGACGGCCGTCGATCGCCCGGGCCGTGAAGGGCCCCTTTGCCTCTCGCTCGGCGACGATGAGGTCGACCAGCCCCTCCCCCACGTTGCGCACCGCGGCCAGCCCGAAAATGATCGACTGATCACCCGGGGTGAAAAACGCCGCCGACCGGTTGATATCGGGCACCTCGACCGTGATGCCCATCGAGCGGCACTCGGCCAGGTAGACCGCGGCTTTTTCCAGCGTGTGACTGACCGAGGTGAGGAGCGCCGCCAGGTACTCCTCGGGGTAGTTCGCTTTGAGATAGGCGGTTTGATAGGTGACGAGCCCATAGCCGTAGCTGTGAGACTTGTTGAAGGCGTAATCGGCAAAGCGCTCGATGATGTCGAACAGTTCTTTACCCAGCGAGCGCTCAAAACCGGTGGCCTCGACGCCCTCCTCGAAGCTGGCCCGCTCCTTGATCATCAGTTCGGGCTTCTTCTTGCCGCAGGCTTTACGCAGGTTGTCGGCCTGGGCCAGGGAGTACCCGGCGAAGCGTTGGGCCACCCGCATCACCGACTCCTGGTAGATCATCAGCCCGTAGGTGTCGCTGAGCACCTCCTCGGCCGCCGGGTGGAAGAAGTCGACCGGTTTGCGTCCGTTTTTGCGGTCGGCGTAGTCGTAGTGCATGTTGGCCCCCATGGGGCCCGGCCGGTACAGGGCGATGAGCGCGGCGACGTCCTCGAAGCTGTCCGGGGCAACCGCCCGAATCAACGCCCGCATCGGAGGCGACTCCAGCTGGAAGACCCCGATGGTCTCGCCCTTGGCCAACATGGCGAACGTGGGGGGGTCGTCGAGCGCGACGTTGTCGATGTCGACGTCCACGCCACGATGCTCGCTGATCAGCTCGAGCGCGTCCGAGATCACGTCAAGGTTGCGCAGGCCGAGGAAGTCCATCTTCAACAGGCCGAGGTCTTCGCAGGTACCCCCCTCGAACTGGGTCACCACCGGGGCATCCTCGGGGTTGCCGCCGGATTCCGGCTTCCGCTGAATCGGCAGGTAGTCGGTGAGCGGACCCTTGGTAATCACCACCGCGGCGGCGTGGATGCCGTCCTGGCGCCGCAGCCCCTCGATGCCCTTGGCGACGTCCATGACCTTTTTTGCGTCGGGATCGGTGGCGTACATGTCCCGCAGCTCGGTGGCCACCTTGTAGCCGCCAAGGTACTTGGGGTGCTCCTCCAGGCAGGCGTAGAGCGGCGTGTCACGGCCCATCACCAGCGGCGGCATGGCCTTGGCCACCTTGTCGCCGAGCGAGTACGGGTAGCCGAGCACCCGCGCCGAGTCGCGCACCGCGGCACGGGCCTTGATCGTGGAGAACGTGACGATCTGGGCGACGTGCTCGCGGCCGTACCGCTCGGCCGCATAGCGGATCATCTCGTCCCGGTAACGAGAGTCGAAGTCCATGTCGATATCGGGCATCGACACGCGCTCCGGGTTGAGAAACCGTTCGAAAAGCAGGTCGTAGCGGATCGGATCCAGTTCGGTGATGCGAAGGCAGTAGGCCACCGCGCAGCCGGCCGCGGAGCCGCGGCCCGGACCCACCCGGATGTTCAGGTCACGGGCGTGCTTGATCAGGTCCCAGGTGATGATGAAGTACGACGAGTAGCCCATCTCGTCGATGACGTCGAGCTCGTAGTCGATGCGCTCGCGTGCCTCGGGGGTGAGCGTTGCGCCCCAACGCATGTGGGCGCCCTCGTAGGTCAGCGCCTTCAGATACTCGGTGTCGGTGGCGTAGCCCTCGGGCAACGGAAACTGGGGCAGTTCCGGCTCGGGGAACTCGATTTCGAGGTTGCAGCGCTCGGCGATCCACAGGGTGTTGTCGCACGACACCTCCACCTCGCGAAACAGGTGTCGCATTTCCTGGGCCGACTTCAGGTAGTGGTCCGAACCGTGGAACCTGAACCGCTTTTCGTCGGAGACGAGCGACCCGGTCTGCACGCAGAGCAGAGCGTCGTGGGCCTCGGCGTCCTCACGCGTGACGTAGTGGCCGTCGTTGGTGGCCAGCAGCGGCGCCCTCAGGCGCTTGGCGATCTCGATCAGTTGAGGGTTGGTCTTGTGCTGTTCGGGGATGCCGTGATCCTGGATCTCGACGAACAGGTTGTCGCGTCCAAAGATGTCTTGCAGGCGACCGGCCTTCTCCAGCGCCGCGTCGAAGCTCTCGTTCATCAGCGCCTGCAGCACATGGCCACCCAGGCAGCCGGTGGTGGCGATCACGCCCTCGGCGTGCTGCGACAACAACTCCCAGTCGAGCCGTGGCTTGTAGTAGTACCCCTCGAGGAACGCCTTGGAACTCAGCTGGATGAGGTTCTTGTAGCCGGTGAGGTTCTCGGCCAGCAGCGTGAGGTGGTAGTAGAGCTTCCTGCCGCCCTCAACCTCGCCGCCGGAGTCGTCCACCCGACCTCGCCGTGACGGACGCTCAAAGCGGCTGTCGTAGGCCATGTAGGCCTCGGTCCCGATGATCGGGTTGATCCCCTGGGCTCGCGCCTCCTTGTAAAAGTCGAGCACCCCGTACATGTTGCCGTGGTCGGTGATGCCCAGTGCCGGTTGGCCGTCCTTGGCGGCGGCCGCCACCACCTCCCCGATACGCGAGGCACCATCGAGCATCGAGAACTCGGTGTGCTGATGAAGGTGAACGAAGGAGTCAGGCATGTACCGACGAAACTACACGCTTGTGATCCGCGCGGAACCCCGAGACTCCGATCACAGATAGCCGGTGGGGCCACGACCCGGAGCGCCTGGCGGTGGGCCGCCGCCCATCGGGCCCTCGGTCTGGCCTTGGATGCCGCCGGGACCGGGCAGTTGACCGCGGACGCCCTCCAACTGTTGACGGGCCGCCATCTGCTGAGCGACGAGCGTGGCCTGAATGCCGTGAAACAGGCCCTCCAGCCAGCCCACCAGCTGGGCCTGAGCGATGCGCAGCGTGGCCTCCGACGGCACCTCGTCCCCGTCGAAATCGGGGGCGAGGCGATCGAGCTCCTCGGCCAGGTCGGGCGACAACGACGCCTGCAACTCGTCGACGGAACGACCGTAGATGTCCACCATGTGATCCCGAGCCGCCTCGTCGAGCGGCGTGTTGCGCAGCTCCTCCAGCAGTTGCTTCACCATTGAACCCACACGGATGATCTTGGCCGGCGAATCGATTCGCTCGCCGTCGTCGGATCCGCCGTCGGATCCCCCTGCCCCACCGCCCGATGCCGTGCCCACGCCCCGGGCCAGAACCTCGGGGCGCTCACCTGGGCCCTTGTCGGCGACCGGCGGGGAGTCGACCGGCTGGGATGTGTCTGAATCAGTGGCCATGATGGCCCATCGTACCGACCTACCAGCCCCTGGCCACCACCAGCGGCACCATGACCTCGGCGCTGGTCAACGACCCGTGACGGCTCTGCAACACGAACGGCCCGGTGTCCGCCGGATCCAAAAACGCCACCGGTTCGCGAGCGACCAGGGCCACGTCGCCAAGCATGGCGGCAGCTTGATCGGTCAGCCTCGGCCCCCACCAACCCTCCTCAATCGTTTGCTCGCGAGTAACCACCCACGCCTGGTCCCCGTAGCGTTCGTTGAACCCTGCGACCAGCTCGGACGCCGATCCTGGGCGGGTGTGGAACCACCGGAACCGGCCCTCGCCCGACTGGAAGTCCACCAGCTTCAACAGGTCGCGGTCAGGGGTGATCGTGTTGTCACCCACCTGCACCTGGCCGTGATCAGCGGTGACCACCAGGGCTGCGCCCTGGGGCAGGCGGGAGATGATGGCCCGCACCATCTGGTCGACCGCCATCAGTTCGGCATCGTAGTGGTCGCCCATCCCGTACTCGTGGGCCACCTTGTCGATGCCGTCGTAGTAGGCGTACAGGAACGGCTCGCCACGGTCGAGCGCCGCCGTGATCTCGACCACCATGGTTGAGGGCATGCGGTAGCCCTCAAATCGGCTGGGCTGCAGATGGGCCTCGGTAAAGCCCGTGGCGATGAACTCGGCGCGCGTGATCACCGGTGGTCGCTCCGACCCGAACGCATCGTTGGGTTGGATGCCGTTGGGCACGATCGATTCGCGGGCGTCGCCCCTGGGCGTGGACCACCGAAGCACGTTGAGGATCTGGCGGTTCACCGCCATGCGGTACCCGATCACTCCGTGTGCCCCGGGGGCCAGGCCCGTGGTGATCGAGGTGAGACCCGTGGCGGTGGTGGTGGGGCACACGGTGGTGATGGCAGTCCGGGGAAGCGACGCCAGGGTGGGGGCCAGGTGTGCCCGTTCCTCAAGCTGGTCCCAGCCCAGCCCGTCGATCACCAACAGGGCGCTCTGGCGGGCGCCCACCAATTCCTGGGGCATCCATGCGGGTACCTCGCCCGACGGGTCGAGCAGCGTCGGCACGATGGCGGTGACGCACGCCCCGGCGTAGTCCGGCAACACCGGTGCCGTCTCGTTCACCATGTCGTCTTCACCATGTCGTCTTCATCATGTCGTCTTCACCCGTCGCCTTCAGCATGCTGCGTTGCCCTGGTGCCCGGCCCTGCGTGCCCGACTGACGCCAGTCGATCACACGGCCCCGGGTGGATTCCAACATGGACTCAACTCCGACACCCGAGGCGCCCGGGCCGTAGTGTGCCACCCATGAAGGTCTCCACCCGGGGCGACTACGCCAGCCGCGCGCTGTTGTCGCTCGTGTTGCATCAAGCTGACGGGCCGACTTCGGTGCGCGACATCGTCGAGCGGACCGCGTTGCCCCAGCCGTATCTTGAACAGATCCTCCTGGCCCTCAAAGGTGCGGGCCTGGTGCGCTCCAAGCGGGGGGTGGGTGGCGGCTACGTACTGGCGAGGGGTCCCGAGGAGATCACGTTGGCCGACATCGTCTCGGCGGTGGACGGGCCCATCCAGGCGGGCGACTTCGGTTTGCCACACACCGACGGGGCCTGCGAGCACGAGGGTCAATGTGTGCTGCTGGCGGTGTGGTGGGACGCCGGAGAGCGCATGCGGGAGTACCTGACCGGCTACACGTTGGCCGATATGGCGGCCATGGCACAGGGCGACGCGCCATGGCCTCCCGTCAGCGCGTCGAGGTGACCGTCAGGGTCGCCTCGCGCCCCAGGAACGCCCCATAGTCATTGGCCCGGCCTGCGAGCTGCTCGATCGTGTCGCCCCCCAGCGTCTCAAAGGGCAGGATCTTCACGCTGACCGCCCGTGAGGTGGCCGCACGGGACCACAACCCCACCACCTCACCATCGACGACGACGATCGGCTTGAACATGCCGTTGCGGCCCGGCACCACCGCGTCCTGCCGATCGGGACTGATCACCGCGTCCCGACTGCGGTAACCCAGCAGGTACTCATCAAAGGGAGCCAACAGCAACGGCTCGGCCAGCGCCGCGTCCACCTCGGCGTCGGTGAGTCCGGCCAAACCGGCCCCCATCAACATCGTCTCGCCTGCGAGCTCCACCTGTTCCAGCGCAGAGCCTGCCCGCTCGATGGCAGCCCGCACATCTCCCATGGTCAGGTTGCCCCACCAGGCCAGGCACTGCGCCGTGGCGGGCCCCCGGGACTCGAAGTACCGGATGGCCACCTCCGCCAGTGCCTCGCTGCGATCGAGGCTGCGCCGCTGGTCGATCCACTCGTCGGCCAGCGCAAAGGTGTCGGTTCGACCTTTCGGTTCGGCGAACACGATCGTCATCGCCTCGGTGTGGTGGCGCAGGACATGCCCGGCCTGAGACCCGTCAAGGGGCACCCCGGCGGACGCGCAGGCCTCCACCAACGCCGGCCGGGTCATGACGCGTCCACCCGCCAACTCCCGTCGCAACACCTCGCCAACGGTCTCGACCATGGCCTCGGTCACGTCGAGCTGTGCACGTCGCTTCTTTGCTGCGACGTTGGAGCGCACCGACAGCAGGTCGGTGAGCCAGTGCAGATCCTCGGGTGCGGTGACCTGAAGCGTGCCCCTCGACGGACGATTGCGCACGATGCGCCCGTCGGCCAGGTCCGAACGAATCATTGCCTCCGACGGCCGGTCGGGGGCCGTCGCGGACCCCTCACGTGGGCCCCCGGCCCTGACCGAGAGTGCCCACAAAACGCCCAGGGGGTCCTGGGCCTGCATGGCCAGCATGCCGCGTGCCACCTCGGGCGCCGATGCCCACGGACGCGCGCCCGGTGCCAAACCCTGGTTTCGGAGGCGAAGCGCCCGAATGAGCCGGACCTCGGTGCCCATCGTGTTAGCGACGAAGGGTTCGTGCCGCGGTCGGAGGCACGACCTGCTTGCCGGCGTCGTTCACGAGCGGACCTCATCGGGTGGACCGAGCGCCTGCAGAAGCGCCTCGAGCTCGGGTGCAAGTGCCGATTCGAACGACACGTGCTCGCCGTGTTCGGGGTGAACAAAGGCGAGCTGCGCCGCGTGAAGGAACGGTCGGTTCAACACATGACCGGCAAGCGGGCGCCCATAGGTGGGGTCACCGACCACGTACCAACCCAGCGAGGCCAGGTGCACCCTGATCTGATGTGTTCGCCCGGTCTCCAGGGCCAGGCCCAGCAGGCTGATGGCCGGTTCGTTCCAGGATGCGCTGAGCGAATAGTGGGTCACCGCATCGCGACCGGCCTGGGTGATGGTCATGCGCATCGGGTCCCGCCTGGATCGCCCCACCGGCGCCTCGATCGTGCCCTGCGTGGTCTCCGGTCGGCCGTGGACCAATGCGACGTAGCGCCGGTCAACACGGTGCTCCGACATCGCCGCCACCAGCGTGGTGTAGGCAGCCTGGGTGCGCGCCACCACCATCAGCCCGGACGTGTCCCGGTCCAGGCGGTGCACGATGCCGGGACGCTGCGACTCGCCGACGTCCACCAACTCGGGGTATCGGGCCAGCAGCGCGTTGACCAGCGTGCCATCGGCATGCCCCGGGGCGGGATGCACCACCACCCCTGCGGGCTTGTCCACCACCACGATCGAGTCGTCGCTGAACACCACGGTCAGGCCCAACTCGGCCTGGGCGGCAGGCGGGCGCTGCCCCGGGCTCACCTCGTGGTCCAGCGTCACCGTGTCGCCCTCGGTCACCCGACGACTCTTGGTGGTGACCACCTCGTCACCCAGGCTCACCTCACCGGCAGCGATCAGCGACGACGCCTCGGATCGGGAGCACCCCAACAACATCGACACCACGCGGTCCAGGCGTTCGCCTTCGAGGGGCGCACCGACCGCGTGGACCTCCACGCTCATGGGGCCACCGGCCCGGAACAACTCATGCCTCGCCTCGATCGCGCCCGATGAGGAAGACCAGGGCCAGCGCGCCGCCGGTGATCGCCATGTCGGCCACGTTGAAGATGGGCCAGTTGGGCAATCGCAGAAAATCGACCACCGAACCCGAGAACCAGCCGGACTCGGCTCGAAACACCCGGTCGGCCAGGTTGCCAATGGCACCGCCGACGACAAGACCCTGAATGATGACGGCCGGCCATGAGCGGTAATGCCGGCCCGCCCACACCACGACGCCGACGATCACGATGGCAAGCACGGCGATCACCGAGCCCGAACCCGACCCCAGGCTGAACGCCGACCCGTCGTTGAAGGCCAGCGTCAACTTCAGCGGTCCAAGAAAGTCCCGGACGATGCCGGGCGCGAGGTTGTCGAGTGCCCACACCTTGGTGATCCGATCGACGGCGACCACCAACGCCGCAACCGACGCTCCCACGGCGATGCGCGCAGCCACCGGGTGCGTCGCCTCCGCAGGCTGCTCCAGCGTGCCGCCGGATGATGCGTGCTCAGCGACGGCCAAACCCGCCGACCTTGTGTTCCACCCGTTCGGTCGCCCACGGGATCGCCTCCAGGCGAGCACGCGGAATGCGCATGCCGGACACGCGACAGATGCCGTAGGTACCCGCCTCGATCCGCTCCAGGGCGGCCTCGATCTGCTCGACCGCTGCGAGGGCCTGCTGGGACAAGGCCAGGTCGCGTTCGCGCTCCACCGCCACGCCGTCGCCCTCACCCGACTCCTCGTCAAACTGGGTGTCGCCCTGCTCGCGATTCTCCGTCAACGAGTCGGCCTCGGCCTGCAGAACCTCCGACTGGCGGAGGTAGGTGGCACGCTCGGAGACCAGCGCCTGGCGCTGAACCTCGATGAACTCATCGTCGAACGGGGGCTCCTCGGTGAGATCCGGGGCACCTGCGCGGGTGACGCGACTGACCACCGAGACAACCGGTGTGGGCTCGGCCGTGGTCGGCGCAGGCTGCTCGGCGGGAGCCTCCGTGCTTGCCGACTCCTTGGACGAGGCCTTCTTTGAGGACTTCGAGGATACTGAGGGGGCCATGTTGGTCTCCGAACGAGGCGTACTGAGGAGCCGACAGACTAACCAGTTGGCGGAGCGACGGCCGGACTACTTGCCAAAGAACCGGCGGAGACCCTTCTGATCCTCATCCTCGTCGTCGTGCGCAAACGCTGCAGGGTCCACCGAGAACGCTGCGTTTCCGGGCTGGTCGTCACCCAGATCGACGAACTCGACGCCCCCCGCCATGGGCTGGGACTCGACCGCCCAGGAGGGCGGAGGCTCGGGAAACGCGTCGTCGGCCACGTCAAAGCCCGGTGAGGTCTGCGGCACGATGCCCGTGGCTTCCTGGACGTTGTTGGGCACGTACGGCTGAGCCACCGGTGCGTCGACGGCGCCCGAGAAGGCCTGAAGCTGGTTGGGTGCCTCACCACCGTCGGCCCCCGATCCGTCATCGACATCAACCTCGTGATACTCGCCGGTGAGGTCGCTCGCCGGCGGGGCGTCGAACGTGTCAGTGGCGTCGGCGCCGGAGGAATCAAAGGTGTCCGCCGGTTCGGACGCTGCTTGTTCAACCTCGCGCGTCGGTGGGTCGTCCGTGGCCGAACCATCGTCACCCTCGTCGATGACGAGGTCGTCCCGCTCGGCCGGCTGCTCGGAAAGGGACGCATCGGCGGCAACGTCCTCGGTGGCCTCCAGGTCGGGCGACCAGCTGCCGGGCTGCCACTCCTCGGCCCGACCGGTGGGACCCGAGTCGCCTTCGACCCCGGTGTCGTCGGGTACGACCGAACCGGGGACCGGCGCTGCAACGCCCGTCGGCGCGGCGGGTGCCGTCAGCTCGAGTGTCGGGCGGAAGCGCAACTCGTCGGGATCGTCCAGCACCCGGCGCACCTCCTCGGCGAGGCGCTCCAGTACCGAGCGGTATTCGCCCACACGGCCCTCGAGGGAGTCGACGTCGTTGGCCAAGGCATCGGAGCGCTGCTCCTGCTCGCCGAGCACGCGTTCATAATCGGCGACCCGTGCGTCGTACTCATCCTCGGCGCGGCGGCGAGCGGCCACGAGCAGTTCGTCGGCCTCCCGACGAGCCTCCCCCTCCAACCGCTCGGCGGACGAGTGAGCGTCGGCCAGCAGCCGCTTGGCCTCCGACCCGGCCACCTCAACCGCAGTATCGGCCTCGGTCTTGGCCTCCGTCAGCATCTTCTCGGCCTGAGCGGTGGCGTCCGACTCGATCCGGTCGGCGGTTTCCTCGGCGGCCATGATCGTGCGGGTCGCCTTCACCGCATCCGATTCCCTGGATGCCGGCGCCGGCGCCGAGCTCGCCCGGGTCGCATCCTCCTCCAGCTCGGCGACCCGTCGCTCCGCCTTACGAAGTTCGTAGCGCACCCGACCCAGTTCGGTACCGACCTGGCCCAGGAAGTCGTCGACCGCATCCTTGTCGAACCCCTTCAAGGCGTCGGGGAAATCGATCTCGGCGATCAGCTCTGGCGTGATGTCCATAACCGCCGATCCTACCGGAGCACCGAGGTGGTGCGACCCCAGCGCCAAAACGTCAGGTCGTCCGGCCCCGCGTCATCGCCGGTCGGCCGGTTTCACCCGACTCAGACGCGACCCATCCCTCGGAGGAAACCCTGCAGAATCTGAATTCCGATGATCAGAATCAACGGCGACAGGTCGAGCGCCATCGATCCCACTCGCACGGGTGGGATCACCTTCCGAAGCGGCTCCATGGCCCAGTCGGTCGCGCGGCCGACGAGCTCACGGATCTGATCGATCACCCCGCCGCTGGGAGGAAACCAGCTGAGGATGATGCGGGCAAAAATCAGAATCAGAAAGACGGTGAGGAGGTTGTCGATCAGGGCGATCATCGAGTTGCGCTCAGCGGAGCCGCTACCACTAGGAACCGCCGCGCTGGGTCAGACGCCGCTTGTCGTCGTCGGATACCTCGACGTCGGTCGGCGTCAACAGGTAGACCTGCCCACCCACCCGCTCCATCGTGCCGCCGAGCCCGTAACAGACCCCGCTGGCGAAATCGATCAACCGGCGGGAGAGATCACGATCTGCGGCCTCCAGGTTGACGATCACCGGCTGCCGGCGCTTGAACACGTCGGCAATCTGCTGGGCCTCGTTGAACGAGTCCGGGGTGACCTTGTGGGGCTTCGAACTCACCGGAGCGGGCGGCGACGGGCGCACCACACTCCGCGGCCGACGCTCGTCCCGGGGTGGGACGGGCCGAGGTGCCGGCGGCATCTGCTGAGCACCTGGAGGGGGCCCACCGGCGCCGGGCAACATACGGACCACCCCGCCGTCGCTTGGTGCCGGTTCGGGCTCGTAGCCGTACTCCGGCTGCGGAGGCGCCACCGGTCGTCGCACCGGCTGCCCCTCAGGAGGCGGGCCCTGAGGCCGCACGCGCTGGGGACGAGGCGGGGCCGAATCGACCGGCTCGCGCTCTGGCTCAAAATCGTCATAGTCCTCGTCGGGTCCTAACCCGAGATAGGACATCGCATTACGCCACACCCCAGCCATAGCCGCTCCTTTCGGGAGGTAAGTCAAGCACGCGACGGCCCACCGTTGGCGGACCCTGGCCGCGATCCAAACAACATCGACCCGAGACGCACCGTGGTGGCACCCGCTGCGAGCGCAACATCGAGGTCGCCGCTCATGCCGATGCAACGCTCACGCAGGGCCAGCGCGTCGGCCTGGGCCACCAGCGAAGCGAACTCAGCCGCAGCGAGTTGTGGCGATCCCTCCGTGGCGACGCCCATGAGGCCCACGACGTCCAGGCCGGCCTCGGTGGCCTCGGCGACGAGCGGCTCCACCTCATCGGCCGTGCAACCCGCCTTGTTCGGATCCCCCGACAGATTGCGTTGAATCATGACGGTCCCTTCCGGGGACCACCGGGCAATGGTCCGCACCAACTTGGATCGATCGATGGTGTGCCACCAACCAAGCACCGGCGCCAACACCTTGACCTTATTCGACTGCACGGGACCGATCATGTGCCAGCGAACCTCGATGCCCCGCTCGGCAAGGAACCCGGCCTTGCCCACGAGTTCCTGGGCGTAGTTCTCGCCGAGCTCCCGGTGACCGGCCAACGCGGCCGCCCATGCCGTCGAGGGCGGGTGGGACTTGCTGACGGCCACCACGCGCACCTCCCGACCGGCGGTGCGATCGAGGCGCTCCCGGACCAGGGCGGAACGCTCGGCGATCTGCTCGCTCAGCACGCGCACGTCCGGCGGCGGGCTCACGTTGGCGAGTTCGTTCATCGGGTTCTCCAGACAATGCCGAGTTGGCGCATGCGCTCACCCCTGGCACGGTGAGAATAGTGGGAGCCCCCGCACGCCGTGCATGCCGGCGGTCCGGGTCGAAGCTGCACCTCGGCGCGTTGGCAGGCCGCAGCGACGGCGGCTCGCAGGTCGAGTGCCGCCGCCCCGGAATCGGTCACCGACCGCACAGTGGGGCCAAAGCGTCCGACCAGACGGTCGAGGTCGGCGTCGGCGAACTCGTAGCACTCCGGCCCAATGCACGGCCCGAGCACCGCCGAGAGGTGCGTGGCACCCATCGAACGCATCGACTCGGCCGTCGCCTCGACGATCCCGGCCTCAAGACCACTCCACCCGCCGTGGGCCGCGCCGATGACACCACCGTCGGTGGCTCCGTCGGACCACAGCACCACGGGGGCACAGTCGGCGGTGCGAACACCCAACCCCACATCGCACACTGAGGTCACCAGCGCGTCGGCGTGATGAGGCGACACGGCCCGACCAGACGGGTCGACGTCATCGGCGCCCAACACGACCACCTGGTCGCCATGTACCTGGTGCACGGTGTGGATCGGCACACCCAGGGTTTCACCCAGGCGCGTCACGGCCTGCGGTGCCGCCTCGGAGAGATCACCTTGGGTCCGACCGGTGAAACACCAGCGGACCGCTCCGCCGTTCGACAGGTCAACCCCGTCGACGAACGGCCGATCAGCGGAGGAAGGAGGGAACGTCGAAGTCGTCGTCACCGTCGAGGAAATCATCGTCGCCGAACACGTCGGCGATGGGCACCTCTCCGGGTGCCTGGGGGCGCTCCCTGGGGCCGGCCGGAGCCGGGGGCGCCGAGCCGGGACGGGCGGCCGGTGCGTTCTGGTCGGCTTGGACAGCGGGCGGAGACCCGCCGTCGTCCCAGCGCTCAAACCCTGCGGCGATGACCGTGATACGAACCTCATCGCCCATCTCCTCATCCATGACCGTGCCGAAGATGATGTTGGCGTCGGGGTGAGCCACCTCGTGGATGATCTCGGCCGCCTCGTTGACCTCGAAGATCGTCAGGTCCGAGCCACCGGAGATGTTCAACAGAATGCCGCGGGCACCCTCGATGGCCGCCTCCAGCAGGTGGGAGCTGATCGCCTGGCGGGCCGAATTGACAGCACGATTCTCACCGGTGCCGTAGCCGATACCCATCAGCGCCGAACCGGCGTCCGACATGATCATCTTCACGTCGGCAAAGTCGGTGTTGATCATGCCCGGGGTGGTGATCAGTTCGGTGATGCCCTGCACCCCCTGCAGCAGCACCTCGTCGGCCATCTTGAAGGCGTTCATCACCGACGTCTTCTCGTTGGCAACCGACAGCAGGCGGTCGTTGGGGATGACGATGAGGGTGTCGACCTTCTCCTTCAGCTTGGCGATGCCCTGGTCGGCCTGCACCGAGCGGCGACGCCCCTCGAAGGTGAACGGCCGGGTGACCACACCGATGGTGAGTGCACCCATCGACTTGGCCACATCGGCGATCACAGGAGCGGCACCGGTGCCGGTGCCACCTCCCTCGCCCGCCGTGATGAAGACCATGTCCGCCCCGCGGAGCGACTCCTCGATGTCGGTGCGATGATCCTCGGCCGCCTGGCGGCCGACCTCGGGATCCGAGCCGGCGCCCAGGCCACGGGTGAGCTCGCGACCGATATCCAGTTTCAGGTCGGCGTCGGACATCAGCAGTGCCTGCGCATCGGTGTTCACACCGATGAACTCCACGCCCTTCAGGCCGGCGTCGATCATGCGGTTCACCGCGTTGCAACCGGCGCCACCAACGCCGATCACCTTGATGACCGCCAGGTAGTTCTGCGGGTTGTGTGCCATGGGAGCTCAGTCCTCCTGAGGTGAACCGACCGGGTGTGCCCGAGCGGCCGACTGGATTCCCGTGCGGGAACCAGCGCGTGGGTTCATTATTTCATGTCCACCACCTGGAACTGGTGGACCCGTGGCGACGGTCACAACACGGTCGGGTTCGCTGCCGGCGCCACGGTGCGCCAACGGTGCGGACGCCGGCCTCACACCGGGCCTCCGGAGCAGGCGGAGTCCCGGCTGATCGTGACCAGCGAGGGTTCGGTCGCGTTGATCGACTTCAGACAATCGAGCACGACCCGACCCGACAACAGTGTGGAGACCGCGGCCAGCTTTCGATCCAACTGATCGGTCGTGCCGACCCTCGCCCGAACCCCATCGAGGAGCTCGAGTTCCACGCCGTCGTCGCCCACACCGACCGCCACCGTCACGGCCACCAGGTCGGCGGGAAGTGCGGCGGCCACATCGACCGCCGCCAGCATCGGCTTGGGCACGGCGCCCCCGACCGACGGCTCCACCGTGGCCTCGACCCGCACCAGATCCTGAGGAACCTCGTTGCGCAGCGACAACACACGCCCGGTTGGGCCCACCAGCGCAGCCGCACCCTTGGTGGTGGGCACGTAGGCCACCGGCCGGTCATCGGACACCGTCACCGTGACGGTTCCGAGCACCGACACGGTGACGTCGGCGTCGGCCATGCCGGGGAGCGCAGCAACCTGCCTGGTCAGATCGGCAGCGTCCACCCGAAGCACCGGCCTGCCCTTGACATCGCCGAGCGCACGGAGCACCTCGGCCGACGAGGCCTCATTGACACCGTTGACCTCGACGGTTCTCACCCCCAGCAGCGGGGTGGCGTAGACGACGGTGGCCACGCCAACGAGGAGCGTCGTGACGCCCACCCCGATCGCCAGGCGCAGCCTGCGGCGGGCCCGCCCACGGGTGACACCGATTCGACGAGCCCGCATCCGTGGGTCGACGCCCGTCGGTCGAGACCCCGAGCCGCGGCTCATTCCAGGTCCTCGAAGGGCTCGAATCCGATCATCACCGTCTCAGCTTCCAACACGACACCGCTGTGGTGGTGGACCATCCGTCGAACGACGGCCATCAGCTCGCGCACGTCGTCAGCGGAGCCGCCGGAATCCGCCACGATGAAGTTGGCGTGCTTGTTGGACACCTGCGCCGTGCCCACCCGCAGGCCCTGGGCGCCCGCCTCCTCCACCAGACGCCACGCCGAGCCCTTCGCCGGGTTGGTCCATACCGAACCGCCCGTGCGCCGGGTCTCCTGGAAATCCCGCCGATGGTTCAGGTGCACCGTGTTGTCCGCGGCGATCTCGCCGGGGTCGCCGACCGACGTGGCAAAGCCGGCCGCGGTGACCACCTGGGTGCGGCTCAGGCGGGAGCGACGGTAGCCAAAATCGAACCAATCAGGCTCCCGCCGTTCGAGCGTCCCGGTCGCCACGTCGAACACGTCGGCCCACCGCAGCGCATGTCGGACCTCGACGGCGTCGGTCGACACGCCCGCGTTCATTCGAACCGCACCGCCGACCGACCCTGGGATCCCGGCCATCCAGGACAAGCCGGCGTGGCCGGTCTCGGCACAGCGGCGCGCCAGGTCGGGCATCCGCACCGCACCGCCAGCGGTCACGCACACCTCGTCGGTCACCGCATCGACGTCGATGTCGCCAAGGGGGCCGTTGCGATCCAGGTGCACCACCAGGCCGTCGTATCCAGCATCGGACACCAACAGGTTCGACCCCTCCCCCACCACCAACAGGTCCACGTCCTCGCCCGTGAGGGCCGCGGCGACAAGACGCAGCGCTTCGACGGAGTCGACATCCACCCAGGCGGCGGCGGGGCCGCCCACCCGGTACCAGCTGGCCTTGGCCATCGAGACACCGACCTGAACCCGTTCCCCCATGGCATCCACCAGTCGAGCCACCACCGTCGTAGCTGCCTCGGAGCCGCTCACGACCCGGCACCCGGACGGACCGCACCCAGTTCGTCGGCCAGGGTGGTGACGTCCCCGGCACCCATCGTGAGCACGAGGTCGCCCGATCGCACCAGCGCACGCACCACGGCCCCAAGGTCGGAGCGGTTCGGCGCATCGGCCACGTGGACGCCCCCGTGACGCCGGGTGGCCTCGGAGATGAGCGTGCCGTCCACTCCCTCGATCGGCTCCTCACGGGCGGCGAAGACATCGGTCACCACCACCACGTCGGCGGCGGCGAGCGCGGCCCCAAAGTGCTCGGCCAGACGCTGCGTGCGGCTGTAGAGATGGGGCTGAAAAACGGCCACCACGCGGCCACCGTCCCAACCCGACGCGGCAGCCAGCGTGGCGGCGACCTCGGTGGGGTGATGTGCGTAGTCGTCGATGAAGCTGACGCCGCCGACCGAGCCGCGATGCTCGAAACGTCGACCGGTGCCGGTGAATGATGCAACTCCGGCGGCGGCCAGGTGCGGGTCGAAGCCCAACTCCCCCACCAGCGCAACCACCCCGGCGGCGTTTCGAGCGTTGTGGTCGCCCGGTACCGCCAGGCGAAGGGCGATTCGGTCACCGCTCGGCGAGGTGAGCATCGACGTGGTGCCGGTGACCGCTTCGGTCAGCACCTCCAGCCACCAGTCGGTACCCGGGGTGGTGCCGAAGGTGACCACTCCTCCGACGGCATTGGCCACCAGCGCCGCGCCGTGATCGTCGAGGCCTGCAACCCGAACGGTCGGCGAAGTTGCAGCATCGGCCGGGTTGCCGGTGAGGAACTCGACGTAGCCGTCGATCACCCGCCCCAACGTGCCGTGGAAGTCGAGATGCTCGCCTTCGGCATTGGTCAGCAACACCGCCGTTCGAGCCAACGCCAGGTGGGTGTCGTCGGACTCGTCGGCCTCCACCACGAACCAATCGCCATCGCCCCAATGCGCCGGGGAGCCCAACGCCGGCACGGTCGAGCCGACCAGCCAACTCACGTTTGCACCGGCACTGCGCATCGCCAGCGCCAACATCGCCGTCGAGGTGGTCTTACCGTGGGTACCGGACACGGCGATGGTCGGTCGCAACCGCGTCAAGCCCGCCAGGGCCTCAGCCCGGCTGAGCACCGGCAACCCGGCGTCAACGGCCGCCTGACGCTCGGGGTGGTCGGCCTTGATCGCCGTGGAGCAGATGACCAGGTCGGCGTCCACCACGTGGGCCGGATCATGGCCCACGTGTGCCGTCACCCCCAGTTCGGTCAGCCGCTCCAGCACGGGGGCCGCCCGCTGGTCGCTTCCCGACACCTCGTGGCCCAATTCCCGAAGGATCATCGCCAGCGCGGAAATGCCCGTGCCCGCCAGCCCGATCAGATGGATCCGGCGGGGCGTGCCGGCCAGCAACCCGGCCACGGCGTGAGCGTCGACAGGCCCGCCCGGTCGTGTCGATTTGCCGGGGATCGGCGTGTCGTGCGTCGCGCTCATGTTCGTCCCTTCGCCGCGGCCTCCAACAGGTCGGCCACGCGGGCGGCCGCGTCGGGGTGCCCCTGCGACCTGGCCGCAGCCGCCATTGGTAGCAGCCGCTCCGGCTCGTCGATCAACGGCAGTAGTTCGGCGAGCAGGCGATCGGAGCTGAGGTCGGAATCGGTCACCAACGCCGCACCGCCCGCCTCGACCAACCCGGCTGCGTTGGCCCGCTGATGATCGCGGGTGGCGATGGGGAGGGGCACCAGGATCGACGGCAGACCCACGATCGCCAGCTCGGCCACGGTGGAGCCCCCCGCCCTGGTCAGCCCGAGGTCGGCCGCCGCCAGCAGGTCGCCGATCTCATCGGAATACTCCACCGCGCGGTAGCTCAGGCCGTCGGCGGGAAGCGGCGGCGGACGAAACCGGGGCTGGTCGCGCAGCGCCCAGTCCCGGCGGCCGAAGACGTGATAGATCGCCAGATCCCCTCGCCCGGCCAGGCGGCCCAACGCCCCGACGACGGCGGTGTTGATCCGCTGGGATCCGAGCGACCCCGAGAACACCGCCAACACGGTGCGATCCGCCGGTAGCCCCAGCCGGGCCCGCGCCTCGGCTTTGGAAAGCGATGCGGCCGCGATGATCTCGGGCCGCACCGGGTTACCGGTGAGCACCGCACGGGGCAGATCCACCCCCTCAAACGCAGCTGCGCACGACGTGGCGAAGCGCGCCACCAGCCGGTTGGCCGAGCCCGCCAACGCATTCTGATCGGCCACCACCAGCGGGATTCCCAGCAGCGCCGCGGACGCGGCGCAGGCCACCGAGGCGAAACCTCCCAGCGCCAACACCGCCTGGGGCCGTTCGCGTCGCAACAACCTCAGGGCCTGGCCGGCGGCCCTCGCCAACCCCCAGCCGGCGGCCAGGTTCTCGGCGGTCAGCGACCGCTGAATCCCGCGACCCGGCAGCAGCCTGACGGGAAATCCACGCTCGGGCACCAGGGTGGCCTCGGGGCCCCGCTCGGCGCCCACAAAAAGTACCGTCGACCGCCTGTGGCCCCGCCGCACCAGCTCGTCCGCCACGACCAGACCCGGGATCAGGTGTCCGGCGGTGCCGCCGCCGGCGATGACAAAGGTCGGCCTCTCAGCGGGCCGTTTCGCCTCGTGATCGTCTGTGCCGCTCACGCCCATCACCCGGAGGATCGGGCGGGGCGACGCGCCGGTGTGCCTTGGCTTCGTGCGATGTTCACCAGAATGCCGGCGGCGGCCATCGTGATGATGATCGACGAGCCGCCGTAGCTGAGGAACGGCAGGGTGATGCCCTTGTTGGGCAATGCACCGGTGGCCACCCCAAGGTTGACGAACGCCTGCACGCCGATCCAGGTGGAAATGCCGGTGGCCACCAGCTTGGAGAATCGGTCCTGTGCCGAGCGGGCCACCCGCAAACCGGCCGTGAAGAACAACAGGTACAGCGCCTGCACGGCCAGGGCACCGAACAGCCCAAACTCCTCGCCGATGATGGCGTAGACAAAGTCGGTGTGAGCCTCGGGGAGAAACCCGTACTTGGCACGGCTGGTGCCGATGCCCGACCCAAACCAGCCCCCCGACGCCAGACTGACCTGTGCCTGCAGCGTTTGGTAGCCCGACGTGGTCGGATGCTGCCAGGGATCCAGAAAGGCCAACATGCGGGCCCGGCGGTAGCCCCACATCGAGGCGGCGGCGCCCACGGCGCTCGCAGGCAGTGCGTAGGTGGCCAGGCTGATGGGCGTGGCTCCGGCGACTCCCAGGATCGCGAAGGCGAGCACGGCGAGCAGCACGGTGGTGCCCAGGTCCGGCTGCAACATGACGAACGCGGCAAACCCGGCCAACACCACCATCACCGGACGTACCGTGCGCACCGGGTCGCCCATCTGGTCCCGCCGACCGGCCAGCAGGTCGGCCGCGAAGACGATCAGAGCGATCTTGGCCAGCTCCGACGGCTGAAACTGGAGGAACCCGATGCCGAGCCAGCGGCGGGATCCGTTGACGGTGACCGCGAGCGGGTTGCCGGGAATGGCGACCAGAAACAACAGCCCAAACGAAGTCGCCAACAGCGGGGTTGCCAGGTCCCGCAGACGTCGATGATCGAACCGCGACATCACCCACATGGCCACGGCACCCAAGCCAACAAACATGGCCTGACGGGTAAAGAACCGGTAGGGCGACCCGCCGATGTCGAGCGATTTCACCGCCGACGCCGAGAGCACCATCACCAGACCCATGCCGCACAGGCCCGCCACCAGCGCCACCAGCAACATGGCGGTCGGAGTCATCGGGTTGGCCGACCCTGGCAGGTGGGGACGACGCATCGCTCTTTTCGACCCGCGCGTGCCCGGCGGGCCGGTGGACCTCGGAGCACGCGTCCGCCCGGAGCGAGGCGACCCTGCGCCCGACGTCGAACCGCGTGAGCGACCCGGCTGAGGGGTAAACGTCATGCCCATCAGCCCGTCGCCCCCGTGCCCAGAAAATCGGCGTAGAAGAGCCCGATCCCCAGCGCCGTGCAGATTCCGGTCAGCAGCCACATACGAATGATCACGGTGGTCTCGGGCCAACCGGCCATCTCGAAGTGGTGATGGATGGGTGCCATGCGAAACACCCGACGCCCCGTGGCCTTGAAGCTGGCCACCTGCAGGATGACCGACAGCGTCTCGATGACGAACAGGGCGCCGACGATGGGCAGCAGCAGTTGGGTGTTGGTGGCCAACGCCAGACAGGCGAGCCCGGCGCCGATCGCCAGCGAACCGGTGTCGCCCATGAAGATCTGGGCCGGTGCCGCGTTCCACCAAAGAAAGCCGACGCAGGCGCCCAGCATCGCAGCGGCCACCACGGCCACGTCGAGGGCGTCGGTCACCTGGTAGATCTCCGGGTAGCGGAACGTCCAAAACCCGACGACGACGTAGGCCGAGAAGCCAAAGCTGGCGGATCCGGCGGCCAGCCCATCGAGGCCGTCGGTGAGGTTGACCGCGTTGGCCGATCCGGTGATCAGCACCACCGCCCAGGCCACCCAGGCCAGCTTGGGCAGTTCCCAGCCCGGCAGGGTTCCGCGGGTGAAGTTGATCGTCAGTGCCACGTTGGTGCGCGACGCCAACGCCCAGGCGACCGCAACCGCCACCGCCAGCAGGCCCAGCATCTTGGCCCGGCTGTTGAGGCCGAGGTTGCGTTCGTTGGCCACCTTGATCCAGTCGTCGGCCAGCCCCACCACCCCGGCTCCGGCAATGGCCAACATCACATACAGCCCTGTCCGGGTATAGCCCAGGTTCGACTCGGTGCCCCGGTACAGGTTGGAGCCCAGGTAGCCGATCAACCCGCCGGACACGATGGCGATGCCCCCCATCGTCGGAGTGCCCGCCTTGGTGGTGTGACCGCGCGGAACATCCTCGTGAATCGGCTGACCGATGCGGTGCTTCGTCAACCAGAAGATCAGAAACTTGGTGCCGAACAGCGAAACGATCAGGGCGATTCCGGCGGCGAGCAGGAGGCGGATCATCGTGGGTCACCGTCCTCTGCCAGCCGTGCCCACTCTTCAACGGCAACCTCGGCATCGTCGAAGTGCTCCACCCGGTCGGCAAAGGTCTGGGTGGTCTCGTGACCCTTCCCGGCGATCACCACCAGCGACGACGACGACGGGGCGCCGGCGAGTGCTGCCGCAATGGCGGCACGTCGATCGACAATGAGCTCGGCAGGAGTGGTGGCCACACCCGTCGATCCTTGCGCGGCCGACTCCATGATCGCCAACGGGTCCTCGCTGCGAGGGTTGTCAGAGGTGATGATCACCCGGTCGGCCCGCTCGGCGGCCACGCGACCCATCTCCGGTCGCTTCTCACGATCCCGGTCACCTCCGCAACCAAACACGACGATCAGTTCGCCGTCGACGGGCAGCAGTTCGCGAGCGCTCTCCAGCACGGCAGCCAGTGCGTCCGGACTGTGCGCGTAATCAACCACCACAGCCGGCACACGATCGTGGCCCTCAGGGCTCAGGTTGACCGCCTGAAACCGACCCGGAGGCCCGGAGATGTCCGATGCCGCGGCGGCCACTGCGCTCACGTCGTGCCCCAACAGCACGGCTGTTTCAAGCACCGGTAGGACATTGGACAGGTTCACTCGCCCCGGCAGCGCCACATTCACCCGATGACCGCGCCACGTAAACGTCGATCCTCGGGGCGTCAGCACCACCTCGTCCAAATCGTCCAGGGAGTACTCCATCACGGGAAGCCCTCCGGCGGCGTCGCGGAGCAACCGACCGTGCACATCGTCGATGTTCAGGAGCGCATGGCGGGCTCGCTGCGGCTCAAAGAGGCGTGCCTTCGCCGCGAAGTAGGCCTCCTGGGTGTCATGAAAGTCCAGGTGATCCCGCCCGAGGTTGGTGAAGACCGCCACATCGAAGACCAGACCGTCCGCCCGATGGAGGGCCAGCGCATGCGACGACACCTCGAGCGCCACCGCCTCAACCCCGGCATCGGCCGCCTCGTGGAGGTGGCGGGCCAACTCGGGCCCCTCCGGGGTGGTCCGGGCTCCAGTGAGGGTTCCCATAGACTCTGCGCCGACCCCCAGGCGGTTCAGCAGTTTGGCCAACAAACTGACGAAGGTGGTCTTGCCGTTGGTGCCGGTGACCCCGACCAGTTGCAACCGGGTGCCGGGGTGGCCGTGGGCGACCTGCGCCACCGGGCCCATCGCCGCCCGAACGTCCGGCACCACCAACTGCGGCACTTTGAGGCCCGACAGTTCCTGCTCCACCAGCAGCGAGCCGACCCCGTTGGCCACCGCATCGGCGGCAAAGTCATGGCCGTCGGCCCGTTCCCCTCGAACCGCGGCAAACATCGTGCGTTTCGTTGCGCGTGCCCTGCTGTCGAAGGACACGTCGTCCACGACGACCGAGGTGGCGTCCGCTCCGGCCAAGCGGCCCCCAACCTGTTCGGCCAACTCCGACAACGAGATTCCCGTGGTGGTGGGCCGGGCGGGTGCGTCGGTCCGGCCACCGGCCTGCCGACCTCCACGAGCGTCACCCATTTTGATCACCGAGCGCCACATCATCACCGGACGCCCCAGCATCGCCGGGAGCCCCAGCATCGCCGGGAGCCCCAGCATCGCCGGGAGCGCCGGCCGAGCCGTCTCCGCCCTCCTCAACCGCAGCCTCGTCGGTCTCGCGCGGCGCCGCCTGCGGCGCCGGCGTGGCACGAACGGGCTTGTTCGAGCTGGTGCCGCTGCCAACGTCGGTCACCAGGTCGGTGCCGGGCAGGCTGGGACGATCGGGGGGAATGCGCAGGTGGTTCAGGCCCGACTTGGCCAAGGCGTTGAACACCGGCCCGGCTGCTGTGGCGCCGCTGGTGGCGTTGACCGGCTCGTCCAGCAACACGGTGATCGACAATTGTGGGTCCGATGCCGGCAGGAACCCGGAGAAGACCGTGGTGTAGCGATAGCCGGCGCTGCCGTTGCCACCCCAGTTGTAGCTGCCGTTGAGTGGGTTGGGTTTACGTGCCGTGCCGGTCTTTGCGGCAATCGTGTACCCGGGGATCTGCCACTGCGACGCAGTGCCATCGTCGACCACCTGCTGCAACGCCGAGTTCATCCACCGGGCCACCTCGGGTCGGATCACGCGGCGCTGCTGACCCGGCTTGGTCGCCTCGACCTTGCCGTTGGAACGCGTCGTCTTCTCAACCAGCCGCGGCGGGACGTACATGCCTTCGTTGGCGACCACGTTGTAGGCCGACCACAGCTGGATCGGGGTCACCGCGACGCCCTGGCCGATGGCGATCGACGCCAGATCCGTCGGGTACCAGCCCTTGGAGGCCGACAGGATGCCGCCCGTCTCACCGGGAAGTCCCAGTGGCGAGGAGCTGCCGAATCCAAAGTCACGCAGTGCGTGCTCGAGCCCGGCTGCACCCAGCCGCTTGGCCAGCATCACCGTGCCGATGTTGGAGGACTTGGCCACGATGTCGTCCACCCGCCACTGCTCGGTCGGATGCCAGTCGTGGTCGGAGTATTCGTGATCGCCCACCGTCAGGCGCCACGGCACGGCGAGCACCTCGTCAGGGTCGGTCTTCCCCGTTTCAAACGCTCCGGCCACCGTCACCAACTTCATGACCGACCCGGCCTCGTAGGAGGCGGTGAAGGCCATGTTGTTGGCCACCGGGCTGACCACATTTGTTTCCTTGTTGCGTTCGACGTTGGCCACGGCCAGCAGTTCGCCGGAGCGGGGGTCGCCCACGATCGCCACGCCGGACTTGGCACCTTGCTGATCGACCGCCGCCATCAGTTGGCGTTCAGCCTCAAACTGCAGCGTCTGGTCCAAGGTCAAGGTCAGGTCGGCGCCCGGCACTGCCGGCGAGCCGGGGCGTGCGGCGTTGGCGATCGATGAGCCATCGGGCGCCTGCTCCACCACGCGTTCACCTGGGGTGCCGGTCAGCCGGGCGTCATCGATCTTCTCCAAACCCGAGATGCCCGCCCCATCGATGTCGGTGCGTCCGACGATCGCCGACGCCAGCGACCCGGCGGGGTTGACCCGCTCCTGGGTGTCCTCGACAAAAAAGCCGCTGATCTTGGCCGCCTTCAGCTTGGCCAGCACCCGGTCGGCCTTGCGAGGATCCATCTGACGGGCCACATAGGCAAACCTGGAGCCGGGCTCGACCAGCCGCGCCCGGAGGCGGTCCCGGTCGACGTCGGTGGCGCCGGCCACCAGGTCGGCCGCCCTGTCAGGATCGGTCACCCGCATGGGATCGACGATCAGGTTGACCAGCTGCACCGACAGCGCCAGATCGACACCGTTTCGATCTCGAATCGTGCCTCGCAACCCCGGCAGGTCCTCCAGCTTCACGCGCTGGTTGGCGCCCAGGTCAAGGTATCTTTCGGGCGCCACCACCTGAACGTTCACCAGCTTCACGGTGACCAGCACCGACAACAGGCCAACCACCCCCACCAGGGTGCGGTAACGGGTGCGCTCGGAGTAGCGGGGCGGGCCCTGGCTGCGGTGCCGGGCACGACGGGCCACGAAACGTCGGTGGGCCCCTGCGCTGAACAGCTCCCACGCCTCGGCCGCCGTATCGGCGGTTCGAATGCTCTGGGCGGTGGTTCGTTGGCCGGATGCGCGCCCCGGTCGCTGCGACGCAGCGTGACGACCGGCTGGGCGGCCTGTATGGCCCGGCCGGCGCCCATCCCGACCTTCGGGGGGGTGGCGGTCCGTCATGTCCCCGCACCGTTCGTCGCGGAGCTCGCATCCAACGACACCGGCTGTCCGGTCGTCGGGTCGATGGCAAGGCCCGTGGCCGGGTCATATTCGGTTTTGCCGGTTCGAGGGTCGATCGGCAATCCGTTGGCCGGATCGGTCGTTGGGGTGCCCGTGGGCCGAGTAGCCGATGGATCGGTCGGCGGTGACTCGGCGTCGGTTGACGGGGTGCCCGAGTCCTCGGGTGCGGTTCCCTCCGGTGCGGCTGTCTCGGGCGGGGCCGCCTCGCCGGTTGGTGGAGCCGCAGCGGCGTTGGGGGCGCCCGGCGTTTCCGCCACCTGGGCGCCGGCTTCAACGTCAGCGGCAGCCGTCGTGGCCGGCGCCGGGTTTGGTGCACCGTCCCCCAGGTCCCGGACGAGGCTTGTGGATGGTCCGTTCGCCGCTGCGGGTTCCAGATAGAGCACCCCCGGGGCGCTCACCATGCCCAGTTCGTCGGTTGCCCGACGAACGACGGCCTCCGGGCTCTCCAGTTGGGCCACCTTGCGACGCAGATTCTGGTACTCGCGGGTCACCTCGGTGCGATCGCGAGCCAAGCCGTCCAGTTGGCGTTGCCGTTGCAGCATCACCACCTGCAGGTACAACACGCCAAGCAGCGTCACCAACACGGTGCCTCCGGCGGCCGCCATCAGCACGAACGTCCGTCGCCGGCGACGCTCGTCACCCGAATCCAAGACGCGCAGTTTCGGCCGTTCGGCCTTCGGTTGAGGCCGGGCCCGGCTTCGGGGCGCTGGGCGGACCAGCGCCGTCACGACGCTCTGCGCCCCTTCTCCAAGGTGCGCATCCTCACGCTTGCGGCGCGTGGGTTCGCGGCCACCTCGGCCTCGGAGGCCACGATGGGCTTGCGGTTGATCAGGCGGCCTTCGGGCGTCGAACCACACACGCAGGGCAGGCCCGACGGACAACTGCAGCCGCCCCGGTCGGCACGTCGAAATCGCTCCTTCACCAGGCGGTCTTCGCCCGAGTGGTACGCAAGCACGGTCACCCGTCCGCCCGGAACCAGACGATCGATGGTCTGATCCAGCGCATCGATCAGGCTCTCCAGCTCGTCGTTCACCTCAAGACGAATACCTTGAAAGACCCGCTTCGCCGGGTTGCCACGGCGTCGAACAGCGGCGGGTGTGCCGGCGTTGGTGGCCTCCACCAGGTCGTCGGTGGTCTCAAGCGGACGGCGTGCCACAATCTCACGGGCCACGCGACGAGCCGCCGGCACGTCGCCCCCATCAGCGAGAATCCTGGTCAATCGGTCGACTGGATAGGTGTTCACGACCACCTCCGCGGTGAGTTCCTGAGTTGGGTCCATTCGCATGTCGAGCGGACCGGTGAATCGATAGCTGAAGCCACGCTCGGGCCGATCGATCTGCGGGGATGAGACCCCCAGGTCGAACAGCGCCCCGACGAGCGGCTCGTCGAGCTCATCAAGAAGGTCGCCCAATTGGGCGAAGTTGGCGTGCGCGGTGCGCACCCGTGTGCCGAAGCGTTCCAGCCGGCCGGCGGCCACGACGAGCGCATCGGGATCACGGTCGACGCCCAGGAGCTCGAGGTCGGATCGGGCGGCGAGCAACGCCGCGGCGTGTCCTGCACCGCCGAGCGTGGCGTCCAGCACGAGGCCGGGCGGTACGGGCTCCATCGCTTCGAGCACCTCGGCCAGGAGCACGCTTCGGTGTTGGAACACCGAAGCACCGCCTGGATTCGGGTCATTCTCCATGGGAGCGATCCTCCGTTAGTCGCCGTGCGACCCCGGCGTTCCACAGCCCCTCGACTGGACAGCGTCTGCCGGGATGTCTCCCCGGTCAGACTGGATGGGCAGCGGGCGGAGTTCGGTTGGTCCATCCCGCCAGTCGAGGGGCTGTGCAACGTCGGAGTGGCGCCGCCGGCCCGGGTTGTGAGGGTTGCTGCGTTGAGAATTGCGGTGCTGCGATTGGGTCGGGCGATTGCAGATGGAGCGCTCACAGCAGATGCTCCAGGTAGTCGGCGAGGTCGCCGACCTCGTCATCCACGGCGGTCCAGTCCTCGGGGCGGTAGACCGCGAGGTGGGTTTCGGAGCCGATGAGGGTGACCTCGTCGGCAAAGCGCTGCCGCAGCTTGGCCGGCAACAAGACCCGTCCTGCCCCATCGGGGCTGATGGGAAACGAGTTGCCGGAGACCTTCTGGAAGACCTTGCGGGGCGTGGTGCCGTCTTCAACGCGTCGCCGGAGCTTGGCGATGAACTCCTGCCATTCCTGCGTCGGGAAGAGCCCGATGTAGCCGCCCTGGTCCGAGGCGAAGCCGCCGTTGGCAAAGGCCGGACGCGCCGCGCTGGGGAGCACCAGTCTCGACTTCGAGTCGATTCGGTGGTCGTAGCTGCCAGCAAGCACGGGTCCATCTCGGTCGGGTTCTCCAGCGGGGAGCTTGGACCGATCGAATCACCTGCCAGTGACTCTGTTGGCCCACTTCCTCCCACAAGGAGACACCATAGCCCCACTTCCTCCCACCACCGCGCATCATTCCAAGGATTTCTCCTGCTTCAACGCTCGACCGGGCTACGACCGTGACCGACAGGCCCCTCGACGTATCACCCTCACGGCATCAGGCGTTCAGCAGCGACTGGCCAAGGTGCGAGCGCCACCAGGCGATGGTTCGACCGGTGCCAAGCGAAGCCGTGCGTCGCCCCAACTCGGCCTCCACAGCCTGTCGGCTCATGGGTTTGCCATCTCCGGCGCCAGGAAGCCGGTGGTCGGCAATGGAAGCCGGAGTGAGCGCCACCGGGACCTCGAGGTAGGCCATCGCCTGAAAACGCACCTGGTCCCGCGTGCGGCGCTGGCTCAGACCCAACACCTTGCGACCATCGCGATCGAGGCACTCACCCGGTCCGACACCGGCGAAGCAGATCAATCGACCCAACTCGTCCCACCTGCCCGGGCCCCGATGGACCGCAACCTCGACCCCGGCCTCCCGCAGGGCCCCGGCCAGCACCGAGCCGACCCAGTCGAAGGATCGACCCACGTCGTCACTCACCCGACCGTCCCCCCGGGCCAGCACGACGTCCAGCCACACCGAGGACTGCGGATCGACCACCACCACCCCGCCGCCGGTTCGTCGGCGGGCGACATCCAAGCCCGCTCGAGCGGCCAGGCCCACATCGAGCAGGTCTCGCTGCGTGGAACCGGCAACCACCGTGGGTCGATCGGACGTCACCGCCCACACCTCGACGCTTCCCAGCGCCGGAGTTGGCAGATCCGCAGCATGGAAGGCGGCCGGGGCGCCCGACCAGCGGCGCAGGCCGTGGTGGGGCGATTCCTCGAGGGGCGTCGCTTCGGGGCCCGGTTTCATCGAATGTGCCCAGGAGGTGCCGTGAGAACCCCAACCGCTGCAACGGTCGGTGCCGGCCCGGTAGATTTGGCGACAATGCGCCCCACCCTCCGCCGCCAGGCCGCCCGAGTTGTTGCAATCGACGAACGCGGACGCGTGCTGCTGATCAAGGCCCACGATCCTGCCCGGCCCGACGCCGGGTCGTGGTGGGAGCTTCCGGGAGGCGGCATCGAGCGCGGGGAATCGTCCGAGCACGCCTGCCTGCGCGAACTCCACGAGGAGGGCGGCGTGGCCTCGGCGCTGATGGGCCCGGTGATTTGGACCCAACACGTCACCTTCGACTTCGCCGGCTGGCACTTCGACCAGGACGAGGTGATCCACCTCGCGGAGGTGCCGGCGGGTGGCGAGACGCTGGGCGAGCAACGCTTGGAGGCGTTCGAGGCGATGGCGTTTGAGGACCGCCGCTGGTGGTCCTGCGACGAACTGCTGGCCGAGCAGGTGGCGACGTTGCCCCCTCGACTGGGCGAACTGCTGGGGCCCGTAGTGGCGGGCGACGTGCCCGACCACCCGGTGGACATCGGCTGAAGGCCTTCGGAACGGGACCTCACACTTGGGTGCGCAACCACTCGAGGTAGGCCACGACGTCGGCAGGGTCCGGGGCGAGCCCGCGTTGGGCCCGGCGCGAGCCGTACTGGGTTTCAAGCCGGAAGGCCACGTAGGGACCCAGATGCCCCCCTCGCCGGGGTCGAAACCGCACGCCCGCCCGAGCGCATGTGCCCCAAAGGTCGGGGCGGGACGCAACCGCCAAGCAGGCTCGTACAGGGATCACCGGTCGGCTCATCAGGTTTCCTTCATCGTGTTGTAGGCCAGTGCGGCGGCACCGAGCAGCGGACCCGAGTCCCCCAGCCCGGCGGGAATGATGCGGGCATCCCGGGCGAAGCTGAGCCGGGCACGGGCCGAAAGTTCAAGCTGAGCCGCATCGAAGAAGTCCTCGCCGAACCCCAGCGCCACGCCGCCGGCGACCAGGGCGAGGGGCACGTCCAGCGTGGCGACCACCGAGGCGACGGCTCGACCCACCAAGGTGCCGGTGCGGCGGCGAAGCCGGACTGAGGCCGATCTCGGGTCCGCTCCGGTGATGGCCCGCAGCGCTGTTCCCGAGGCCTCGGCCTCCACGCAACCCCGACCGCCGCACCCGCAGGGGCGACCATCGGGCTCCACCACCACGTGACCCAGATGCCCCGCGTTGCCCAGGGCGCCCCGCAGGAGGCGGCCATCCACCACCAACCCACCACCGATGCCGGTGGACACCACCATGGCCAGGTAGTTCTCGTGGCCCCGGGCCGCGCCCAGCCAGCCCTCCCCCAACGCCAGCGCCTGGGCATCGCCCGCCACCACCACGTCGAGGCCCAGCCCCTCGGCCAAACAGTTGTGGATGTCGAAGCCGTCCCACAGCGGCAGGTTGACCGGGGCGATCGTGCGCCCGGCGACCCGAAACGGCCCGGCGCTCCCCACCCCCGCCATCGCTACGTCTCGGCCGCCGTCGGCGCATGCGGACCGGGCCACGTCGACCAGACGGTCGGCCAGCCCGGTTGCGGTGGTCGCACCGGCCGTCTCCACCCGGTGACGCTCGCCGAGGGTGCCGTCGCCATCAACGAGCGCTGCCTCAAACTTGGTGGCACCGACGTCGATCGCCACCACGTAGGGACGGGAGTTCACGCCCGAACCCCACAGGTGAAGGGCCCACGCGGCAGTCCGACACGCTTTTCGGTCCTCATCGCCCACCACGTTGGTGCCCGACGAGCCCGCTCGCAACCCGGAGCCGTCCGCCGGTTAGTGTGAACCTCCGCTCACACCGCAGGAGGACGAGTGGTCGAAACTGACCGGGTGACCGCGTTCGCCCAGCGATTCACGCAGCTGTGCGACAACGTCAACCAGGTGGTGTCCGGCAAGACCGAGGTGGTCGGCCTGGCGGTCACCTGCCTGCTGTCGGGCGGCCACATCCTGTTGGAGGACGTACCCGGGGTGGGCAAGACCCTGTTGGCCAAGGCGCTGGCTGCGTCGGTGCACGGCCGGTTCGGGCGGCTGCAGTTCACACCCGACCTGTTGCCCGCCGACGTCGTCGGAACCTCGGTGTGGAACTCGGCGGAGTCCAACTTCTCCTTCCGACCCGGCCCGGTGTTCGCCAACTTCGTGCTGGCCGACGAGGTGAACCGCGCCTCCCCCAAAACCCAATCAGCGCTCCTGGAGGCCATGGCCGAGGAGCAGGTCACCGTGGACGGCACCACCAACGCCCTGCCCGAGGTGTTTATGGTGATCGCCACCCAAAACCCGATGGAGCACCACGGCACCTTTCCGTTGCCGGAGAGCCAACTGGACCGCTTCCTGATGCGGCTGAGCGTCGGTTACCCGTCCCGGGCCGACGAGCTCGCCCTGCTCGCCGGCGGTGACCGCACACGCCTGTTGGCCGACCTCTCACCCGTCATGGATGTGGATTCGCTGGCCAAAATGGCCCGATTCGCCGAGTCGATCCACATTGCCGGGCCGGTGGGCGAGTACGTGGTCGACCTGGCGCGCGCCACTCGAACCCATCCGGGCATCTCGTTGGGCGCGTCACCCCGAGCCATCCTCGGTTTGCAATCGGCGGCCCGGGTTCGGGCCGCAAGCCAGGGCCGTTCCTACGTCATGCCCGACGACATCAAGGCGCTGTTCGCCCTCGTGATGTCGCACCGCGTGGTGCTCTCCGGTGAGTCGTTGTCGGCCGGTGCCCGTACCGAGGACACCCTGGCCGAGATCCTCGCCACCGTTCCGGCACCCCGGCCGGGCTGACCAGCACCCCTTCCAATCCGGGAGCCGATACATCGTGGCCGTCACCTCCAGCCCGAGAACCCCACGTTCAGGATCGGCAGCTTCTCGTTCACCGGTGCCCACCAGGTCCGGTTGGCTCCTCATCATTGCCATTGCCGTCATGATTCCCACCTCCGTGGTGTTCTCCTATCCGGAGTTGTGGGTGGCCACCTTCACGATGATCGTGGCCGCGGCCGTCGCAGCTCTGCTCGTGTTGCGCACGGGCGGTTTGGAGGTGCGGCGGGTGGCGCCCGCTGCGGTCACCAACGGCGACGACGTGGAGCAGGAGGTGCTCATCATCAACCACGGCCTGCCGAGCGGCCTGGTGTCGCTGCGGGACCGGGTGGCCGAACCCATGAACCCTGCGGGGCAACGGACCGACCCCGTTCGGTTGGCGCCACTCGGGCGCGGCGAGCGGCGACGGCTGCGCACCCGGGTGTCGACCACCGCCCGAGGCGTTCTCCACCTGGGCCCTGCCCAGCTGGCCAACCACGACCCGTTCGGTCTTTTCGAACGATCGATGGCCCCCCAGGCCGCGGCCATCGTGTTGGTACGGCCGCGGCTGTACGCCCTTGCCGGGTTGCCCGGCGGCGGCCGGCAGCACGATCGCCAACACGCCCAACTGATGACGCCCACGCAGTCACCCGAGGACTTCGTCGGCCTGCGTCAGTACCAGGCGGGCGACGACATCCGACACATCCACTGGCCGGCGGTGGCCCGCAGCGGCAACCTGATGGTGCGTCAGTTCGAACGCCCCGACGAAAGCCATGTGGCGGTGGTGCTCGATGGTCGGTTGACGCGTCATACGGTCAGCTCGTTCGAGCGGGCGGTTGAGGCGGCAGCAAGCGTGTTGGCTGCCGTGGTGGCCGACCGGCCGGTCCGCTTGATCACCACCGACGGCTACGACACGCGCACATTGGCGCCCCGATCGGCGTTGGGCCCCGTCATGGATCGGCTGGCGACCGTGTCGATGGGCAACGAGACCAACCTGTCGGGCATCGCCCGGTCGCTGGCCGACGACGCCACCGGGCTGATCATCGTGTGCGGCACCACGCTGAGCGATGAGGACACGCGCCTGCTGAACCGCGGTGACCTGTCACGCCGGGTGATGTCGGTGGACTGTTCGGCCACCGAACGCCGCCCCGGAACGATCCCCTTCGGCTCCGGGGTGAAACTCAACGAATCCTGGGCCGACGCGTGGGCCCAGGAGCTGTCGAGTCTCGGACGCTCTGCAGCGCGGCGCGTTCCTGCCGCCCCGAGCGGCTCCACCCCTGTGGCACCGACCGATGCCACAGCCTCCTCTCCTCCCTCCTGGTGGGCCTGATGAGCACCGAGGAGCGACGCCCTCCCGCCTGGTGGCTGCCTGAGATCACGCTGGTGGGTCTCACCGTGGCCCTGGCCCTCAGCTTCGCCCGCCTGTTCTCGGGCTGGGACTGGCTGATTCCGGTGCTGGCGCCCGCGCTGGTGGTTCACGCCTCCGAGGCGGCCGCCCGCCGAGCCAGGCTGTCGGTCTGGATCGCCCCGCTGATCGCCACGGTGCTGGGCCTGATCACCTGGGTCAACCTCACGCTGCCCGAAACCACCCGGCTTGGGCTGCCCGGTGTCGACACCGTGCCCCGCTTCATCGCACTCACCGGTGACTCGTTCGAAACCTTCCGCAAGCTGGTTGCCCCAGCTCCCGCCCAGCCCGGCTTCATAGCCGCCGCATCCCTGGCGCTACTGGTGGTTGCGTTGTATTCCGACACCGCCGCCCATCGCGGCAACGTGCCGGTGCAGGCGGTGACCACCCACATCGGTGTGTTCATCTTCGGTGCCACCCTGGCCAGGGGGCCGGGCCAGCTCTTCTCCGCAGTGGTGTTCACCGCGGCGCTGGGCGCGCACCTGTTGGCCGTGCGTACCGTCAGCGCAGGACGAGGCCGCTGGCGCAGCGGCGAGCGGACGGGTGGAACCTGGGCCGCCGCACGTATCGGGGCGGGGGCCTTGGCGGTGGCGGTGTTGGGGGGCACCGTTGCCCACCTCGCATTCACTCAGGATCGGAGCCCCGTGGTGGATCTCACCAAGTTCAGCTCCGATCGGGCAGATCGCGAAGTGCTCTCGCCACTGGTGTCGGTGGCCGATCAGCTGGGCCCGCAGAGCAACAATGTGATGTTCACGGTGGAGAGCACCAAGGTGGACCCCACGTATTGGCGCCTCACCGCACTCGACAGCTTCGAAAACAACGTGTGGAGTTCCACCGCCTCCTACGAGGATGCCGCCGGCCGTCTGCCCGAGGTCGGCGCCCTGCCCAGCCGCACCATCATCGACCAGACGGTGGCGATCGACGGCCTGACCGGTATCTGGATGCCCGCGGCGGCCGACCCGGTGGAGGTGGCCTCGGAGATCCCGGCGAGCTTCGATCAGCCGTCGGCGACGCTGATCGTGACCGACGGCAACGAGATGCCCCAGGGCATGACCTACGCGGTGCGATCGGCGATACCAAACGTGAGCGCCCCGGTGGCGAAGGTGCCGCGTGGCGACGAGGTTGACGCCGCCCTGGCGCTTCCCACCGACCTCAGCACGCAGGTGTCCCGCGAAGCGAAGCTCATCACCGAAGGCGTTCAAGGTGACCTCCCGAAGCTGCAGGCGCTTCAGAACGACCTCCGTAAGGGGGAATACGACACCTCCGCCGACTACCGCGGCGCGGCCGATCCCACTGCGGCCTTTCTGGAGAGCCGACGCGGGTTCTGTACCCAGTACGCCAGCGCGTTCGTGTTGATGGCGCGCTCGTTGGGCTTTCCGGCGCGACTTGGCGTCGGGTTCACCCCGGGCAACTACGACGAGGCCACGGCCACCTGGACCGTCACCGGCCGCCAGGCCCACGCCTGGCCCGAGGTGTTTCTCCCCGACTACGGGTGGGTGGCATTCGAGCCCACCCCAGGACGCGGCAACCCGGTCACCGAGCCGCTCACCGGTGTGCCATTTGAGCAGGACTCGGGCGATGGCAACCCCGAGCCCGTGGCACCCGCAACCACGGCCCCACCCACCACCACCGCGTCGCCGACCCCCTCGTCGGTACCGTCGCAGGGCGCCGACCCCGGGCCGGTCGAACAGCCCAAACTTGCCGTTCCCGAGCAGCCTCGGAGCACCCCCTGGTGGCTCATCGGCCTCGTCGCCCTGCTCGCCCTGGCCTCCGGTGGTTTCGCTGGACGTATCGCATGGGTCCGCAATCAGCGATCACGCCGTTACACGCCCGCTGACGCCAACCTGGTTCCGGTCGGTGCCTGGGCCGAGGTCACCGATCGGCTCGCGATGCGCCGGCACCTGCCGAGAGCCGCCGAGACCGCGCATGAGTTTGCCCGACGCGCCGAAACCGAAACCGGACTTGCCACGCTGGAGCCCCTCAGCGACCTGGCTGCGGCCGGCACGTTCGGCGACACGCCACTCGACGACGATCAGGTGGAGCAGTCCCGCCGGCTGGCGACTTCGGCGTCGACGGCCCTGACGTCGGAGTGGTCGAGGACCGACCGGCTCCGCTGGATGCTGGGCCTCATCCCGTCGGGGCGGGGACGCCCCGGACCGGGCTGAACGCTGCGGCGCTCAGCCCTCGTCGCTGGACTCGGCCCCGGTGGAGGCCTCGCTGCGGTGCACGCCGGAGAGCCGGGTGATCGGGCTGAAGAGCTCGCCGATGCCGTCCTGGCCCAGTTGACGGATGCTGGCCTCGATCACCGCTCCGAGGGCGAAGGTCACGAGGAACCCGACGAACGCCAGGAGAAAGTGAACCGAGAGCAGGAAGATGGTGGCCGCCAGCGACACCACCATGCCGACCGCCGCCAGGCGGATACGACGCAGCACCGACGAGTTCACGGTGCGGGTGCGTACCTCGTTCGCCAACGCAGGGTCAGACTCGTAGAGCTGATCCTCGATCTCTCGCAAAATGCGCTGCTCGTCTTCAGAGAGTGGCATCGCTTACCCCCTCGTCGTTCCGGTGGCCAGGGGTGCCCACAGGGGCGCCCGACGTGCGAACGTTGCCGGCCTGTCGCGCCGCGCCGATCGCTTTGCTGCCAAAGCGTCTGCGGACACTGTCGACCGTGCGGTCCAAGATTCGCTCCTCATCGTCGGACAGCCTATCGAGGCGAAGCTGGGCGGGTGCGGCGGCAGCCAGGCCGCTGGTGCCCACGCCCACCAGGCGTACCCCCGGCGACAGGTCCAGGCCGCACAGCAGGTTCCATGCCACCTCCCGGATGGTGGCGGTGGCATCGGTTGGGGTATCCAGGCGCCGGGCCCGGGTCAACGTGCGAAAATCACCGTGACGCACCTTGATCTGCACGGTGGTTGCGGTCAGGCCCGCCGACCGCAGGCGGGTGGCCACGCTGTCGGCCATCACGGCCAGATCGCCCTCCAACTCCCCGGCATCGGCCCGGTCGGTGGCGAAGGTCCGCTCGGAACTGATCGACTTGGTGGGTGCGTCGGCAACGACGGGCCGGGGGTCGTTGCCCCGGGCCAACGCCACCAACTGACGGGCAGCCGGCCCACCCAACACCCGCCGAAGGGTTGTCTCACCGGCCGCTGCCACCTCGCCCACGGTGCCCAATCCGAGGCGCCCCAGCTTGTCGGCCGCGACGGGGCCCACCCCTGGCAGCGCCCGAACCGGCAAAGGTCCGAGAAAGCCCTCCACGTCGGGAGGTCGCACCACCACCACCCCGGGACCCGCCACGGGACCCCTGGGATCGGGAGTGGGTTTGGCCGCTTCGGACGCCAACTTGGCCACCAACTTGCTGGGGCCCAAACCCACTGACACCCAGAGGCCCAGGTCGCTGTGAACCCGCTGCCTGAGGCGGGCGGCGGTCACCACCGGGTCGCCCAAGCGGCGTTCGCTGCCGGTGAGCTCCACGAAGGCCTCATCAAGCGAAAGCGGCTCCACCAGGGGGCTCAACTCGTCAAGAATCGACATGAACCTTCCGGACACGCTGCGGTAGTGGTCGAGGTCGCCCGGAAGCACCACCGCCACCGGGCATCTCCGGAGTGCCTCGGTCATGGCCATGGCCGAGCGAACGCCGGTTGCACGCGCCTCGTAGGACGCGGCGGCGACCACCCCTCGGCGGCCGTCTCCACCAACGAGCACCGGACGACCGACCAACTCGGGGTGACGCAACACCTCCACCGCCGCAAAAAAGCAGTCCATGTCGACATGCAGCACCCAGCGCCGCCCAGGTGTCGCCCCGCCGCTGCGTCCAGGGCCGGTGATCATCGGTGTTCGGAGCGGGTGACCCGGAGCTCTGATCGTCGGGTGCCCTCGATCAGATAGGCGTACCGACGAGGCTCGGCCCATCGGTGGGCGAGGTAGTCCACCAACGGCTCACGCACCCATTGCGGCGAACCCGCCAGGGGTTCATCGCACGCGGTCCTGTGAAAGAAGTCGCCGGACTCGACGATGCCGTCCGGATCGTTGAAGCTCAGCTCACCGCCCGGGTATTCGGCCCCGAAGGCGACCACTCGCAGGCACCAGCCCAACTGCGGCGCCCGGCAGGTGATCTCGTACAGCGGACCCCGCCACCTGGGGACCACCAGGCCTGTCTCCTCGGCGACCTCACGCGTCAGCCCCTCGATCAGTTCCTCCCCGGGATCGATCACCCCACCGGGCGGCGACCAGTCCACCACCCCGCCACTGCGGTGGTTACGCACCAGCAGGACACCCGCCGGGCCTTCGATCACAGCTCCACCGACGGTCCAGTCTCGGAGGCCGTCCGGGCCTTCGGAACCTTCGTCCCCTGCGTCGCTCGCCGCATCGCTCACCCTTCCCACCCTACGAGCCAACCGGCCTACTACGGGTACCATGCGCAGCGATGCCCGCACCCCAAGGACCGCCCACAGAACCATCCAGCGCAGATCCCCTGACCGCCCTGGCCCCCGTGTGGATGCGGGTCGTCGCCTTTGTGGCCATCATGGTGGGCGGTCTTGGCGGGGCGCTGGTGGGCGGCCGTTTCGGCGCTGTGGCCTGCACCGGAGCCTGCGACGGGGTCATCGGAACAACGATGCTGGCCGGAACTGTGGTTGGTGCCGTGGGTGTGGCGGTGGTGGCCGTCATCACCCTGCGGGTGGCACGCGAGTGGGTTGGCGGCTCGTGAGTTCGGCCGGCGCCGAAACCCCGCAGGCCGCAGACACCCCAACAGCAATCGACCTGGCCGAGGTTGCCCTGTCCGTGGCCCGGGTCGGGGCTGAGGTGGCGGCGGCCTCTCAGGCCGAAGTGCGGGCCGACACCGCGACGCGCTTCACAAAGTCGAGCGACACCGACCTGGTCACCCGCGCCGATCGCGCAGCCGAGGACGCCATTCGTCAGGCATTGCTCGTCGCCCGTCCCACCGATCGTTTCCTCGGCGAGGAGAGCGCCACGGCACAGGCCGGCGGTCTGGCCGACGGCTCGGACATCCTCTGGGTGGTCGACCCCATCGATGGCACCACCAACTATGTCTATGGGCAGCCCGACTGGGCGATCTCGGTGGCCGCCACCAGGCACGGCGCATCGCTGGCCGCTGCGGTTGTCGCACCCATTTTGGGCTTGGAGTACCGCGCGTCGCTGCACGGTGGAGCAACCCGAAACGGCGTTGCGCTCAAGCTGGGTGCACCACCCCCGCTGGGCCGCGCGCTGGTGGCCACCGGGTTCGGTTACGATCCCGGCCGCCGTGGGCGCCAGGGTGCCGTAGCGGCCGCGATGCTGCCACAGGTGCGGGACCTACGGCGCCGCGGCGCCGCCGCACTGGACTTCTGTTTCGTGGCCGACGGCAGCGCCGACGCCTATTACGAGGCGGGCCCGCAGTGGTGGGACTTCGCGGCGGGTTCTCTGGTGGCGTCCGAGGCGGGGGCGGCCGTGTTGACGCAACCGCTCGGTGCGTCAGCCTCGACGGGATCGCACGGTTGGTTCCTCGTCGCCGCCGCCCCCCCACTGTTCGACGGCCTGCTGGAGGTGCTCATGGGGTTGGGCGCCGCCGACGGCTGAGTGTTGTCCACAGCCGGCCGCGCTGCGCCGTTCCGGCTTCACGTCTCGCGCCCGGTAGCCTGCAACAAGCCCCGCGCCCGCCCGGCCCAGAAATGAAAGCCCCACGTTGAGCACCCGAATCCTGACCGTCGAGGACGACGAACGAATCCGCACCGCGGTGAAGCTGGCCCTGGAGGATGAGGGTTGGGAAGTGGTGGAGGCCGCCACCGGCGAGGCTGCGATCGAGGCATTCCGCGCCGGTCCCACCGATGTCGTGCTCATCGACATCATGTTGCCCGGGGTGGACGGCTTCGAGGTGTGCCGCGCCGTGCGCCGTCAGAGTGACGTCCCGATCATCATGGTGACCGCCAGGGCCGACACCCACGACGTGGTTGCCGGTCTTGAGGCAGGCGCCGACGACTATCTCACCAAGCCCTTCGTGCCCAAGGAGCTGTCGGCCCGCATCCGGGCGCTGCTTCGTCGGGTTCGGTCGGGCGACACGGTGCAGCACCGCATGCGTTTCGGCGACCTCGACATCATCCCTGATGAGGGCGTGGTCACCCTGGCCGGTGTCACCATCCACCTCACCAAGACCGAGTTTCGACTCCTGGTCGAACTCGCCAGTTCACCCGGCAAGATCTTTTCCCGCGAGGACCTCCTCGACAAGGTGTGGGGGCACGGTTACCTGGCCGACAGCCGTTTGGTGGACGTCCACGTTCGTCGGCTGCGGACCAAGGTGGAGGCCGACCCGGGCAACCCACGGCATGTGCTGACCGTTCGGGGCCTGGGCTACAAGCTGGCGGCGTGAGCTCGGTCGACCAGGCCGGCGGCGGGTCGTCTGATTCCGATCAGGTCGGTTCCGAGTCAACCCTGCAGGCTGCCGGTGCCGGGGCACCCACCACCGCGGGGCCGACGAAGCTCCTCTCCCCGCACGCCCGCAAGCGGAGCCAGACGAGCGAGTCGCAGTTGGGTCTGCGATCACGTGTCACCCTCGCCTTCACCCTGGGCGCCTTGGTTTTGTCGATCATTCTCGGAGCAGCCACGCTGAACCTCACCCGTCGGTCACTGCTGGCCGAGCGTGAACGCCGCACCATCACCCGAACCTCGGTCAGCGCCACCACCCTGGACGGGCTCCTCAAGAACCTTCAGCCCGGCGCCGATCCCACCCCGCTGCTCAGCGACCTCCAGGCCCAGGGCCCACAGTTTCTCATGCTGAAGAACCCGGGTTCGGGCAATCGTGAGCCCCAACTGTTCCTCACCGGGGAGGTTCCCATCGGTGACCTCCCGCAAAGCCTGGTCACCAAGGCCCTGTGGGACGGACAGCCGGCGGTGATGCGGGTCGAGTCGAAGGACACGCTCTACACGGCGGTGGGCGTGCCCCTGCCCGATGCCAACGGCGCCTACTTCGAACTCAACGCCATCGACGACATTGCCACCGCCGTGCAGTCGCAGACCGTGACCCTCATCATTGTCAGCTCGATCACCACGCTGGCGGGTGCCGCGCTGGGTTGGTGGGCAAGCCGCAGGGCCCTCCGACCGTTGATGCTGGTGGGCGATGCAGCCGGTCGGATCGCCGATGGTCATCTCGAGACCCGGCTGAATGCGGCCGACTATGCAGAGGACCCCGAGCTGGGCCCTCTGGTCTCATCCTTCAACGGCATGGTGGAGAAGCTGCAGGCGCGCATCGACCGCGACGCGCGATTTGCCTCCGACGTCAGCCACGAACTCCGGTCACCGCTCACCACGATCAACGCGTCGGTTGATGTGCTCAGCCGGGCCGCCGACAACCTTCCAGATCGGGCCAAAACCGCCCTCGACCTGCTGGAGTCCGATCTGGTTCGGTTCACGCAGTTGGTGGAAGACCTTTTGGAGATCTCCCGCTTTGATGCCGGGGCGGTTCGACTTGACGTCAACGAAATCTCGCTGATGGGTGTGGTCCGCCGCGCCGTGGAAGCGGTGGCCGGGAAGGACACGACGATCGTCGCCGATGACGACCTGGACGCATTGGTGATGCCCATGGACAAGGTGCGCGTGGTTCGGGTGCTGTCCAACTTCATCGACAACGCCGCCAAGTACGGCGACGGGGTGCAGCGGGTGGAGGTTCACCGATCCGACGGCACCGTCTCGATCTCGGTGGTTGATGGCGGGCCTGGTGTCCCCGTCGACGAACGGGACCTCATCTTCGAGCGGTTCAGTCGAGGGGTGCAGGGCGGCCGCCGCGGCGCCGGTAGCGGCGTCGGGCTGGGTCTCGCCTTGGTGGCGGAGCACGCCCGTTTGATGGGCGGTGAGGTTGGGGTGGCCGATCGGGACGACGGCGAGAGCGGCGCCGTGTTCGTGCTCCACATCCCCGAGGTGCCGCCCACCGACTCAGACACCGTGATGGAATTGTAGGGAAATGATCCTGACCGCTCTCCCACAAACCCAGCCACGCCGCCCCATGTTCAGGTTGGCGGCCATCGGGGTCCTTGCCGGCTGCCTGTCGCTGGCCACCGGGTGCGGTATCACCCCCGACGACACCCCTCGGGCATTCCCATCCGACCTCACCGACCCGGTGCCCGTCACCCCCGATGCACCCAGCACCGGCGACGAAAGCGCTCCCATCTATCTCGTGGACGGCGAGTCGCAACTGGTTCCCGTGAAGCGTGATGTTCGTCAGGTGACGGTGGCCGCAATCACCCGGGCAACCCTGGCCAGTCCAACCGCCGATGAAGTGGACGCCGGGGTCTCCACCAGCATTCCACGCAATACGAAGCTGCTCTCGGGCGAGGTTCGCGCCGATGGAGTGATCGCCATCGACCTGTCCAAGGAATTTCTGCAGGTGGATGGGGCGGTTCGCACCACCGCCATCGGCCAGATCGTGTTGGGCGTCGGGTCACAGTTCCAACCCGACCGTCGCTTCAGGTTTTTCATCGCCGGACAGCGCGCCACCATCTCCACTGCTGACGGGGCCCAAAACACGGTCACGCCGTGCGACTTCGTTGGGGCCATGGCCCAGCCGGCCAAGCTGGACGCCACCGTCGAAGAGGCGGTCGACCTGGTCACCCTGGTGGAGCAGCGGAGCACGCTCAGCTCGGAGTGCAGCAGCACCACCGACTAGCGCCTGTTGACGCACCGCTCCAACTCAGCTGAAAAAGACCTCGGCCACCTCGTGGTAGAGATCCAGGTCGCACGTCTTGATCCGCCCGGCCACCTCGTCCAGCGGCACTGGCACCACCGAGGTCCCGGCCAGTCCCACCATCGAACCCCAGCGACCCTCGGCGGCCAGGTCGACCGCCGCCACCCCAAACCGGGTGGCCAACACGCGGTCTCGAGATGAGGGGGTACCGCCGCGCACGACGTAACCCAGGGTGGTGAGGCGACACTCCATGCCGCTGCGGCGTTCCAGTTCCTGGGCCACCACGCCGCCGATCCCACCCAACCGCCGGTGTCCAAACTCGTCGGTTTCGTAGCTCGGCATGTCGAGTGTGCCCTCGGCCGGCATCGAGCCCTCGGCCACCACCACGATCGAGGCGTACCGGCCCAGCTTTCGCCGACGCTCGATCACGGCCACCACGTCGTCGATGTGGAACGGCACCTCGGGTATCAGGATCGTGGCCGCGCCCCCGGCCAGCCCGGCGTGGAGTGCGATGTGGCCCACGTCTCGCCCCATCACCTCGACCACCATGGCCCGCTCGTGGGCCTCGGCGGTGGTGTGCAGTCGGTCGATGGCGTCGGTGGCCACGCCGACCGCGGTGTCGAACCCAAATGTCTCGTCGGTGCCGGCGACGTCATTGTCGATGGTCTTTGGCACCCCGATGCAGGGCACTCCGTCGACGCACAGATCCCGCGCAGCGCCCAGCGATCCGTTGCCGCCGATCACGATGATCCCGTCGAGACCCAAACGGAACATGGTCTTCCGCACACGCTGGACCCCATCATCGAACTGGTAGGGCTGAATTCGGGACGTACCCAAAATGGTGCCACCACGGGGCAGCAGGCCCCGGCAGCGCTCCACGGTCAGGGTCTCGTAGTCACCCTCCAACACGCCGCGCCATGCGTCGGCGAAACCGATCACCTCAGCACCGAACGCCCGCTCTGCCCGGCGCACCACGGCACGGATCACGGCATTCAGGCCCGGGCAGTCGCCGCCGGAGGTCAGCACTCCTAATCGCATGCAACCAGCATGGCAGAGCCCGGCGCCTCCGGGACCGATCGGTGACAACTCGCTGCACTACGATCGGCAACCGTGCCAGTGGTCATTGCAATCGATGCCGGAACCACCGGGGTGAGGGCCTTGGCCATCGACGAGGCGGCTCGCACCGTCGGTCTGGCCTATCGGGAGTTCACCCAGTACTTCCCCCAGCCGGGTTGGGTCGAGCACGACGCCACGGAGATCGCCTCGGTGATCCGCGAAGTGCTCCTTGAGCTGACTGCGTCCTTGACGGAGCCCGTGGCGACCGTCGGCATCACCAATCAGCGCGAGACCGTCGTCGCCTGGAGCCGCAGTACCTCCGAGCCCCTCCACCGGGCCATCGTCTGGCAGGACCGCCGCACCGCCGATCGCTGTGAGCGGTTGGTTGCCGATGGACACCTGGACCTGATTCGTCACAAGACCGGCCTGGTCGCCGACCCATACTTCTCGGCCTCCAAACTCGAGTGGATGTTCACCGAAGGCGGCGTCGAGCGCAGCGACGACCTTGCCGTGGGCACCATCGACTCGTGGCTCCTGTGGAACCTCACCGGGGGCGCGGTTCACGCCACCGATGACACCAACGCCAGCCGCACCATGCTGTACGACCTCGCTTCCGGTGACTGGTCCGACGAACTGTGCAACCTCTTCGGCGTACCCCGCGCGGCCCTTCCCGAAATTTTGGCCTCCTCGGGGCGATTCGGCACGGTGGCGCCCGGCTGGGGTCTGCCCGAGGGCACCCCCATCTCGGGTATCGCCGGCGATCAGCAGGCCTCACTGTTTGGGCAGGCGTGCTTCGAGCCGGGCATGACCAAGAACACCTATGGCACCGGATCGTTCGTGCTGATGAACGTCGGTACCGAACGACCCGACGCCGTCGAGGGCCTGATCACCACCACCGCCTGGTCGCTCCCGGACGGCGCGGGCGGGCGACGGGTGACGTACGCGCTGGAAGGCTCGATCTTCGTGACCGGCGCGGGGATTCAGTGGCTGCGCGACGGTCTGGGCATCATCGACGAGGCGGCCGAGGTGGGTTCGCTGGCCGAGTCAGTGTCGGACACCGACGGCGTCGTCGTCGTGCCGGCGTTCACCGGGCTGGGCTCCCCGTGGTGGGATCCCTACGCGCGCGGCACGATGCTCGGCATCACCCGAGGCACCACCAAGGCCCACCTCGCTCGGGCCGTACTCGAATCGATCGCCTACCAAACCCGCGACGTCGTCGACGCCATGACAAACGCCTCCGGCACCCCGTTGGCGGAGCTCCGGGTGGACGGTGGCGCTTCGGCGGCCGACCTCCTGGTCCGCATCCAGGCCGACCAGCTCGGTGTGCCGGTGCGACGCTCACGCGAACGCGAGACCACCGCCCAGGGCGCCGCATTTCTCGCCGGACTGGCCGAAGGTTTCTGGGCCTCACTCGACGACGTGGCCGCGGCATGGGCGAGCGACGCCACCTTCGAGGCCGATGGCGACGCCACTGTCATCGAGGCGAACTATCGGCGCTGGCTGGAAGCGGTGGAACGGTCCCGCGGGTGGGATCGACCACTCGCTTGAGCCCAACGGCGAATTGAGCGATGCGCCGACGGAGGAGCCGGTTTCCCACCCGGCGGTGTCGACCTTCGGGAGACGGCCAAGCTTGACCGAACGGTCAAGGGAACTACGGTGGTCGCGGTGGATCGATCCCTGACCCCGCGCGGCGAGGAACGCCGAGCACAGTTGCTCGAAGTCGCCACGGCCCGGTTCGCCGAACGCGGCTACCGGGCCACCTCGATCGCTGACATCGTCGACTCGATGGGTGTCGGCAAGGGCGTCTTTTACTGGTACTTCCGCTCCAAGGAAGAGCTGTTCGGGTACCTGTTGTCTGCCGGTATGACCGATCTGCGGCGCTGCCAACTGGCGGCGGTGTCCCACAGCGACGACCCCCTGGTGCGGATTCCCGCAGCGATTCGAGCAGCGGTTCGCTGGGCCGCCGAGCACCAACAACTGACGGCCCTTTTCGAGTTTGCCCATCGCGACGCCACATTCGGCCCGCTGGCACGACGCCTCCAGGACCTGCTGATCGACGATGCCGTCAACGAACTGAGGGCCGCCATGGACGCCGGAGCAATCCGTCGTGGCGACCCCATCGGGCAGGCCAGGGCCATTCTGGCCGTCACCGATGCGCTGGCCACCCACGGCCTGCACGACGCCCACCGCAGCATCGACGAGGTGACCGACGACATCGTTGTCTTCTGCCTGGATGGGTTGGGGGGCCGCAAGGGCTCCCCCGTCCCGTCGCTGAAGCCGGCGGTGTAGGCACCCCTCAAACGCCGGGGCTGACGCTCCCGTCGGCAAGGCGGAGCAGGCGATCAGCACGCACGTTGAGGCGCACGTCGTGACTGACCGCCACCATCGTCAAACCCGACTCCTCCCGCAGCCGATCGAACACGTCGAGCACCACCTTCGCCGAGTCGTCGTCCAGGCTGCCCGTTGGCTCATCGGCCAGCAACAGCTTGGGCCGGTTGGCCAACGCCCGCGCCACCGCCACCCGTTGACGTTCCCCACCCGACATGTTCGGTGGCGTGGAGTCGGTTCGGTTCTCCAGACCAACGAGTTTCAACAGTTCGTCGGCGCGTCGGGCCCGCTCACGATGACCAAGGTTGGTGCCAAACATGGCCAATGCAACATTCTGGGCAGCGGTCAGCCTGGGGATCAGGTTGTGCAGTTGAAAGACGAGCCCGATCACGTCCCGCCGATACCGGGTCAGTCGGCGGTGATGGGCGACGTCGGTGCCGGCGACGATGATCCTGCCGCCATCGGCACGGTCCAGGCCGGCGAGAAGATGCAGCAACGTGGTCTTACCAGAACCCGACGGACCGACGATGGTGACGAACTCGCCGCCGGCAACCTCGAAGGCGACGTCGTGGAGCACACGCGTCGAGCCGAACGACCTTTCCAGGCCCTGCACCTCAACCATGGGCATCGGACCTTTCACCGTGGGGTCACTCACGACGCATCGCCTCCGCCGGCGAGAGCAGGGCCGCCCGGAGTGCCGGATACAACGCGCCGATGAACGCCACTCCGACGGCGAACCCCAACGAGCGCCAGAAGATGGCCGCCGTGTACTGCGGGTGGAACACGCCCTTCAGCGCCGCCAGGTTTTGCAGCACGTTGACCGCACCCCAGCCCAGAGCAACACCCACCACCGCACCGATCAGGCTGACCACCAACGCCTCGCCCAGCACCAGCGCCACAATTCGGCGTCGGGCCCATCCGATGGCACGCAACACCCCAAACTCCCGCATGCGCTCGAAGAACGACAGCAACGACGTGTTGAGCACCCCCGTCATGGCGATAACCCCGGCGAGAATCCCGGCGCCGGTGTTTGCTGCGGAGATCAGCACCAAGGTGTTGTCGACCAGTCCGTAGTCGCTCTCGGACGCTACGACCGCCAACTGCGGAAACTTCGCCTCCAGGTCGCTCTTCACCTTGGCCTTGTTGGCCCCCGGCGCCAACTTGACGAACCCCAGCGTGATCTGGCCCGCCGCCTGGTAGCGGCCTTGGAGCACGGGCAACGGAAACATCATCGTGGAGTTTCCATACGCGACATTGGTGCGGTACAAACCGGTCACGCGGTACTTGTGACCGTCCATCGTCAGGGAGTCACCCACGCCCTTGTGGATCGATTCGGCCAGGGTGTATCCCAACATCACCTCGTCGGTGCTCGTAGCCCCGTAGGTCCTGCCCTTCAGCAGAATGACTCCAAAGCTCTTCTGCGCATCCGGGTCCAGCCCAACCTGCACAACCGACGGGTTGGCGGAGTCATAGTGGCCCAGCTCGATCAGCGCCCCAATGGCTTCGGCCACCCCCGGCTGCTGCCCCACCTTGGCGATGTCGTCGGTTGACAGAAGAGAGTTCAACAGACTGTCGGTGTGTTTCTGGGCAAGTGAGAAGTCGGCGTTGCCGGTCTTCAGGTAACCGGTGGCCGACTGCTTCAAGCTGGAGGTCAGCGTTCCCATCGCCACCACCGCCATCACGCCGATGGCCACCGCCGAAGCGGTCAGCGCCGCTCTCAGCTTTCGAGCAGCAAGGTTGTGCCAAACCAGTCCGATGAAGGTCACGCGCAGACTCCTTCGAGTCGGGACGTGCGTACCCAGCTTGCGACGTTGGTAAACCTGGGCGTTCAACGTCGCCGGCCGAAGCCCCCAACCGGTTGATCAGCAGCCGGTCCATCCGGCCAAGGCCGCACCCACCACCCCGGCCGCGGGGCCGCCGGGGGCACACACCAGGCTCAGCCGACGGGCATCCAACGCAAGCGCCATATCTTGGAGGTGATCCCGCACCGAGTCGAGCAACAGGTCGCCCATGGCCGACACACCGCCGCCCAAGACGATCACGTCCGGGTCGATCACCTGAATCAAGTTGGCCAAGCCGACCGCCACCCACCCCGTCCACTCATGCCACACACGTCGGGCGTCATCGTCGCCCGCCTTCACCCCCTCCGTAACCTCGCGGCCCTCCAACCGTCCCGCGGCCGTTGCACGGGCCGCCAGGAGCGGGGCGCCTCCAGCGGCCACGGCCCGACGCGCCGCCGCTCCCAGCGCATTGCCCGACGCAACCGCCTCCCAGCACCCTCGTTGACCACAGCGACATTTCGGTCCGCCCGCGGCAACGATCATGTGGCCCGGCTCCCCCGCCAGGCCCGCCGCACCCCGCCACAGTTCGCCGCCCACAACCAGTCCCCCGCCGATGCCGGTGCCAAAGGTGACCGCCACCAGCGCAGACGCTGTGGGGGCCAGTTCGCGATGAGCCGCCAAGGCAACCACGTTGGCATCGTTGTCGATTCGTACGGGAAGGGAGCACGCCTCCACCAGGGGGGTCACCAGGTCGACTCCAACCGTCATCGGGGTGTTGGCAGCCTGCACCGCCACACCGTCAAGACCGATGTGGCCGGCGATTCCAGCACCCACCGAGACCGGCTGATGAGGTGAGGCCCCGATGAGATGAGTGACCATTCCAACCATTGCCGACACCAACGCTTCGCTGGACTCGGGGGTTGGCACCCGCTCCTCGATCAGCAACCTTGCCGCTCCGTCCGGCTCCAGCGTGACCACCCCGCCCGCCAGCTTCGTGCCTCCGAGATCAAGACCGATCAGGTGCGGAGGAGTGGTCAGCAGGCGAGCGCTCACCACAGCAACGGTACCCGGCCGCCTCAGCCAGACACCCCGGGAATGCCGGGCCGCTCCCGCTCAGTCGAGGGGGATGCGACGCAGACGCTCTCGTCGCGTGGTCGTCGCCGCCTCATCGTCGACGGAGTCATCCCCACCGCCCTCACCCGCTCCGCCCTCACCCGCTCCGCCCTGGCCAGCACCGTCTTCCTCAGCATCGCCCCGCCCTCCGCCAAACGTGGCCGCCATCTTCTCGGTCCACGCGCTCACCCCGGAGACGGCATCCTCGAGGTTGCGCGGATCGGCCACCACGTCCTCGGCGGCGTCGAGCAGGCCCCGCATCGCGTCGATCGCCTTCAGCGCAGCGTGTTGAAGCGCCTGAGGTGCATCTTGGAGCGAATCGGCCACGGCTTCAGTGTATGGGTTGGACGAGGCCCGATCCTCAGCGGAATCTGACCACCAGGACGTCGTCGACGAACGACGCCCCTGCAACCTCCAGGGCTGCCAGCGCGCCCGGCAGCACCAGGTTGCGGTGGTGGTCCCCAACCGTCAGGTGCACCTCCCCGTCGCCCGCCCAAAGGTCCACCTGGGCCTTGTCCGCCTGAGGCAGGGGAAGGTGTAGTTCGGGGCCTTCGGCGCCGGTGAGCACCACCATTGCCTGGCTTCGTCCCAGCACGGCCGACGGTGCCCGATCTTCATAGAGTCCGCGAGACAACGACACCAGTGCGTCGGGGCCGATCGGCTCCGACGCGGCCATCTCGGCCACCAGCGTGTCGACCCCACCGAACCCGGATCGGACGTCGCTCAGCCGAGCCAACTGCGCGGTGCGCCAGTCCTTGGTGAACTGGTCCGTGAGGCCGTCGGGCAAGAGCCGGTTCACGATCACCGCATCGGTGTTGAAGCCGTGCAGGCTGAGCGCCGTCTGTGTTCTACGAGCCTCTGCGATCACCACCCGATCGGGCGTCAGCACCAGCCGCACCGAGGTCTGGTCAGCCGACAGCAGCGAGTTGACAGCTGCGAGTTCATCGGTGAGTCGGCGGGTTGCACGGGCCAGCTGTGCGTCTGCGATCGGCAGATCACCCAAGCGTCGCAGCGCATCCCCGGCCGTCTTGCGCAGGGATCGCTGGGAATCGAATCGGTCGAGGTAGAAGCCCAGCACCTCGGGCAGCGTCAGCAGGCGCAGCGTCTCGGCGGTGGGAGCGCAGTCAACCATGACGGTGTCGAAGCGGCCGGAGGCAGCCAGGGCAGCCACCTCGGCAAGGGCAAAGAGTTCCTCCAGGCCGGGCAGCAGGGTCAGCTCCTGGGCCTCAAGCTCGTCGAGGCCGGCCCATGCGAACGCTCTTCGCAACCACCCGCCCACCTCGTTCCACGAATCCTCCAGCCGCTCGCGCCCACTGAGCTGCTGGGCATGACACCCCGGCGTGATCTGCATCGGTGACGAACCGATGCTTCGGCCGAGCGCGTCGCCCAGCGAGTGTGCCGGGTCGGTGGAGGTGACCGCCACCCGCTCCCCCGCCTCTGCGGCCAGCAGGGCCGAACCGGCGGCGATCGTGGTCTTACCCACGCCGCCCTTACCCATGAAGAGAATGACCCGGGTGTCGGTGGCGCTCATCGCCCGTCCTCGTCCAGCGGCGGGAAGTCGCCGTACGCGGCACCCCACCAAAAGATCAGCCCCACCCCCATCATGGGTACCAGCGTGCCGAAGTCCAGTTCCAGGCCCTTGGTGGCGATCGCAGGCAGCAGGCCACCGATCACCTGCACGGCCAGCGCACCGAAGAGTGACTTTCGGACCCGGGGCGGGGCAATGCCGGTGAGGAGGGCCAAACGGCCCAGGTCCAGGCGGTCGCGTCGGGACCTGGCGGCGGCAACCACAAAGCCCACCATTGCCGCCAACAGACCGGCGAAAAACAAGACGAGCGACACGACGAACGCAATGATCTCAAACGGTCCGCCCACCAACCACCCGATCACTCCGGTGAGGGTGACCGCGCCGGCAGCGAACCACGAAGCGGCGATCAACGCTCGGCCCGGTGTCTCTTCGCCAAAATGCTGTTCCAACCGTCGGCGCTCGGCGGCCCGTCGCTCGTCCCCGCCCGACTGCACCGCAGCCCGCTCCTCGGCCAACGAAGGTCGGCCGACGTTGCGATCACGCTTGTTGCTCATTGGGCGGAACCCATCGGAATTCTGTTCATCGAGCGGGCTCCGTGACGCCGCCGAACCGTTCCAGCGCCGCCGCCAGGTCGGCCGCCAACACGTCGTAGTCAAACACCCGCTCGGCGCGTTCCCGAGCCACCCGCCCCATCTCGGCCAGCAGGTCCGGATCGGCGACGAGCGACCCCACCGCATCGGCCACCGCCTCAGCATCGTCGGGCGTGTCGACCACCAGGCCGGTCTCCCCGTGCTCGACCGCCTCGTGACTGCCGCCGGAGCGACCTGCCAGCGACGGCACGCCGGCTGCGGCAGCCTCGAGGAACACGATGCCGAAGCCTTCCTGCTCCAAGCCCCCCCAGCGGTCGCGGCACAGCATGGCGAACAGGTCGGCGGCACCGTAGTACTCGGCCCGCTCGGCGTCGGTCACTCGTCCAAGCAGCCTGACGTTTCCGGGCCCATCAGCGGCCAGCCGTTCCAGGCGCTTCCTGTCGCGGCCGTCGCCCGCGATCGCCACCGCCACGTCATCACCGCGACGGGCAAGCACGTGGGCCGCCTCAATCAGGGTATCGAAACCCTTTCGCGGCACCAGACGGCTCAGCCCGAACACCAGCGTGGTTTCCGGTGCGATCCCGAGGCGTTTCCGAACCGCCACCCGCTCGACGCGGCGCAACGGGGTGATGTCGGAGGTGTCGACGCCAGGCGGAATCACGACGTTGGGCAGCGCACGCCCGGCGGCCCGCTCGGACTCGGCCAGCGGGTAGCCACCGGCAGCGATGATGCCGTCGGACGAGCGCAGCACGCGGCCAAGCACGGCCTTGGTGAGCGGCATCCGGCCGGGCACGGTGATCTCGGCGCCGTGCACGACGATCACCCACGGGATCCCAAGCCGCCGGGAGACAAGGGGCCCCAGCAGCGACAGCGGCAGCGCCGGGTCAAGCACCAGCAGGCGGGCGTCGACCTCGCGTGCGAGCGCCTCGATTTTGCCCACCAGCATCGGGTTGGGGATCAGCACGGGCTCGCGGGTTCGGTCGATGCGGTGCGGTGCGGTGGCATCGAACGCGTCGGCCCCGTCGTACGGGGTCGTCAGCACGGTGACGTCGGCGGGGTCAAGGCGACGCCACAGCTCCCACAGGTAGCTCTGGATCCCACCCACCTTTGGGGGGTAGTCGTTGGTGACCAACAAATGCTTCACGATGCCCCAGTCTGATCGATGCCCGGCGACTGCTGGGATGGCTGCTGCTCGGATGGCTGGAATGACGCCAGTTCGGCGGCGACGGCGCTTCGATGTCGGTGAGGCCGCACCAGATCGTCGCGGCCGAGCGCCAGCGCCGCCCAGGCGGCGTGACCGGCCAGAAGTTCCGACTCACCGCCCAGATAGCGAACCAGGGCGGCCTCCACCTCGGAGTCAACAGAGTGTCCCCCGTTCCGGGGGTCCCGACCGACGTGACCGGTGTTACCAAGGATCACCAACGCGTTGCGACGCAGCGCGTCGGGGTCTCGCCCGGGCAGGTACCAGCGGCCGTAGCGCTCGAGCACCTCCTCGTCGTCGAGGCCGAGCAGGTCCAGCACCACCACGGTGGGCCCGGGGTCGTCGCCGAGTGGACCGTCGCCATGGCGTCGTGCGGCCACCCGGCTGGGCGGGCACACCACGGTGCATTCGTCGCAGCCATACAGGCGGTCGCCGAGCGCAGCCCGATGCTCACGAGGAAACTCACCCGGTGCCTGCACCAACCAGGCCAGACACTTGCGGGCGTCAAGTCGGCCGTTGGCCAACGCGCCGGTGGGACAGGCCGGTTCGCAGGCCCGACACGAGCCACAACCATCCTCCACCGGCGTGCCGCGCCCCGGCAGCTCAGCATCGGTGACAACCGACCCCAACACCACCTCGCCACCCTCCTCCGGGGTGATCAGACCGGTGTTGCGACCGATCCAGCCCAAGCCGGCCCGCACCGCGGCAGCACGATCCACCAGCGCGTTGTCGTCGGCGACGACCCGCGCCCGATACCCGGCGGTCCGCAACTCCTCGGCCACCCGCTCCAGAGCCGAGCGCAGGGTGGTGTAGTAGTCATCGGTGGCGTACCGGGCCACCCGCGCCGTTGGCTCACCGATCGCACCAACGTCGGTTCGCGGCTGCCGATAGGACACCGCGCCCACCACCAGGCTGGCGGCGTTGCGCAGCAGCCGCTGCGGATCGGTGGAGCGCTCGGGGTTGCGGTAGGTGAACGCCATCGTGCCCGCCAGCCCCGCCTCCCGCCGGTCGAACAACTCCTGCCGAGCTTCAAGAAACGGCTGGGTGTCACAGATGCCCACCGACACCAGCCCAGCCTCACGGCCAACCTCGAGCAGACGATCGGCCAGCCGGTCCAGGCCCGGGCTCGCCGTGACGTTGAGCGGGATGCTCACGATCCTGCGCCGGAGGGGCGGGCACCCGACAGAAGGTCCCGCAGGTCGTTGGGGCTCAGCAGGTTGGCGCCGCAGGCGGACACGCCGTCGCGGACCCGCCGGTCGGCACTCATCACCGCCACCGGAATCGACGGGTCGGTTGCGGCGACCTCGTCGATGATGTCGTCATCGGCCTCAACGCCGGCCTCGGTAAACGTCACCCGAACGCGAAGCGGTGCGGTCACCGCCGGCGCGCCACCGGTGTCACCGTCGAAAACCACCCGAATGTGGGTGCCACATGCTGTCGCCACGCCGCTGAGCGATCGAACGAGTGCCTCTCGCTGGGCCGGAAGGGCCAGGTCGCCCCAGAGCGCCATCGTCACGTTGTACCCGTCGACCCACATCACCAGTCCCGGCGTTTCGAGCAACGCACGAGTGGCGGCCGTCGTGCCCTCCCTCAGGCCGCGTCCCACCCGTACCGGCCGCCGACGGGGCGATGCGCCCGGCGACCGGCGAGCCCCGGCATCGGCCGGTCTTCCAACAGCGTCGTCCGAAGCGGCAGCGTTGTCCGTGGCGGCAGCGTCGTCCGAAGCGGCAGCGGCCGGCTTGCCCGCCGAGTCTGGATTCAGATGCTCGGCAAGCGCGGCCATCTCCAGCGCCAGCCGTTGCACCTCCTGGGCGGTCGATCTGCCTACCGCTTCGGCGTGATCGGCCCGCTCTCGCTGCTGCTCCAGGTCGGCCGCTGGATCGTCCGGCGGCGTGCCGGCGGATTGGTCGTTTCCACGCTGCGAAGCGACGTCGGACAGGCGCTCCGCCTCGGCAAGCGCGAGTCTCAGTTCCCGAACCTCGGCGGTGCGTTCCCCCAACCGTCGACGCTCATCGGCCAGTTCCCGAACCGCCCGCCGACGTTCCTCAAACAACGCCTCGTTGGCCGACGCCAACTCCGCCGAGCGGGTCATGGCGTCGGCCAGCCGACGTTCCACATCACCCAGGCGTTTCAACTCGGCTTCGCCGGCCGTGCGAGCGGCCTCCGCCACCTCCGCCCGTGTCCGCAGCTCGGCCGCCAACTCCACCGCCGAACGCTCGGCATCCCGTTCCCGATCGTCGGCAGCGGCATCCTCGAGGACTCGTGCAGCTTGTGTCACCACGTCGCGCCAACCTTCGTCACGTCGCAAAAACGCCTCGGCGGCCGAACTCAGCGCAGTGGTATCGGTGCGTTCGGCGACCAGCTCACGAAACTCGTCGTCGCGGTCCAAGACCCGTTTCACCGCCGTCAGGGCGGTGCTCGGCCGCTTGTGAAACCCCAGCACCGCCTGAAGGCCTCGCGGCGGTCGTCGCTGAGGGTCCTCGTTCATCCCCGCCTCGGCCACGGCCAGCGCAGCCTCCAGCGCAGGGCGCACCACCCGGTCCTCGGACGACGGGCCGGGGCTCATGGTCGGCTGCGATCGGGCATCACCCGCACGACGGGTCAGGCCTCGGGGTCGTCGACGACCACAACGCCCGAACCGGTCGAACACCAGCGGCACGTCACCGACTCGATCTCCTCGTCGAGTAACTCGCTGGACTCCACGGTGAGCTCACCGCCCACGGAATAGTGGTGAAACTCCTTGGTTCGGCGAGTCGCCACCACGTCGAAACGGGTGAGGTTGCCGCAGGTGGTGCAGCGGTAGCGCGGTGGGGCCTGCGGCATCGGCCCATCGGTCGTCGTAGCGTCGATCACAACAGTGCAGGCTACCGTCCCCAACCGCCCGACCCGGACTCACGACGCCCGGAACAACCTCGTGCGGAATCGAATTCCTGTTCGACGAACGAACGTTCGTCTACGCTGAGCGACATGACGTCGCCGCACACCACCGCCAGCGTCAGGCCGCCCGTCCAAACGTCCCTGGACGACCTGGGCACGCCGTTGGCCGACGTCACGTTCTGTGTCGTCGACCTGGAGACCACCGGGGGAAGGCCGGGGGTTGACCTCATCACCGAGGTGGGGGCGGTCAAGGTGCGCGGTGGAGCCTGTTTGGGCACCTTCCAGACGCTGGTGAACCCGGGTCGGGCCATTCCCACCAACATCACCGTGCTCACCGGCATCACCGACGCGCACGTGGTGCGCGCACCCCGCATCGAGGCGGTGCTGCCATCGCTCCAGGAGTTCCTTGGCGAAGCGATCCTGGTTGGCCACAACCTGCGCTTCGACCGCAGCTTTCTCGACGCCGCCCTGACCGCCGGCGGGCGCGAACCGCTGACCAACCGTGGCGTCGACACGCTGGCGTTGGCCCGTCGGCTACTCCGCGCCGAGGTGCCCGACTGCAAGCTGGGCACGCTGGCCAGGGCGATGCGCCTTAACCATCAGCCCTCCCACCGGGCGCTCGACGATGCACTGGCCACCGCCGATCTGTTGCACGTCGAACTCGATCGGGCCGCGGCGTGGGGGGTGACCGGCCTGGACGACCTCATGGCCATGCCCAAAATGGGGGGCCATCCGCAGGCCCGGAAGCTGGCGTTTACCGAAAGGTTGCCCCGCTCCCCAGGCGTGTATCTGATGCGCAACGCCCAGGGCCGTGTCATCTACGTGGGCAAGGCCACCAACCTGCGCTCGCGGGTGCGCAGCTACTTCTCCACCGACACCCGCCGCAAGGTCGGTCGCCTGCTGGAGGAGTGCGCCCGCATCGATCACCGGCGAACGCCCTCCACACTCGAGGCCGCAGTTCTGGAGATTCGGCTGATTCAGGCACTCGATCCCCACTACAACCGCCAGGGGCGACCCGGCAAGGGCGGCTGCTGGTTGACCCTGACCGATGAGGCCTACCCTCGCCTCACGCTGGCCCGAACCCCGCCCGCCACCGGCGCGGCGCTCGGGCCGCTGCCCTCTCGCAAGGTCGGGCAACTCATTGCAGAGGCGGTCGGCGACGCCGTACCCCTCCGCCGGTGCACCACTCGACTGTCCGCCCGTGGCGGGCCGCGGAGAGAAGGCCCCTGCACAGCCGCGCAGTTGGGGGTCACCGCCTGCCCCTGCTCCGGCGATGTCGACGACGTTCGGTATGCGGCCGCGGTCAACCAGGCCACATCGGCATTGACGGGCGAGCACCGCCTGGTGGCCTCCCCTCTGACCGGACGGATGGAACGACTATCCGCAGAGGAACGCTTTGAGGAGGCGGCCGCCACCCGCGACCGTCTCGCGGCCTACGCCTCGGCCCTGCGCCGGTCTCAGCGTTGCGACACCCTGCGGGCACCAGCGCTTATTCGGCTGGTCACCCCGGATGGGTCCGTCGTCGAACTGAACCACGGGGTGGCGGTGCGCTGGTGCGACCCCGACGGTTCCTGGCGGGTCGCCGAGGCCGGCCCCGAGATCGGCTCGCCCGACCAGCCGCTCACCAAGGCCATGGCCGACGAGTTGGTCACGGTGGCGTCATGGGTAGACCGCTACGGTGCGGCCTGCCGCATCGAGCATGTCGAGGGCACCTGGGCCTCACCGTGGCCGCCGCCCCCGACCGTTGCGCCACGCCGAACTGCTTCCATGCACCCGGCTCGAGGTGTGGCTGATCGCCGGGGCCGTTCGGCGACGGCGCCATCGCGGATGCCACGCATGGGCCTAGGCTGAACAAGGGTGAGGTGCACCCGATGAAATCGTCGTTGGTGAGGAGTTCAGGTTGAACCCGTCCGCCGTTCTGTTGATCGCCATGGTGTCGTGGTTTGTCCTGGTCGCAGGCACGGCCGCCGCAGCGCTCACCGTGCTCGTGCGCCACAACCGCCCTGTGCCATCCCAGCGCAGCAGTGCTCCGGTGTGGTGGCTGGCCGCACCAACCCCGTCGGCCTACCTGCACCGCCGAGTGGTCCGTTCGGCCAGGGGCGTACAGCGGGCCCGGGCGATGCGACATCGGCACGGCGGCCCAACCGTGGTCGACGAGTTGGCGGCACGCTTCGAAGAACAGGCGGTGGCGCTCGACGATCGGCTCGCGCTGGCGGCCACGCTGCCCCGACGGGAACGGCGCAACGAGTTGGTGGCTGTACACGTACGGGTTCGTCGGGCCGAGGAGGTTGCCGCCGAGGTGTCCCGGGCCTACTCCGACGAACCGGCGTTACCGGGTGATGGCGGCGACCCGCTGGAGCAGGTCGCCGACGACCTGACGGTGCTGTCGGAGGCCCGACGTGTGGTCAACGACGTGTCCCGCAACGCCCAGCCTGCGCCGCCACGCTCCTGACGTCGAACTGCTGCCGGCGACCCCCACACCATTGGAGACCGCTCATGATCGTGCGCAACCTCACCGACCTGGAGAACACCGAGCGCGACGTTCGGGCCGAGACCTGGCGGTCGCGCCGCCTGTTGCTCGCCGACGACAAGATGGGCTTCTCGCTGCACGACACGGTGCTCTATGCCGGCACCGAAACGACAATGGAGTACCGGAACCACTTCGAGGCGGTGTACTGCATCGAGGGCAAGGCAACGATCGAGAACCACGCCACCGGCGAGGTGCACGAGATCACCCCCGGGGTGATGTACGCCCTCGATCAGCACGACCGCCACATCGTGCGGGTGATCGAGGACTTTCGGGTGGTGTGTGCCTTCAACCCCCCGTGCACCGGCGCCGAGACCCACGACGAGAACGGCGTCTACCCCCTGCTGACCGTCGACTGAGCGGTCGACCAGCACTGCCCATAACAAGCACTGCCACATGAGAACAAGGAGCTGATTGAGGTGAGCGCACAGCTTGCGCCCGCACAAGACCGATACCCGTCCCGGGTGGGACAAGCCGGGGGCTTCGTCCCCCGGGAGGACCCCGTGCTGTGGGGCGAGCGGCAGCACGGCGACGGCCCGCTGAGCGCCGAGCAGATGCAGCGCTTCGACACCGACGGATTCGTCGTGATCGAGGACGCCATCGACGCTGCCACGGTCACCGCCTGTCTGACCGAGCTGGCCGATCTCGAGGCCGACCCCGCCCAGCTGGCCTCAGAACTGGCGATCACCGAACCGGACGACGGGCTCCTCCGCTCGTTGTTCGACGTGCACCGGGGGAACGGCCCCATGGCGTCGCTGGCGACCGACGACCGGCTGGCGACGGGCGCCCCGCCAGTTGCTCGGCGGCGACGTCTACCTGCACCAGAGCCGCGTCAACCTCAAGCGGGGCGGCGGCAAGACGTTCCCCTGGCACTCCGACTTCGAGACCTGGCACGTCGAGGACGGCATGCCGGCCATGCGGGCCGTCAGCGCATCGGTCGCCCTCACCGAGAACCGGGCGTGGAACGGGCCGCTGCTGCTGATCGCCGGCTCACACAGGTGGTTTCTGTCGTTTCCGGGACGGACGCCGGACGACAACCACCGCACGTCGCTGAAACGCCAGACGTACGGGGTGCCGCAGAACGACGACCTGGCATGGCTCACCGACCGCGGCCGTCTGGACGTGTTCGAGGGCGACCCCGGTTCGGTCGTGTTCTTCGACTGCAACGTGATGCACGGCTCTCCGGACAACATCACCCCGGCCCCGCGCACCAACGCGTTCTTCTGTTACAACGCCGTCGACAACGCGCTCGTCGAGCCCTTCGGCGGCACCGAGCCCCGCCCGAACCACATCGCCTCTCGGGAGTTCTCGGCGGTGTAGTGCGCGACCGCTACCCTGATCTCCGCTGTACGCGCGGCCGGGGAGAACACCACATGGACGTGTCGCAGGACGATCGGGACGACACGGCGTGATCCGAAGCGGCGCCGTCACGTGGAACTGGCGGTTCGCCGGTTATGGAGCGGCGTTGGGCCTGGTGGCCGTCATCGTGGTCTTCTCCGGTGAGGTGCTCACCGGCACGTACCTGATGATCGGCTCCATTGCTGCTGCGATCGTCGGGCTTGCGCCAGAACGCAAGGCGAGACGACCGGTCATCATCGTTGGGGTCCTCTTCGGAGTTTCCATCCTCCTCGGCTCGATCCTGGCGCTCTGGGTACCACTCGCCGTCGTCGGCATGTTCGTCGTTGGGTACCTGGCAGCCCAGCTTGCGGCGCGCAAGCCGGCCGGTGTCGTAGCCCTCAGCGTGATCCTGCCGCTGACGGCGATCGGACTGACCTACCACGGGATCGCAAACTCGGCGAAGGTCGCCGGCCTCATGATTCTGGGAGCGATCGGTTCGTACGCCTGGGCCATGGTTCTGCCCAAGTACGAAGGCGAAGTGCCTCAACCGCCACAGCTGACACCGCCTGAGGCCAAGCACTACGGCCTCGTCCTCGGGGTTGCGGGGGCGCTGTCGACGCTGGTCGCCTTCGCGCTCGATGTCGACTACGTCGGCTGGCTGGTGGGGTCGACCCTGTTGGTGATCAGGCCAACGTGGGACCTGCTGAGCGCCCGCGGCATTGGTCGTATGGTCTCCGTGCTCGTAGGAGGTACGGCCGCGGCCCTCCTCCTCCTTGCGGACCTGCCCACTCCGGCGATCGCCATCGTCCTCTGGTTAGTGCTCGTGACGATGGCGGCGACGTCGGCAAGCCGCTGGTACGTCACGCCGGCATTCACGTCGTTTTTGATCCTGTGGGCGCTGCTCTACGGCCAAGCCGAACGCAACGGCGTGAAGGTCAAGCTCGACGAGCGGGTCGTGGACACGGTGATCGGGGTGGCGGTGGCGTATTTGGTGTCCGGGGCCTTTTTACTGCTGGGGCGTGTCGCTGCAAACCGGCCTCACGACGAGGCCCGAGTCGCATCATGAGCCGCCGCATCATCCGTTAGCCGCAGCGTGGGTTGCGGCGGGTTATGTCGTCGCCATGCCCCACTTCCCGCTGCCCTATGCCGGCACCCCGGGCGGGATCGATGGCGCCGACGTCCAGCACCAGCCCGGCGATGTGAGCTTTGTCATCGACCAGGTGCTGGCGGATGCTTCCAGCGAGGACACCGTGTTTGCCGGTCTCGTTGACGACGAGAAGATCGGGGTCGCCGGCCACTCCGATTTGCTGTCGTTGGGTGGACTTCCAACGACAGACCTAGCGATGTTCCCCTAGACCCGATTGCCCCGGCATGTGTGGAGGAGATTCTGCCACACCCGTGCCGGTTCCGTGACGCCCTGGCTGTCCTTCGCCCCACCTCCGTGGCCCGTGGAGAGTGCGCCGCAGGCCCAAAGGTTGCGAGACCGGCAACCTCGCTCGCCATGTAGCGTCTGAACATGACAGCGCAGTCTCCTGCCGGCTGGCACGCCGACCCATTGGGGCGCCATGAACTTCGATACTGGAATGGCGGTCAGTGGTCGGAGCACGTGTCAACCAGTGGGCGGCAGGCGATCGACCCTCCTGTTCAACCACAACCCCGCCCGGTCGGTAAGCAGGGCCGCAGGGTTACTAAGCAACTGCGGAAAATGGGCCTCTCGGCCAGTGGGCAACCTGGGGGCGGCACGTTGTTCACGGAGCGGGTGCTGGTCTTCAACCAAAACGCCAAGCTCCTCGAGGTCAACGCTGAGTACACCATCTACAGCCAAGGCGGCACGGAAGTCGGCTCTGTTCGCGAAGTTGGACGGACGTTCATGAGTAAGACATCAGGACCCACTCGTAACCGGCAATCGCATACCTTCGAGGTCGTCGACACGCACGGCAAGGTGCTCTTTCGTCTGAACCGTCCGGCGAAGATTCTCAGGTCAAAGATGTCGGTTTTCGGTGAAGACGGCGAGGCCATCGGCCAGATCGCCCAGAAGACGCTTGATCTCGCTGGATTCCGGGGCTTCAGCACGAAATTCACCCTTGAGTCCCACGGCGATCCGGTGGGTTCGATGATCTCTGACGGCCAGGAGGGCTGGGAATGTGTCATCCATGACCCAGCCGGCAACCAGGTTGCGCAGATCACACGGTCCTGGGCGGGCATGACGAAGGAGGTGTTCACCAAGGCCGACAACTACGTATTGCAATTCCGTCGGCCACTCGAGGAACCCCTGCGCTCCCTCGTGATCGCCGGCGCCGTTGCCTTCGACACAGCCTTCAGGCAGAAATAGAGTCTCCCGCTCGTGGGTGCCGAGCGGGGCGAGCAGTGACCACGATACGCGGGCCGCACCTATATCGAGTGCCACGGTCGTCCGGGTCCTGAGCAACAACGATGATGCTGTCATTTGGTGGGCGCCGGTGGCGACGGCTCCCTCGTCGGGCTCATCACCCGAAGGTGGCAGGTTCGAATCCTGCCCCCGCCACCAACGAGGAGGCCCGGATTCCAAGGAATTCTGGGCCAAGCGGTCAGGTGCGCCAATCCGGCGACCGACCGAAACCGCCGCTGTGTCAAACAGCTGTCAAACTCCAGCAATTGCTGCGAGTCGCCCGCGAACATCCCGACCGGTAGGCCGTAGGCAACACCGTGACCAGGCGCCATATACCGGTCACCTAGCAACGGGGCGGATGGGTTCAGGCCGAAACTGGACCGATACGAGAGGTAAGCGTAACCTATTTACTGAGTTCGCTTGGGCTCGGCATATTCGCAGGAATCACCACCGTTATCACATATTTGGGTCGCCCCGACTCGTCGATTGACGGTATCGAGACAGTCCAGGATTGTGAAGCGATGTCGTTGTAGCGCGCCGAGTCCTCGGTGGTGTCTAGAACGATAAGAAATGCGCAGGCCGCAGTGCCGCCGGTGTACCGCTCAGCCTGTCCGACGTACTTGCGGAGGGATTCCTGGTCAGCATTGGTCTTCTCGGCTTTGAACTCAAATGGAATGTGGGTGCGCCCCACCACCAGCTGTCCGTCGGCCCTCCCTCCCGACATGTTGGTCCGCTCGTCAGTCCATCCACTCCCGAGAGCCGTTGTGGTCATGGCCTGTCCGATGTCATCTTGCAGATGATGTTCGAGTGGTTTCCCCACGTCTACATTCGCCAAGTCTCTGAAACCCCCGAAGGCGCGTGTCGCGTCGGTCTTGCGTCTCGCATAACTGAGGACGAAATATGCAGACAGAGTAACGTCGGTCATCGTTTCAAGAGAGACTTGGTCGTCGCTAGAGAGTGGCTTCAGCACTTGTCCAAGTGAGGCATCGAACTCCGGCGTGCCTAACAACTTGTTGTTCTTTAGGTCCACAATGAGCCCTGCCATCGTCCCCATACCGCGATTGATGTAGTGGTCAGCGAGCTCGTCCAGAAGTTCGTCGATAGTGGCCGGCGCCTCGTGGCCGGCCCAAGATTTTCCCAGAGACTCTTCAAACCGGTCCACTACGGCGTGAAGGTCGTCGGCAAGCGATCCGGCTGGATCCGCATCAACGATCCGTCGGGCAGCATCGATTAGAGCGTGGTTGGAGAGCAGCGTAACGTCAATCGAATTGAACCATATTTCTCCGCCAACTTCGACTGCTAGTGCAAATCGTTGAGCTTTGGTAGCGGCCTCAAGAATCTCGTAAGGCGACACTCGGTCGTGGCTGCTTCCCAACGCTTCTGCGGCCCTAGCTGCCAAGTCTGCGGCCTGAACCCACGCGACACGGGTAGAATTAGCGAGCACTGATGACGTTAATGTGTCGGAGCCGAATCGAGCGATCCGTCCAGCAGCATCCTTCAGCGCGTGGATGGTCGTCTCGAGTTCGCCGTTGTCCTCTGGACTTCGCACCAATCTAATGACATGAGTGAGGCAATGCATGAAATGTGCGTCGTCGTGCTCATAGTCAGAATCGAGTGCCGCCGAGAAGAACGACAGCGCTTCCTCGATCGTCTGATCGACTACGCCGATGGTTGGCGCATCGGCGACACGGCTGAACGCGAGCTGGCCGAGGGCGAAGTTAGCGTCCGCCGCAAACAACGCCTCCGCCGCCATGCCCTCAAGAAACGCCTCTGCTGCGTCGGCGTAGTCTGGTCGTGTTAGGGCAATGCGTAGAACCGATCGCATGTTCACCTCACCGGCTGGCCATGTCTGGTTCTGTGGAATGAGACCCACGAGCGCCGGGGCGACTGCGGCCCACCCCACCACCTCGGCAGTAGCGAGCGTGACCAGGAGTTCTCCCGCATATGCCGCACGGACTTGGTTGCTGCTCGCCTCCAGCGATGAAAAAAGCGCTGGGGCAACTTGCGCGGCCTTCATTGTTGGGAGGGTGGCAATGGCCTCAACTACCTCTGAGACAACGGAATCGCCACAGGCGCGGAACGCCATTCCGAAGAACGCGAGTGCCATATCTTGTTCGGCAACCAGGTCCCAGCCGTTCGCGATGGTCAGGCAGGCCGTGCCGGCGACTTCTGAAGATGCCAGCTCGGCACCGTGGCGGAGGAGGGTCTCCTCGCCTCCGAGCTCTTCCAGGGTGGGATTTCGACCGTGAGACCGAGCCGTATTGGTCTTGGCAAGTACGTTGTCAGCGACGTCACTCAATGGGATCAGCTCGCCCTAGAAAATGTGTCCAGCAGCAGACGACGCTCCCACAACGGAGTCGATACCGAGCGCCTCAACTGCAATGTCGTAGCCCTTATGAGTAACCAGGACTTGTACCCCGTGATGGCTTGCCAGTGCCTTTAGCGCACCGAGTAGTTCGCCGAGGTCGGTGTCATTCATTTCCTTATCGGCGAGCGAGTCATACACGATCAAGCCTGGGTGTCGACCGACATCGACGCTCAACATGGAGACAATGGTCGCAAGTCGGGCACGAGCCTTCTCGCCTTCAGAGAGATCTTTGAAGGACGTGACTACCTCGTTCGGGTACGTGACTTCGAGCCCAGCGTTGGGTAAGAGGTGCGCCTTCTCAGCATCGCGAAAGCCGAGCTGCTTCAGCAACGAAGGCAGTAGGGAGTCGATCTCTGCGAACCGCTCTACCGCTCGGTCCCGTCGAGCCGATTCGACAGCTCGTCTAATCGCCTTTAGGCGTGCTAGTTGCGCCGAGACCTCTTCAGCCTCGGCCCGGTTGCCGTAGTCCTTTGTCACGCTTGCGAGCTCACCCTCAAGGCGGGCGATTTCGACCAAGTCGGAGAGACCTCCGCTGTACAGGTCCTGGAGCGTCGATTGCGCCGTTGCCATGGCCTCGGCGTGCTCAGCCAAGTTACTCTGTGCCACCACCAACTCCTTCTGGAGCTCCACCACCGTTGACGCCAGCGCTACTACCTCCTGCTCCAACGGCCCGATTGGGTCGTCTGCTTCGACCGGAACCACTGGTTCGACGTGGGTGCATACATAGCAGTGATCCTCCGCAGATTCCTCTGATCTTTTCACTGGCGTCGCGCACCTTGGGCAGCGCGACGGTTCGAGAGCGAAGAGCACGCGGCCTGCAGCGGCCTCGCGTTTCAGGAGTTGCAGTTCGCCAGCGGCCGCGTTGTGGTCCTCCCTGACGCTGGCGAATAGAAGCGTTGCCTCCTCGAGCTGTTGGCTGCTCTTTCGCCATCGATCGGTCGTTCCTTTCACTGCCCCAGAGGTTGCAATGGGATCCGGAGTTGCAGCAGCTTGGTCCCGCAGATTCCGAAGTTCGAGTTCGATCTGGGCTGCACGTTCGGCCCTTAAGTCCACGCCTGGGTCGATTGCGAGCAGCTTTGCAGTGGCTTCGGTCCTGCTTATGGCTTGGCCCAAGGCATACGATGCTTCGGCAAACGGTACCGCTACGAACATGTTCAGTAGCCGCGTCGGTAAGTTCGCAAAGGTGGTTTCTCCGAGCAGGAGGTCCTCTTTGGCATCAGAAATCCATATAGTGCCAAGGTACGCATTCCATCCGTGTGTGACCTCGGTCCCGCCAGGCTTATTGTTGGAGAAGCTCGGAATATCGGGAAGTTCGAGTCGGGTGGAAAAGAACTGCCCCATTGTCTCGACGAACTCGGCTTGATTCGAAAATTGGCTGACTGCTGCCTCTGGTGGCACGCCGATAGTCAGCTGCCCAGTGCTTTTTCGAGGGTCAAACTCAATGGCGAACGGCAACTTGTCGACGGTCCCTTGGACAGTGATTGCCTCGAGCCATTTTCGGACGTTCTGTGATACGTCGCTGTCGGGCTCGCCTCGCAACGCCCACTTCGCGATCGCGATGACGGATGTCTTCCCGGTCAGGTTCTTGTCGCTTGCAATGGAGGTGCATCCGTCTGAAAAGGAGTGGTCGAAATTGAAAGGCCCAGACTCGTCGGCGCTCTGCTTCGTTCCCGAAAAGCGGATCCTCCTAAGTCGGAGTGGATGTCGGCTCACCTTGTTCTCGGATACAAGATCTACGTTAAAAGGCTCCAGAAACTTCGAAATCTCGCCGGGTGTCATCGCCACTTCCCTGGCAATTTGCTCGAGTGGCGTCATATCCATTCCTCGCGGACCTTCTTCGCTCTGAGTCGCACATCCTCTAAACGCGACGGGATGGTGGACCCCTGAGTCGTGTTGGCGTACTCCTCAACAGCGTATTGCTTCACCTTCAGCTGGGTCCCTGGGGCGCTGGGGTCGATGAGGGCGGCCAGCTCCGCCCGCGTTCGGATGGCGTCGAACTCGCCGACACCTGCGAGCTCGGAGTTGATGAAGGCCTCGCCCGTCTGCGTCAGGCAGTAGCGATGCTGCGCGACCCCGTTAGCCGAGAACTTCGGAAGGTACTCAATGAGTCGGTTGCTGACCAGGATCGCGATTGCATCCGTCATCCACCAGTAGGCGCCGTTCTTCCACCGAACCATTGGCAGCCAGTCGAAGTCGATGGTTGGGTCGTCGAGCAATCGCTCCGCCTGCTCGAGGTGCTCGACCTCGCCGTTTGCAATTGCCATGTCGATGAGCTCATCAGCAAGATAGTCCGGATATCGAACCCAAAAGTCCCGCGCGAGGAAGGCGATCTGGGAGTCGATAACCTTCGTCGCGTTCTCAGGGTCTGATTCTGTAGCGGCGTGGCCGACTTCACTAAGGATCAGTAGCAGACGTACTGCGTCAGCCTGGCAGAACCGAGATCGTCGCTCGGCCGCCCTCACGAAGAAATCCCGGATCGGAAGACTCGGGCGGCTGATTTGAGCACTCCTCAATCATAGCGCGGGCCTCTCGACTGCTTCGCCAAATTGCGTCGGCGAGGCGAAGAGGGTCGGGATAGCGAATACGGTCGAAGACTAGACCGTCAAGCCCTCTCGGAACGCCTTGATGGCTGATTTTTGGGTTCCCGATGGCATTCCTGGTGAAGGCGCCCGTTAGTTGCTGCTTGCAACCAGATCCGCAATTGCTCGCGCCGCGTCTGCCTGCATGCCGGGGATCACGTGGGCGTATTGCTTGAGCGTGAACGCTGGGCTTTCGTGGCCGAGGCGTTCGCTGATCACCTTCGGTGGAACACCAGCTCGCAACGCAATCGTGGCGTGGGTGTGGCGGAGGCAATGGAGGTGAATCCGAGGAAGGTCGCTCTTGTCGACAAGCCGTTCGAACGCTTGCGAAAGGGTCTGCGGGTGGATCGGCTCACCGTTCTCCTTGCAGAAGAGGAGGTCTCCATCCCGGTAGCCGTCTCCCCATTCCTCCTGTTCGGCGAGTTGGCGCTGGCGGTGAAGCCGGATCTGCTCGACTGTGGCCGGATCGAGGTCGATGACCCTGGCCAGGTGGTTCTTTGGTGTCGACACGATGAGTTTGTAAGCGACCGAGACGAGCGCTTGCCGAACATGGATTCGGCTGCTGTTGAGATCCAGGTCGGCCCAACGGAGGCCAAGAACCTCGCCTCGACGCATCCCAGTCATCGCAGAGACGTTCCAAGCGGCCTCGAGCCGATGCCTGGCAACGAGGTCGAGGAACGAGCGCAGTTGCTCTGGAGCCCAGAACAGGAGCTCCTTTGGAGCAGCCGATCGAGGTCGGGGCGGCTTGGCTCGCCCAGCAGCATTTGCTGCAATCAGGCCACCGTCGACCGCGTCAGCAAGCGCCTTGTGCACCATGGTGTGGATGTAGTGCACCGTCTTGGGGCTGAGCCCGCCGGGCCCGTTGCGCCGGCCGTGCTCAAGAAGGTCGACGTACAGCGTGTTGAGCTGGCCGGGTCCGATGTCGACCAGGCTGCGTCCACCCAGGGCGGGGAGCACGTGAAGGTGGATGTTGCGTTGGTACGAGTCGAAGGTGCTCGGCTTGACCTGCGTTCTGACGGTCGGGAGCCACTTGTCCTCGACCCACTCACGGAGGGTCAGCTTCGTGGGTTCGGTGTAGGTGCCTGCGTGGAGGTCACCGACGATCTTCGTGCGGGCGACCTCGGCTTCTTTGCGGGTCCGGTAGCCGCCGTGCCATTTCTGGCGGCGTTTAGCGTTGGCGTCTCGTCCAAGTTCGACGACGACGTACCAGTTGACGGTCTCTTTACCCGCCTTGGTCTTGTGGGTGCGCTTGCGGATGTGTCCCTGCATGACGCCCGCTCACGTGCTCGGCGCTGAGACGCCGTGTCAACGGACATGAGATGCTCCCCGTAGGTGGCCGGTAGGGGTTCCCCGGGGGCGGTCATGGGTTGTCCCCGGGTGTGGCCACGGGTTTGGCCCGTTGGTGGCCGGTATCCGTTTGTTGGTGTTCCTCCTGGGCTTGGATCGATGGCGCTGACCTATCGATGCCGAGCACCAGGAGGAACACGCTCATGTTGTCAAAGGAGAAGATCATGGAGGTCCTTGAGGCCTATGACCTGACTGGTTCATACCGGTCAGCTGGGCAGTTGTGTGGTGTGGATCACCACACGGTGCGCCGTTATGTGAAAGCGAGAGAGGCCGGGTTGGACGTGACGGTTCCGGCGGTTCAGGCCCGGGAATCGGTGGCGGATCCGTTCATCGATCGTGTTGAGGGGTGGGTGGACCGCTCGAAGGGCAAGATCCGGGGCAATGTGGTTCATGACAAGTTGGTGGCGTTGGGTTACGAGGGTTCGGAGCGGACAACCCGGCGGGTTGTGAAGCGTGTGAAGGCGGCCTGGCGCCACGAAAACCATCGGTCGTATCGGCCGTGGCTCCCGGAGCCGGGGTTGTGGTTCCTATGTGGAGTTCCACATAGGAACCAATATGTGGCCCCCGCGGTTATGTGGAGCGGGCCGTCTGGGTTGCTGGCGGGTGGCGGTGAACGGCTTGAGGGAGTCCACATAGTCGCGGTCTGACTGCGGTGGCTCGGCGGGTCGGGGGAGTCTTTCTCGGTTGGTTCCCGAGAGGAGACGAAGATGGCCAAGAGACGATCGATTCCGGTGAGCGGTCCGCTTGCCGAACACGAGAACGGATATCGGGCCTGGCTGGTTGAGCTGGGCTACAAGCCAAAGTCGATGGGGGTGCTGGTTGGGTTGGTGGGGCGACTCAGCATCTGGATGGACCACCGCGGTCTTGATGTCGGGGATCTGTGCGGGGCGGTCGTCGAGGAGTTCCTCACCGATCTCAGGGCCGGTGGCGGTTGGTTCCAGCCGACGGTGGCGACCCTTGGGTCGTTCCTCGACTATTTGCGGGACGCCGGTGCTGTCGGGTTCGAGGTGCCACCGGTTCCGGTGACGGCGTCCGAGGAGACCATCAAGGCGTTCGGCCACTTCCTGGAGTTCGAACGCGGTCTGACCCCGGGCGCGATCCGCACCTACGTGTGGGTGTCGACCGCGTTCTTGTCTTGGCTCCAGGACCGGGGTCGCTGTGAGCTGGCCGGGTTGACCGCCGGCGATGTTGTCGCGTTTGCCACGGAGGTGTGTCCGACCTACAGCGTTGGGCGGGCGAAGTTGACCATGACCGGTCTGCGGTCGTTCTTGGGGTTCGCTCACGTCGCGGGTTTGGTGCCGGTGGGTTTGGCCGGTGCGGTGCCGTCTGCGGCGGGATTGACCGGCACCGCGCTGCCCAAGGGCCTGTCACCGGAGGAGGTGCAACGTTTGTTGGGCAGTTGCGATCGCCGTCGAAGCAGGGGACGACGGGACCACGCGATTTTGGTGTTGTTGGTCCGGCTCGGTCTGCGAGCCGGAGAGGTCGCCGCTTTGACCCTTGATGATCTTGGGTGGCGGGCCGGTGAGATCCTCATCGGGGGCAAGGGCGGCCATGTGGAACGTCTGCCGTTACCCTCCGATGTCGGCGACGCGGTGGCCGGCTACCTGAAGCGGGGTCGCCCACAGAGCGCCCAGCGGGCTGTGTTTCTGAGGGCACACGCTCCCATCCGCGGGCTCCAACCGAGCGGGGTCGCCCAGGTGGTCCGTGACGCGTGCATCCGCGCCGGTATCGAACCGGTCGGTCCGCACCGGCTCCGCCACACCGCAGCAACCGAGTTGCTGCGGGCCGGTGCGAGCTTGCCCGAGGTTGCCCAGGTTCTGCGCCACCACAGCATTTCGACCACTGCGATCTACGCCAAGGTCGACCATTTGGCTCTGCGGGAACTGGCCCTGCCCTGGCCCTCGAAGGTGGTGGCGTGATGGCCGACTTCGCCGCCATGGCCGACGACTACCTGCGAACCCGCCGGGCACTGGGCTACAAGCTCGTTGAGCAGGGCCGACTGCTCGGACAGTTCGTCGAGTTCCTCGCTGTCGAACAAGCCGAGCGGGTGACCATCGACCTCGCGGTGAGATGGGCACGCCTGCCCGTGGATACCAACCCGGTCTGGTGGAACGAACGGCTCTGCATCGTCCGGGGTTTCACCCGCTACCTGAGCGCCTTTGACCCCGCCACCGAGGTGCCCCCAACCGGACTCATGCCGCCTGGCCGACGTCGGATCACCCCGTATCTGTTCACCGAAGCGGACCTCGACGCCCTCCTCGAAGCGGCCGGGCAGCTCACCGCCGGTCTGCGGGCGGACACTTACCAGACCCTCATCGGCCTGTTATCGGTCTCCGGGATGCGCGTCGGGGAGACCGCCGGGCTGGACCGGGCTGACATCGACTGGGACCACGCTCTGCTCACCATTCGTAACACCAAGTTCGGCAAGTCCCGCCAGATCCCTCTGCACCCAACCACCATGACCGCACTCGAGGGCTACGCCCGACGACGAGATGTTCTGCTGGCCGCGAGGGCGAAGCCAACAGGGCCGAGCTTCTTCGTGCCCAGCACCGGCACCCGTCTGATCCCGGGCCGGGTCGGCGCCAACATCGGGTCCCTCATCCGTGAGGTCGGTCTGTGGAATACGGGCACCAGCCGGCCTCCGAGGGCACACGATCTCCGCCACAGCTTCGCTGTGCGGACCCTGCTCGGCTGGTATCGCGCCGGGCTCGATGTGAACCGCCGGTTGCCGCTGCTGTCCACCTACCTCGGTCACGTCGAGCCCGCCAACACCTACTGGTATCTCCATGCCGCCCCCGAACTGATGGCCCTCGCAGCCCAACGGCGCGACCAAAACCAGGAGACCCGGCCATGACCCGGCTCGCCCCGCTGCTGGAGGAGTTCTTCACCGACCGCCTCATCAACCAACGACATGTGAGCCCGAACACGATCGCCGCCTACCGCGACACGTTCCGGCTGCTGGTGGTCTTCACCCACGACACGCTCGGCACCCAACCCTGCGATCTGGACCTCGCCGACCTCGACGCCACCGTCATCGGCGGGTTCCTCACCCACCTCGAGACCGAACGCGGAGTGGGCATCCGGACCCGCAACGCCCGGCTGACCGCCATCCGGTCGCTGTTCCAGTTCGCCTCATACCGCCACCCCGAACACGGGGCGACCATCAGCCGTGTGCTGTCCATCCCACCCAAACGGACCGAGCGGGCCATCGTCACGTTCCTCACCAAAGACGAGATCCAGGCCCTCCTCGACGCCCCCGACCCCAGCACCCGGCTCGGCCGACGCGACCGCGCCGTCCTCGCCCTGGACATCCAAACAGGGCTACGTGTCTCCGAACTCGTCGGACTCACCCGCGGTGACATCGAACTCGGCACCGGAGCCCACGTTCGCTGCCACGGCAAAGGACGCAAAGACCGCATCACCCCGCTCAACGAACCCACCCGACAACTCATCGGGCACTGGCTCGACGAACACCCCGGCACACCGTCGGACCCACTCTTCACCGGCCCGGCCGGCAAAGCGCTCACCCGTGACGCCATCCGTCGGGTCCTTGACCGTCACATCACCACCGCCACCACCAACTGCCCGTCGCTGGCAGCCAAGAACATCACCCCACACACGCTTCGTCACACCTGCGCCATGGGACTCCTCCAAGCCGGCGTCGACCTTGCCGTCATCGCCCTCTGGCTCGGCCACGAAGACATACGCACCACCCAGATCTACCTCCACGCCGACCTCCGCCTGAAAGAACAAGCTCTCGACCGCACCACCCCACCGAACACACCCGACGGCCGCTACCAGCCCCCGGACCCGCTCCTCGCGTTCCTCGAATCCCTGTGACTATGTGGACTCCCTCAAGCCGTTCACCGCCACCCGCCAGCAACCCAGACGGCCCGCTCCACATAACCGCGGGGGCCACATATTGGTTCCAGTGGGATTACGGCGATGGGCCGGTCGTGTGCGGTGAGAAGTCGGTCCTGTTTTGTGGCTGGTTGGCGTGGTGTCGGTTCCGGGTGGTGATCCCGCTTCGTGACAAGCGTTTACCGACGATCATCGGGGCGTTGGATCGGGCGTTCCGGCTGTTGGGTGGCGCCCCGACCTATGCGTTGACTGACAACGAAAAGACGGTGACCGAACGCCATATCGCGGCGTTGCCTGTTCGGAACCCGAAGATCGTCTCCGCCGCGGTGTATTACGGGGTGACAATCGCGACGTGTGTCCCGTTCGACCCCGAATCGAAGGGCGGCTCGGAGGCGACCGTCAAGATCGCGAAGGCCGACCTGGTCCCCTCTGAGGCGAACCTCCGCGACGAATACGACTCGTGGGAAGCCCTCGAGTCGGCGTGTGTGGCGTTCATGGACAAGGTCAACAACCGTGTCCACACGGTCACCCGCCGCCGTCCGGTCGACATGCTCGCTGAGGAACAAGCCAAGTTGCATCGGATCCCTCAGGAGCCTTACACGGTCGCGTTTGGTGAATCGAGGAGCGTGTCGTGGTCCTCGACGATCCAGTTCCGTGGGGCCCGCTATTCGGTCCCCCACACCCTCTGCGACAGCCGGGTGTGGGTGCGCCTGTCTGGCGACGTGCTGGTGATCGTCCACGTTGGCGACGACGGGCCAACCGAGGTCGCACGACACCTGGTCGTTCACGCCGGGCAGGCGTCGATCGTTGATGCTCACTATCCGGAACGCAAAGACCCGACCGACCGGCAACCGAAGGCGACGAACCGGCACGAGGAAGCGTTCCTCGCCATCGGCGAAGGCGCCAAAACATGGCTGGTTGAGGCCGCCACTGTCGGGGCACGCCAGATCGAACCGACGATGGCCCAAGCAGTCGAGTTGTGCGCAGCAACGGACCGCACACGCGTTGACGAGGCCCTCGGTCTCGCCGGCCTCGCAGGCCGGTTCGGGATCGACGACCTCAACTCGATCCTGACCACCACCAGAAGAGAACCCCGGCGGGCCAACCCCGCCCACTCGCTTCAGAACGGCACCAGAGCCTGGTCACAACTCGGTCAACCCCAAAGCGACCACCGCCCCAACAACCCCAACCCCAGCCTGAACGGCAACGGGAACGGGGGCCAGCCATGAGGGGACCATCATCGACATCGTCCACACCCGACGGAGATCAGGTTGTTCTCGAGGCGGCCGATGCCGCCGAGCTCGGCGGGCTCCTCGCCGGCCTCGCCGGCTGGATCGCGGATGGACATGCGGGCTTCCAGAACATGGGCTTCCACGTCAGCATGACTCTCAACCTCGACTACACCGGAGGGCTCGGCGACCTCGACGCTGTCTTCAGAGTCCTCGACAACTGGGTCGAGCGGCTGAACCCGCCGGCCGTGACGGTCAGAACAACACACAGGAGATGGTCATGAACGGTCCGATCCCCCAAGCGGTCACCGACGAGATCACCGCCCTGTGCCGCCGTCTCCGGCTGCGTTACATCCGAGAGCAATCTCCCGACGTGCTCCTCACCGCGAAAGCCCAACGCTGGGACCCAGCCGAAACACTCCGGGTCCTCCTCCAAGCAGAAGCCGAGGGACGGAACCGGTCAACCATCGAGCACCACCGCAAAGCCGCCCGGTTCCCAGCAGGGAAAACGTTCGACGCCTGGCAGGCCGAACGGTCCTCGGTTCCGGTCCCAACCCAGAACGCCCTCCAAAGCCTGGAATGGGTTGACCGTCACGAGAACCTCGTGATCTGCGGGCCGTCAGGCACCGGCAAGTCCCACCTCTGCGAAGCACTCGGACAATCTGCTGTCGACCACGGCCGCAACGTCCGCTGGTTCAACATCGAAGACCTCGGCGCGCTCGTCCGCTCACACCGCATCGATGACACCATCACCAAAGCCCTCAAACCGGTCCTCCGGGCCGATCTGATCATTGTTGATGACATCGGCCTGTTGCCGGTCTCCAGCGACGCAGCCGAAGGCCTCTACAGGCTCATCGACGCCGCCTACGAGAACACCAGCGTCGCTGTCAGCTCAAACCTTCACCCCTCAGGCTTCGACCAGCTCATGGACGAAACGATCGCCAGCCCCCTCGTTGACCGGCTCCTCCACCACGCCCACGTCATCGTCACCCAAGGCGAATCGATCCGACTCGAAGACGCACTCAACGGAAAGGGGGTGGAGCCCCTGACCAAATGACCGGGGAAACACCCGGCCACCCTTGGGGAATCCCCATGGCCGCCCCCGGGGACAACACCCGACCGCCCACGGGGAAACCACCTGGCCACCTACAGGGAAACCCTCATGGCCATTGACACAAAGTCGAGACGCTCTCCCCCGTCGGTGCGGGCGGGTAACGCCAGGCCAACCCCACGCTTCGGGGTAGCCCCTCTGGAGGAGACAGGCTTGAAGGGCCGCAAAGAATCGGATCGACACTTTCGCTCGCGTTGCGACTGCGCTCGATCGGCACTTGATGCTGTCGTTCCCCCGTGAGATCCCGGATCAGATGACCGACGCCGCACGGGTTGCCTGAAAGCCTGGGACGCACCCTTGTCCCTGTAGATCGTCGGGCTCATAACCCGAAGGTCGCAGGTTCAAATCCTGCCCCCGCCACCAACTGAAATCCTTGGAACGAGGCCCTTTTCGACACTTCGAGGAGGGCCTCTTCCATGCCCAGACGACCAGATTTCTACTGTTTTTTCTACTGTGCGGTCTGGGATCCGCAACGCGGCCTCGGTACGCAGCGACACGGGACGGGATCTCGACCCCTCGTGGTGGTGTCGCCGAGCTACCCGTGTCGGCGGCCTGATCGCAGTACCGGCAGCCTTGGGGGTCGATCTTCGGGTTGTGGAGGCGTATGGTCGAAAGTGCAGCGCCAGATTCCCGCCGGACGTCGCGGGATCGCCGGCCTCGTTCGCTGCTCGATGTCCCCATCCGGTTCGATCCGAAGGGGACGCTGATGCGCGGAACCATCCAGAAGAAGGGCAAGAAGTGGTACGCCGTTGTGTACGACGGCGTGAATCCGGCGACGGGCGAGTACCGGCGCCGGTGGGTGCAGGCGGGCACGCGGCGCGGCGATGCAGAGAAGCTGCTCGCGGAGTTGGTGAAGCGCGCCCACCGGGGCGAGACCGTGGTGAGCGAGAAGCTCACGCTCGGGAAGTACCTGACCGAGCGGTGGCTGCCGGTGCAGGAGGCACGGCTTCACGCGCAGGCTGTACCAGCCGTAGTAGGCGACGTAGAGGCCGGCGACACCCAGGAGGACTGCGGCGACGCGTTTCATGTGCGGGGTGACCCGACGCATGTGACGGACCACTGTTTCACGTGCGAGCGAGACGGCGAGAGTGAGGACGGTCAGGATCAAACCCATGCCGCAGGCGTAGGCGACGAAGTGAAGGATGCCGACTCCGATGCTGCCCGTGGTCAGGCTGGTGGTTACGGCCGCGAGGAACAACGGGATGGTGCACGTCAGTGACACGAACGCGTACGAGACTCCGAACAGGAAGACTTCTCGGTGCGCTCGTGATCGAGGGCCCCGGCGAGCCCATGGGTTGGGCATGTTCAGCTCGCGACCGCGGAACAGCCAGATGGAGAGCAGCACCATTGCGGCGCCGAGCGCGATCGACAGCCACGGCAACCGGGACACCAGGCTGCTGGCCGTGAGTTGGATCATGAGGCCGACGACGAGGAACACGGCGACGAAGCCCGCGGTCAATACGGCAACTACGGTAAGAGCACGCAGCACACCGCGGTGCGCCGTGGTGGATTCCTGATCGGAGGCAACGAAGTAGGCCACCCACGCAGGCAACATGGCGAACCCGCACGGGTTGAACACCGCCACCATGCCGAGGCCGAAGACGTAGCCGAGGGCCAGCCCGCTGTTCACCGCCGGGGCCGATCCGTCGCGTCCTGCGTCATGGGGATTCGTAGCGCGGGCACAGTTCTACGGCGTTGCCGGTGACAGCTAGCAACTGCTCTGCTGCCTGGACGACGACGAGCACCTCCGGTGTCGCTATCCGGTAGAACACTTGACGTCCTTCGGGGCGGTCCTCGACCAATCCGCACTCCTTGAGGCATGCCAGGTGTCCGGAGATGTTGCCTTGTGATCCATCGAGGCGTCTTACGAGGTCGACGACGCGCAGCTCACCGGGGACTAGTTCGAGCAGGATGGCAAGACGCGTGCGGTCTGCGAAACCTCGGAACAGTTTCGTGGCGAGCTCAATCTCGGTGGCCTTCTCGGCGGTGGTCATGACCTACCCAATTCATTGGTGTGGACGGATGGATCCGTGTACACCAATGATTCTAGGTCAGGTGTTGAGTATGGTTCGCAACAGCACTTGTGAAGTACGAACTGGATGTGTGTGGTCCCAGCCGTCCGCCATGCCTCGGTCACGGTTCGAGTAGTCGCCAGGTCTGGCGGCGCCAAGACCGCGCCTTTCGGGTTCATCGGCTCGGGCACATGCTCGAGACCACAGTTGACACCTCGGTAGTCGCCGCTATCATCGCTTGGTGCCGATAGATACCGATTCCAAGTGCAGCGAGGTGCTTTGATGGTGGATGTCGCCGGATGTGCAGCTGGTCGCCAAGCTGTTTCGGGGGTTCGCAGGTCCGATACGTCTGGCCATCCGCGTCAGCTCGACGGCGGTGAGTTGCGGGTGACTGATCTGCTGGCGTGTTCGGGTGACGGTCTTTCTCTGTCTCGCGAGACTGGTGGTCCGCGATGAACAGCGCTACCGCCGATCTCGCCGATGTCGATGTGGACGACGGGGTGGAGCATCCCTGGGAGAGCCGCGAGGTGCGCTGGTCGGCGCTCGCTGGGCTGCTGCTCGCCGTGGGGTTCCTCGCCGGTCGCGTTGAGGTCCCGACCGGTGTTGTCACTGGCATCTATGCGGCGTCGACGGTAGCGGGGCTGCGGTTCTTCGCGCTCGAAGCGATCGAAGAGCTGTGGCGCGAACGGCGGATCGGCATCGAGCTGTTGATGACGGTGGGCACCCTTGCTGCGGGCGGCCTGGGTGAGTGGGGCGAGGCCGCGACCCTCGCGTTCTTGTATTCGATCTCCGAAGCGCTCGAGGAGTTCACTGAGGACCGCACTCGCAATGCCATTCGAGCGCTGATGGACCTCGCTCCCAAGCAGGTCACCCGCGTCCGTGACGGTGTTCAGGAAGAGATCGACGTTGGGGACCTCGCAATCGGTGACCAGTTCCTGGTGCGGCCTGGTGAAGGCGTCGGGACCGACGGCACGATCGTCGACGGTTACAGCGCTCTGAACGAGGCGGCGATCACGGGTGAGTCGGTGCCGGTCGAGAAGCAGGTCGGCGACAAGGTGTTCGCGGGAACGTTGAACACCACCGGCGCGGTCGTGGTGGAAGCGACCGCGACGGCCGAGGACAACACGCTGGCCAAGATCGTGCACCTTGTCAGCGAGGCCCAAGAGCAAAAGGGCCGTGGTGAGCAGTTCATGAGCCGGTTCGCGCGCATCTACTCCCCGGCGGTGCTGCTCGTCGGTGTGCTTGTAGCGTTCGGTGGCGGCATGCTGACCGGTGACTGGTCCGAGTGGGTGGGTCGGGCGGCGACGGTGATCGTGGCGGCTGCGCCGTGCGCGCTGGTGATCTCCATTCCGATCAGTTATGTCGCCGCCATCGGCAACGCCAGCCGCAAAGGCATACTCATCAAGGGAGGCATCTACCTGGAGGAACTGGCCCGGCTCACCGCACTGGCCATGGACAAGACCGGCACCATCACTCAAGGTGAGCCTCGCGTGGTCGACGTGGTCCCGGCTGACGGTCACGACGAACGGTCTGTGCTCACTGCCGCCGCAGTGGTCGAACAGCGCTCCGAGCATCCGCTCGCTAGCGCCGTCATGGTCCGCAGCGCCGAGCTCGACTTGTCCATCCCTTCCAGCGAAACGTTCGAAACGCTTGTTGGCGCCGGTGCCCGAGCCTCCAGCAACGGCCGTCTCTACCTCGTCGGCTCCCCGGCCCTGATGGACGATCGTGGGCTCGCACTCGACGGGCTCCGAGGCCAGATCGAGAACCTCGAACGAGCCGGACGGACCGCGATCGTCGCAGCGGTCGATGATCGAGTCGTCGGTGTGGTCGGGATCGCTGATGTGGTGCGCCCTCAAGCCCGTGACGCAATCAGTGAACTGCGCCGTAACGGTGTCGACCACATCGTCATGCTGACCGGAGACAACGCCCGCACCGGTGAAGCCATCGCCTCGGAGGTCGGGATCGACGATGTGCGAGCCCACCTCAAGCCCGAGGACAAGTCCCGGCTTGTCGCCGAGCTCGCTGCTCATGGTCATGTCGGCATGGTCGGCGACGGGGTCAACGACGCACCCGCGCTCGCCGCTGCGTCGGTCGGTATCGCCATGGGTACCGCCGGCAGCGACGTCGCCCTCGAAACCGCCGACGTTGCGCTCATGGCCGACGACCTGTCCAAGCTCACCGAAGCGGTCCGGATCGGGCGACGCACCCGCCGCATAGTCGCCCAGAACATCGCGCTAGGCCTCGTGATCCCGGCAATCCTCGTCCCGGGTGCCCTGATCGGCGTCTTCACCTTGCCCATTGCTGTGCTGGCCCACGAGCTCTCCGAGCTGGCCGTGATCGCCAACGGCCTCCGACTGGCCCGCAGGTGATGAACCCCACCGGATCCGATCTCGGAAGACAGCGTCTGCGCATCGTCGTTGCCGCTGGCGCAGTGGTTGCGATCGACCTGCTCTCGAAAGCCGCGTCCAGTGCCTATCTCACCGCTGAAGGCATCGATCTGCCCGGACCGCTCGACCTACGGCTCGCGTACAACACCGGTATGGCGTTCTCGCTCGGCAACAACGCTCCCACGTGGCTCATCGTCGCCCTCACCGGCGGTGTGGCTGTGGTGATCGCGACGGTCGCGTGGAGGGGCGTGTTCGCCAGCTCCGTAGCAGCCGGCGTCGTCGTCGGCGGGGCGATTGCCAACGTCGCAGACCGCGTCCAGGCGGGCACTGTCGTCGACATGCTCCACACCGGCTGGTGGCCCACCTTCAATCTCGCCGACGTCGCGATTGTCTGCGGTGCCGCTGCCCTCGTGCTGACGACCCTTCGCGCCCCAGCGGAACAGGCCTCGGAATCGTGAGCGAGTCAGAACGAACGGTTCTCTTCATCGACTTGGTCGACTTCACAGTTGCCACGGTCACTCACGGCGACCACACCGCTGCCGATCTGGCGGAGCGGCTCGTCGAGCTCACCACCAGCTCACTCGGGTCTACCGATCAACTCGTCAAGGGACTCGGCGACGCCGTCATGATCGTGTGCCACAAGCCCCACAACGCACTCGCGCTGGCAGGACGAATCTGCGACCGCGCCGATCATGAATCCGCGTTCCCGCTCCTGCGTATGGGCCTGCACCACGGGCCAGTCGTCGAGCGCCACGACGACTGGTTCGGCACCACCGTCAACATCGCAGCTCGCCTGGCTGCCCTTGCCGGGCCAGGTGACGTTCTCACCACAGACACGGTGGTCACGGCCGCTGCCGGAGCCGGCATGAAGGTTGAGCAGCTGGGGGCTCAACGCCTTCGCGGCATCACCGAACCCGTCGAAGTCTTCTCCGTCACTCCCTGCCCAGCCGAGCCCAACCGAGTCATCGACCCAATCTGCCGCATGGCCGTCGAACGCACGCTAGCCGCCGCGACCCGCACCCAAGGCGGGAACGAATACCACTTCTGCTCGGTGACCTGCGTCAACACGTTCGACCGTACTTACGGCGGGCAGGCCACTCACCCCCTGGCCGCCCCCGAGACAGGAGAACCCGATGAGAATGAACAGCATAGAGAAGGCCCTGATGAACAACCCGGTGAGGGCAGCCATCCAGAGAAGGTACGAGGCTCCACTCCTGAAACGTCTCGGTGGGACCGTCGACGGTGAACATGTGCTCGAGATCGGGTGCGGCCAGGGCGTCGGCACGCAGATCATCCTCGAACAGTTCGGCGCCGCCCACGTCACAGCGATCGACCTCGACCCCGCCATGATCGATCGCGCCCGAGAGCGTCTTCGCGATCACGGCGACAAGGTGGCTCTGAGAACCGGCGACGCCGAACACATCGATGCTCCCGACGACTCCTTCGACGCCGTATTCGACTTCGGGATCATCCACCACATCCCCAACTGGCGCGCATCCATCGAAGAAGTGCACCGAGTGATTCGCCCCAGCGGCCGCTTCTACTTCGAAGAGGTCACCAGCCATGCGCTAGCCCGCTGGAGCTACCGCACCTTCCTCGAACACCCAGAGCACGACCGATTCGGAGCATTCGGCTTCGTGCACGAACTCGAAACCCAACACCTGCATGTGGGCGACCGCGCCACCACACGATTCTTCGGCGACTTCGTCATCGGCGTCGCCACAAACCACGACAGCTGAGTCGAGCAGGCCGGACGTGATCGGCTGGGGCGGGAAGGGGCGCACTTCCGGGCGAACGGGTTGGCACCATTGGAGTTCGGATCACGAAGTCGCTCACGGACACGACCCCCGGCGATCAACGCGATCGTTGGAACACCAACGCGTTACCGTGGCCGCTACTGCGTCATCGCTGGGCGGGCCGAGGAGCGCCCCATCGAGCTGTTCGATGACGAGAAGGCCATTCGGCGGCTCGACGACCCTGTTGGAGACGAGCGGCCTGGCTCCCGTCTCCTCCGGTACCACGACCTGCCGATGGTCTTCGCGTATCGCCAAGTCGGCAAAGGAGGCCGGCTGCTAGTGGTCAAAAGGCCATCGCCCTCCACGCCCTGTATGAGGTGGGTGAATCGGAAGTGTGGGCCAATCTACGCCAGCGCCCTCTCCCCACGGCTTCAGGGCTTCGTATCGGGAGTCGGTGCCGGTGGGAGTTCGACTACAAGGCGATCGACACGTTCGCACGATTGAGCGGTGCGTACTCGTTGTTGGTCACTCGCGCACAGCATCGAGCCGAGGTCGGAGCTGACGCTGGGGTAGCTGGCCGTCATCGATTTCAGTTGGCGGCTGGTGAGGTCGGCTTTCATGGCGAGCCCGAGGATGTTGATCAGTTCTGCGTAACCTGGGCCGAGGAGGTGGGCGCCGACGATGCGGTCGGTTGAGCGGTCGATGAGGATCTTTGCCGCGGCGGTGGTTTCGCCGATCCGGTAGTTCGAGTACCAGCCGCTGGTGTCGTTGTAGCGGACGTCAACGTCGATGTCTCTCGCTACGGCTTCGTGTTCGAGGAGGCCGACGCGGGCGAGTTCGGGGATGGTGAACACCGTGGTGGGCACGCCGGTGTAGTCGGGCACGGTCGTCGTGTCGTTGATCATGTTGGACGCGGCGACCTTGCCTTCGAACACCGCTACGGGGGTGAGCGCCAACCCGGGCGTGTCCGCAGAGTCGCCCGCGGCGAACACCGCGGGGTTGGTTGTGCTCTGCAGATGGCCGGCGACGGTGACACCTTTGGTGCTGTGCGCGATGCCGGCGGCGTCGAGATCGAGTCGGGAGAGCTCCGGGACACGGCCTGCGCCGTGAACCACCAGATCGGTCTGGTGAATCTCGTCGTGTCCGGCTTGTTCGACGGTTACGAGGTATCCGCTGTCGGCGGGTTCGATCGAGGTGATGGCGGTTTTGCTCTTCACGGTGATGCCGGTATCGGTGCTGCGTTTGACCAGTTGCGCGACGAGGTCGGGATCGAACCCCTTGAGTGGTCGTTCGCCGCGGTCGATGATCACTGGTGCCGAACCGGCCCGCGCTGCGATGTGCGCGAACTCGAAGGAGATGAAGCCTCCACCCACGAACAGCACACGTCGGGGCCGTTCGGCGAGGTTGAGGAACTCGGTGCTGTCGATGAGATGCTCGGCTCCCGGGAAATCCATCGGCCGTGGTTTCGCCCCGGCAGCGATCAGGAATCGCTGCGACTCGTACGCGGCGCCGTCGACGACGATCCGGTTGGGGTCGGTGAACGCCGCTGTTCCATGGAGTGTTTCCACGCCGCTGGAGCGCAGACCCCGTTCCATGGCCTGGGGAACCGGGTCGGTGAAGCCGTGCTTGTGTGTCATCAGGTCGGTCCAGTTGATGGACAGCCCGTCGTCGTCGATGCCTTTGCCGCGCATCAGTCGGGCGGCATCGATGACCTCCGCGCCGCGGCGCAGGATCTTCTTGGGGTCACATCCACGCAGCGCGCATGTGCCCCCATACGGCAAAGCGTCGACGATCGCTACCCGCCAACCACGCGAGGCGCACTTCTCGGCGGCGGCGACACCAGCCATGCCGGCACCGATCACGATCAGGTCGAAGGTCTCACTCATCTGAACGCCGACCCGCTCTCCCGGGGTGCACACCGATCCCCGCGAGGGTCAGGTGGGTCAGGTGGGTCAGGTGGTCCGGGGTGTTCGAGGATGGCGTGTCGTTGCTCTGCCGGCGGGGTGCGCGACGGTGCCACCAGCGCCAGGACTCGATCGCAACTGCGGTGACGCCGATGGCGACGAGGAACCAGCTTCGCGTCGACGAGCCTGCGATCGCTCCGAGCACACCGAGCGACGCCAGGACCGGTATGCCGCAACAGACTCCGAGCCCAACAGCGAGGAGTCCGGCCAGTGAGGCAGGCGACGAGCGATCAGTCATCAGCGAGTGCTTCTCTGAGCTGATCGAGTGTCGGTGACCCTGCGGGTCCGGCGGGGGTCTGATACACGCGACAGGACAGTCCGACGGCGCCGTCGGGATCGGCGAAGACGTCGACCCCTTCGAGCAGAATGCTGGGTGACCCGCGGAACCCGACCCGTTCGGCCTCTTCAGGGGTGTCGACCAGATGATGCGAGATCCTCAAGTCGGGCGCCTCCTGAGCCAGCACCCTCAAGTGACCCTCCGCGATCTTCCAGTTCGGGCAGTCCTCGAGGTAGAGCAACGTGATATCCATGCGCTCACCGTAAACCTTGATCCACGGATCAAGGTCAAGGTCTACAATGGCGGAATGCTCATCGGAGAACTCGCCGACGCACTCGATGTGCCAACCGAGACAGTTCGGTTCTACGAACGAAGAGGACTCCTACCCGAACCAGCCCGGGCGAAGAACGGCTATCGGATCTACGACGAACAGGCACTCGCCCGACTGCGGTTCATCCGCTCGGCCCAGACCGCAGGGCTGACCTTGGCCGAGATCGGCGGGATCGTCGCGACTCGAGACGAAGGAACCGCTCCGTGCACCCACGTCACCGAACTACTCGAGTCCAAGCTCGAAGGAGTCAAGGTTCGCCGACGTCAACTCGCCGCTCTGGAAACAGAGATCGAGGCACTCATCGAACGCAGCCACCACCTCAACCCTGCCGACTGCACCGACACCGACATCTGCCACATCCTGAACACCGGTAGCTGACAGCCCGCAGTCGTTCGATTGCGCAAAGTGACCAGCGGTCGAGAGCGCGGACAGCGCAAACCCGAAGGTCGATCTGGCCGCCGACCAAAGCACCCGGCGCACCGGCTGGACGATCGTCAGGAGCCCCGCAGTCGCGCCCTGGTCGGAACCCTGGTCTGGCCCGTACTCACCACGGGTTCTTCTACTGTTCCTTCTACTGTGCGACGCGGTACGGGGGTTCACGCGACGACACGGCCGAGGTACAGTGAGGGCTCAGATCCCAACGTGGGGGCACGATCCGGGACTGGTTGGTACGGGCTGGAAGGGCGATCTGAGGGCTCATAACCCGAAGGTCGCAGGTTCAAATTCTGCCCCTGCCACCAAGAGGACGCGCGCCCGGGGGCTGGGTTTGGCTGTGCGAGCCGGACGCCTTCATGAATGATCACGATCACGCCTTGGTCGCCTGGGGCATTGATCCTGCCCGGATCGGCTTCCATGGCGTTCATTCCATCTGTACGGTCGGAATTCTCAGCGGAAGGAACGCCATGGAGACGACCTCGTTCACCGGTATCAGCCACCTCGACCTGTCGGTATCCGACGTCGATGCCAGTGCCACGTGGTACGAGCGGGTGCTCGACCTTCGTCGCCTGCATCGTGTCGACCTGCCAACCCGAACGATGATCGTGCTGTTCCACGAGGCCTCGGGCCTCGTGATCGGGCTCAACCAACATCAGGGGCCCCGGACGGACCCTTCGACGAGCGCCGGACCGGCCTCGACCATGTGGGCTTCGCAGTCGACAACCGCGAGGCGCTCGACGCCTGGCAGGCGCGCCTCGCCGACCTAGGTGTCGAGCATTCCCCGGTTGAAGACACCGCGTCGGGCTCGGCGCTCGTCTTCCGTGACCCCGACCAGATCCAGCTCGAGATGTGGTGGACCAAACCGAGGGTGGGCTGAGCGCGGCGACCGCCCTCCCGCGGATCCGACGGCCCCACTCGATTCAGGCCGCCATCGCTGCGGCCAGCATGGCGACCAGCTCCCCGACGTAGCGCTGGCGGTCCGTGGCCGGCCCGGGTGCGCGCTCGATGGCACGGGCCCGTTCGGCCAGGCTTGCAGTAAGGAACGTCACCAGCGAGGCCACCCGCTCGCGGGCCCGTTGACGGCCGATGCGTTCTGCGATCAGGGTCTCGAGCCGGCCCAGCTGTGCGGCGAGGGCAGTGTCTTCGATGTCGGTCGACGGTTGCGCCGCCCGGACGCCGGAGAACTCGGCCAGCTGCGCAGCGATGCGGAGGAAGTCGCGGCCCTCGGGTGAGGTGAGCAGCTCGGCGATCGGCAGCACCACCATTTCGACCACATCGACCAGGTCGGCGTCACCCAGGGTCTCCAGCGTCTGGCTCCGTTGGGCCTCCATCGCCTCCATGTGCCGATCGACGATCGCCCGAACGAGACCGTCGCGGGAACCGAAGTGGTATCCGACCGCAGCGTCGTTGGCCTGGCCGGCGGCCCGCACGATGTCGCGCAGCGTTGCGCCGTCCACGCCGTTGCGGGCAAAGCGCTGTTCGCCTGCGCGGATCAGCTTGTTTCGGGTTTCGGTTGCGTCGCGGGCCACGGGGACGCATACTAACAGTCCCTGTTATTAACAAAGGCTGTTACATGACCCTGAGCTACGACCCAGTGGACCTCGACTTCCTTGAGGACCCCTACCCCACCTACGCCCATCTGCGCGACGAGGACCCGGTGCACCACTACGCCGGCACCGATGAGGTTCCGTCCTTCTGGGCGCTGTCACGGTTCACCGACATCTGGGCCGCGGTGCGCAGCCAAAAGGACTTCTCCTCGGCTCAGGGCCTGACGTTCTACCCCGACGAGATCGACCAGCTGAACCTCCCGCCCAACCTGGTGATGCTCGACCCGCCGGTGCACACCCAGCGCCGGGCGCTGATCGGACGCGGGTTCACGTCGCGACGGGTGACGGAACTCGAAGACATCATCCGCAACTTCGCCCGCCGCCGGCTGACCGAGCTGGGCGAACGCGCCGCCGACGGCGAGGACGTCGACCTGCACCAGGAGTTCTCCAGCACGATCCCCACCTACGTGCTCGCCGAGCTCTTCGGCCTCGCCGAGGAGGACCGCCACCGCTTCGGGCCCTGGGTGCAGGCGCTCACCTCCATCCAGAACGACGGCCTGCGCATCGGACAGCTCGACGGCAAGGGTGCGGTGGCCGAGATGCTCGGCTACTTCAGCGAGCAGATCAAAGCACGCCGAAGCGAACCCGCCGACGACCTGATCGGCGCCCTGGTCGCCGCCGAGATCGAAGGGGAACGCCTTACCGACTGGGACATCCTCGGCTTCTGCTTCGTCGTGGTCGCCGGCGGCAGCGACACGACCGCGTCGCTCATCTCCCACGGCATCGCCCTCTTGACCGACCGTCCCGACCAGCGCGCCCTGCTCCTCGACGACCCGGCACTGATCTCCAACGCGCTCATCGAGTTCCTCCGGCTCGAGTCATCCGTGCAGGGGCTGTGCCGGACGACGATTCAGGACGTCACGATCAGAGGCACCACCATCCCTGCGGGGGAAAAGGTGATGATGCTCTACGGCTCGGCCAACCGGGACCCACGCGAGTTCGGCGACGCCGCCGACCAGCTCGACGTGCGCCGGGACATTCCCCGGCATCTGGCCTTCAGCAGCGGACCGCACTTCTGCATCGGCAGCCACCTGGCCCGCCTGCAGGCACGGGTCTCCTTCGAGGAGCTGTTGGCGCTCCACCCGGATATCAGCGTCGACGTGCCTGCCGCCGAGCGTCACCGCTCGCCGTTCGTACGCGGCTTCGTGAGCCTTCCGGCCCACGGCTTCGCTCCCGCCTAATCGGTAGACGTTGAAAGCGATAACCAAACGTCAGGTCTCCTCAGCTGTGGCCGACGGTCCCAACGCGTGATCAGGGAGTCCGGTCGGTGCCGAAATCAGGGTGCCGGCGTTGGTGGTAGATGGCCATAACTACGATTGACTCACCGATCGTCCGGTAGCGGATGGCGTACGGGAACGTCCAAGTGGCGACCCGCCTCTCTACGATGCCGCCGTCAGGATCTTCGATTGCCGATGTTCCGGAGTTTGGCCACTGTGCCACGTTGTCCAGCGCAGCCCTGACTGCATCAAGGAAGCGGTCGCCCAATCCCGGCTGCTGCTCTTCGTACCAGGACCAGGCTTCAGTGAGGTCATCCTCGGCAGACGGGTGGAACTCACTCCGCAGACGACGACCGGAGACCGTTAACCCGTTCAACTACTTGATCCCAGCTAGCGAGGTTCACGCTAGTGGCGGCGATCTGCGAGGCGCGTCGTGCAGTCTCCTCGGACCAGAGCTGCTCGACCAACGAGCCGTCCGCCACCGAGTCGTCGAGGCTTGCCAACAGCCCCGATGCGAGCTGCGCGCGCTCGGAAGGCGAGAGCTCCAAAGCTTGTTCCAGGAGCAACTCGGGTGCATCCGACATGGTGCAATCGTACCCCGGCCGTGTTGCGATGACCCGGCAAACGGGGATGAGACTCGGGAGGAATGTCGGGGCGACCTTCGTCGGAGCGCCGAACCTACGTCACCGAGCCAGGCCGAACCCAAGGCCCGGGTTGTCCCGCTCGATGGCGAGCAGCCGGTTGTACTTGGCGACGCGCTCCCCTCGGGCGGGCGCGCCGGACTTGATCTGGCCGCACCCGGTGGCGACGGCGAGGTCGGCGATGAAGGCGTCGGTGGTCTCCCCTGACCGGTGCGAGATCATCTGCGCGTAGCCGGCCTCGCGGCAAACGGCCATGGCGGCGAGCGTCTCGGTGACGGTCCCCACCTGGTTGAGCTTGATCAGCGCAGCGTTGGCGATGCCGCCGGCGATGGCGTCGGTGATGATCGCCGGGTTGGTGACGAAGTTGTCGTCGCCGACCAGCTGGATCCGATCGCCCAGCCGTGTGGTGAGCAGCTTCCAGCCGTCATCGTCCCCCTCGTCCAGGCCGTCCTCGATCGACCAGATCGGGTAGCGGCCGATGAGGTTCTCCCACCGGTCGATCAGCTCGCTGCCGGTGAGGGCCGGATCGTCCAGGCTCAGCTGGTAGGTGCCGTTCTCGTTGCAGAACTCGCTCGCTGCGGGATCGAGGGCGATGGCGACGCCATCGGTGCCGGTGCTGTAGCCGGCATCGCCGATCGCGTCGACGATGAGGTCGAGGGCATGTTCGATGGTGTGCAGCTCCGGCGCGAAGCCGCCCTCGTCGCCGAGGCCGATCGCCAGGCCCGAGGCACCGAGCCTCGATCGCAGCGCAGCGTAGATTTCGGCGCCGGCGCGCAGCGCCTCGGCGAAGCTGGGCACGCCGATCGGACAGATCATGAACTCCTGGGGTTGGAGCGCGTTGGCGGCGTGACGGCCGCCGTTGATCACGTTGAAGCAGGGCACCGGCAAACGGGGTTGCACCCCGGCCGGTGCAAGCCACTCATGCAGGGGCACCTGGTCGGCGGTGGCCATCGCCCGCGCCGCTGCCATCGACACACCGACGATCGCGTTGGCGCCGAGGCGACCCTTGGTGTCGGTGCCGTCGAGGTCGCACAGCGCCCGGTCGAGGTCGGCCAGGCACTCAAACGACCGGCCGTCGAGCGCCGTGGCGATCTCGCCGTTGACGTTGGCCACGGCACCGAGCACGCCCTCGCCGCCGAACCGGCCGGGGTCGCCGTCTCGAAGTTCGACCGCTTCGCGGGATCCGGTCGATGCGCCCGACGGCACTCCGGCGGTGCCCGCCGCTCCCCCGACCAAATCGACGGCGACCGACAGCGTCGGGCGGCTTCGTGAGCCGAGGATTTCCTGGGCGCTGACGGCGGCGATCTGGTGGGTCATGGCTGCTCCTGGGTTGATGTTGGTGTCGCTATCGGTGTCATTGCCGGCGAGCTTCTGTGCGCTGTTGGTGTGCCGTGGCGGCATAGGCGGCGCCGAGCGCAACGCTCAGGCGTTGCTGCCGTTGACGATCGGCGGCGGCTCGTGCTTCGGCGCTGGTCGATTGGCGACGCGTCGCCTGCGTGGCGCGCCCGATGTCTGCGATCAGGGCCTCCACGTGGCCGCTGAGTTCGTCGACGAAGCGGCGGTGGGTGCCGGCGAGCCGCTCGCTCAACGTCGAGCGGGCCCGGCCGGCGTGCTTGTCGAGCTCCTCGACCAGGCGCCGATGCGCAGCGGCGATCAGGCGTCGCCGCAACCACCCATGAGGCAGCAGCAGGCGAAGCGCACGCCACAACGGGGCGTCGGGCAACTCCGGCCGGAAGAACAGGTACCAAAACCGGTCGGGTTCGTCGGCGACGGCGGGAATGGGAAACGGCGCCAGGCGAGCACCGAAGGTCTCCTCGGCGATAGCTCGAATCGCATCGGCACGGGCCTGGACCCGTCCGGCGAACTCGGCCGATGCGACGCCCTGACGGGCGAGCCAGTCGGCGAGGTCGGCGGCGCGTTCGAAGCGACCGATCCGGTCGGCCAGCTCGTCTGCGGCAAGCCCGGCTATCGCCGTGGTGAGTGCGTCGGCGTCTGCCAGTTCGTCGGCAAGGCGACGCACCGCCAAGGCAAACGCCTGCTGTCGCACCGCCACCAGTTCGCGGTCGACGAAGTTCGTCAGCGCCTGGTGGAGGGCGTCGGTGCCCGCATCCCGGGCGGCTTGATCGCTGCTCGACCGGGCCTCGATGGCGCGTCGGGCCGAGGTGGCAAACACCTGGTGGTCCGATCCGGTCGCCGCCTCAACCGCATCGCTCACGAACGACACGGCCTGGTCGATCTCGGCGGTGCTCAGGTGGTCCGCACGGTTGAGCGAGAAGAACGTGGCCGAGGCACGCTCGGCAACCACGTCAAGCAGGCGCCGCTCGGCGGCGGTCAGCGGCGCATCGGCCGACAGCACCACCAGCGCACCCTCCGCGTCGCGGATCGTCGCCATCGCCGTGGTGTCGTTGTGCTCGAAGATCGACTCGAGCCCGGGGGTGTCCACCAACGTCACGCCCGGCTCCAACAAGGGTGCCGGCGTCTCCACAAGAACCCGGGCGACCCCCTTGGCGTTGTCGGGATTGTTGGCCTCGCTCACCCATGCCGCCAGCTCGGTGACGGCGACGGAGCGACGGGTGCCGTCGTCCAACTCGATCAGGGCGGCCGTGGCCCCGTGACGCACCTCGGTGGCGATCGAGGTCACCGGCAACACGCCGACGGGCAAGAGGTCCTCGCCGATCAGGGCGTTGATCAGCGACGACTTGCCATTGCTGAACCCGCCGCACACCGCAACGCGAAAATCGCCTTCGCTCAGGCGCTCGGCCAACTCGTCGGCACGCCGTTCGAGCACCGCATCCAGCTCGGATGCAGCTTCGCGAAGCAACCCGACCGCACCCAGTAGATCGACCGCACCGGCGCCGGAACCCGCATGGTCGCCGGAAGCGAGCGCATCATCCTCGGCGGGTTCGAGTGGATTGGGGCATGCGGCTGCCACGAAGACCGTCCTTTCGATCGTTCGCAGGGACCGTCAGCCGGAGGTGTCCGGCAGTTGAGGGCGAGCCCCATCGCCACCAACGGCCCAACCTACCCGGCGGCGCCATGTGGAGGCGTCGTCTCGTTACGGTGGAACTCTATGACTACTGATTGCGAAACATGAACGCCTTCAGGGCGGCTCGGGTTCTCGCCGCTGTGGTCGTCATCGGTGCCGTCGGATGTTCGATGAGCGAGGACGTCGGCTCATCGCCGAACGAACAGCTGTGCAATGTGCTTGCTCCGACGCTCGACCAAGCGGAAGCCCCCAAGGAGTTCCTCCTCGAACCTCTCCTTGAGCGGGGCGCCAAGAAGCCGACCGATTTGCCGTTGGAATTGTTGGCGATCAATTTGGCCTACCGCACCTACGAGGACGCCTACACCCGGCTCGGCCCCTACGAAGCGGCCATCAAGTTCACCGCAAGCCTCGTCGACTTGTCCCAGGACGGGCTGATCGGCCCATCGACGCTCAGCCCCAAGGTCGTGAAAAGCGCAGGGGACATCGACAAGGCCGTTGCGGCGGGTGCCTGCGCCTGAGCGGTCACCTCGTCCGCTGGGAGCACTCCAACCGTTGGGCTAGTTGTGGCGGGGGCGACCTCGTCCGAACATCGCCAGTGCGGCACCGGCCACCAGCAACGCACCGCCGAAGAGTGCAAGCACCACGGTGGAGGAGCCCGTCCGGGCGAGGTCCGCCGCCGGCTGCGCGTTCCGGGCAGCAACGGTCGGTAGAGAAGACGGCCCGGCCACCGGAGCCGCTGGGGCGGTCGCCGGGACAGTGGACGCCGAACTCACTGGCGCCGACGGCTCCGTCGCTATGGCGGGGGACGCCGTCGTGACCGTGGTTGTGGTTGGAGGGGAGGCTGTTGGTGGGGTCGTCGTGGCCACCGGACCCTCCGTCGTGACCGTCGTGACCGTCGTGACCGTGGTGACCGTCGTGCTGGGCGGAGGAGCATCGAACGTCCAGGCGAAGTCGACGCTGAGTGGATCGTGGTCCGACAGCGGAACGCCATCGCTGGGCCGCACGAACGTGGTGGCCTCGAACTCGTGGGTCAGCGGCTGCAGTGTCAACCCGCCACCGTTGCGGAAGAGGAACTTGTCGATCTGATCGGACCCGGGATCATCGTCAACCACCGAGCGGGTGTCGGTCAGGCCAGTGGCTGCGAGCAGGTCGGCCAGGATCTGCTGGTCAGCGTCGTCATCGCTGTGCAGGTTGAAGTCGCCCCCGACGATCACGGCGTTTCCAGCGGACCGGTCGGCGATGTACTCCCCCAGGACCGCAAAGCCTTCGGCCCGGTACTGGCGATCCATTGAGGTGTTGCCCGCCTCTCCGTGCAGGTTGTACACGTCGACGGACACCCCAGGGGCCAGTTCCGTAGTTGCCACCGAGAACCCCTTCGTCGCCAGACAGTCGGCGGCGCCGCCATCGCTCGTGTCGCCTCCGCCGAAGCAGTCGGGCCACATCACCCGTTCCAGTGGGCCGAACGGAAAGCGCGACAGGCGGTTCAGCCCGTCAGACAGGAGCGCAGAGGGTCGGGCCGGATCGGAACCGAGGGGTACCGGCTGAGGGTTGGACCGGTAGGCATGGTCCACCTGCGAGACGAGGATCTCGTGGAAGACCGATGTCCCCTCGAGCGGCGGATCCGGGTTGGCCCAGTCCTCCTGGACCAGTACGAGGTCGTAGGCGTTGAGCAACGGGCTGATCAACGGGGTGTTGATGGCGGGCTCCGAGCTCGACAGCACCTCGGGCAACCCGGCCACGTTGTAGCTCAGCGACCGGAACTGCCCGGAGGTCGGTGCAGCGGGCATCTGGCTTCCACTGGCAGTCCCGCCAGTCGCACCGATCAGACCGGCTACGCCGACCGCTGCAACTGTCAGGCTCAGAACTCGACGAGTGGAGATGGCATTCCCTTTGCGATGCTGGCCAACCGTTGCTGGCGGCTCAAGTAGAAACCGGCGAGTCCGGCACGGAGGCCCGCCTTGTGCAGAACTCTAGACCGGGGTCCTGGCAGCCGATCGGGTCGATCGTTTCGTCCTGCGCGTCTTTCGGGGCACACGGCTTCACGGGTCAGAGCAGTGTTACCAACCCGACGCTGCTCTGACCGCCTGGTGTGCTGTTGTGAGACGTCAGCCGGCGATGAGTTCTGCGGTCACCGCACGCAGCTCGGTCAGGGTGCGCTCGGCAGCGCCGGAGGCGATCGAGGTACGTGCCGCTTCCAGCGCCTCGCCCAGGTCATCGTGGAGCCCTGACACGACCAGGCCGGCCGCAGCGTTCAATAGGATCAGCTCGGCATCCGGCCCCGGCTTCCCCGCGAGGACCTCGGTGATGATGCGGGCGTTCTCGACCGGGTCTCCCCCGCCGATCTCATCGCCGGGCACTTCGGTGATGCCCACCTCGGACGGGTGCAGCGTGCGCCGCTCGACGCGATCGGCGGTGACGTCGACGATCTGGGAAGGCGCCGACGTGCTCAGCTCGTCCAGCCCGTCCTGACCGTGAACCAGCCAGACGCGGTCCACCCCTCGTCGGCGCATCACCTCGGCGAGCAGCTCCAGCCGGGCCGGGTCGCTCACCCCGATCACCGCTCGCTTCAGCCGGGCCGGGTGAGCAATCGGGCCCAACATGTTGAACACGGTCGGAATGCCCAGCTCGGCCCGCACAGTGGCGGCATGGCGCATCGCCGGATGAAACATGCGGGCAAATGCGAAGGCGATGCCCACCTGGGCGACGCACGCCGCCACCTGGGGACCGTCGAGCTCGACGGCGATGCCCAACTCGTCGAGCACATCGGACGATCCGCTGGTCGAACTGGCCCTGCGATTGCCGTGCTTGCACACCTTGGCCCCGGCGCCCGCGGCCACGAAGCTGGCGGCGGTCGACACGTTGAGCGCCCGAGTACGGCGGCGGGGCGAGCCACCGGTGCCGACGATGTCGATCACGTTGTGCTGGGACAGCTCGAGCGGCGCTGCAGCATCCAACATGGCGTCGACCATGCCCGACATCTCGGCCGCCGCCTCACCCTTGCCCCGCAGGCCGAGCAGGAACCCGGCCAGCTGGGCGTCGGTGGCCTCGCCGGCCAGCACGACCGCCATCGCGTCGCGGCCCTCGTCGGTGGTCAGGTCGGAGCCGTCGACCAGCCGACTCAACAGGGTCGGCCAGCCGCCGTGAATGAAGAGGTTGCTCACAGCTCAATCCTAGGAGGAACGCCGCTGATCACCGGTCATAAACCTCGCGACGGTGCCCGAGGGTTACCACGACGACCAGCAGTATGTCGTCGTTGATCGTGTAGAGAATTCGATAGTCGCCCACCCGCACACGAAACCCATCGCGTCCCCGCAGCGCCGTCGCACGTGGCGGTCGAGGACCCCGTGCAAGCAGCGCGATCGCTGCCTTGATGCGAGAACGGTCTTGATGATCGGCCTTTCGCAACGCTCGAACCGCTGCGGGCCGCAGTTCGATCCGGTAGCTCACTCCCAGCCCAGGTCGACCTTCGCCTGCTCCCACGGCAGGTTCTCGCCCTCCTCCTCCATCGCCTCGTCGAACGCGCGTGCGTCCTCGATTTCCTCCAAGGCTTCGCGCATGGCATCGAAGTGTTCGGGGCTGACCACCACTGCTTGAGCCCGGCCACGGCGGGCGATCACCACCGGCTCGCGCTGAGCCCGCTCGATCACGCTTGCAAGGTTCTTTCGAGCTTCCGCAACGCCTACGTTCGACATACCGAGAGCGTACATCTGTGTTGGTTGACATGTACATGAGGTCGATGCCGAAGTCCATCGCGGTATGGCCCAACGATCGAGCCGGCTCGGTCAGTCGGTCGCTTGACCGAGCACCTCCACCGCACGGCGAAGGTCATTCCAGGGCTGATCGGCTTGGGGCGCCAGGCGGCTCCGACCCCGAGCGATTCCATCGCAATCGGGGCATGGTGAAGCTGGGATGCCGTGACCCGCACCCCGCGTTCGGCCAGTTCCCGCTGCGTACGCCCCACCGTGTCGGCGTGGGTGCCGATCGCTCCGCTCGGCGCCAGCGACACGATGCCCGAGGCCGTGGCCGGGTCGTCGATGATGCGCCATCCCGGCAACTCCCCGAGCTCGTGACGAAGCCAAACCGCCCGCTCGACGATCGCCTCGTGGGTGGCCCGCACCCCTCGAGGGCCACGCAACCACTTGCGCGACGTCCCGATCACCGCGTCTGGGTCGAGTGCAGCCAGATCGTCGTCCAGTTGCCCGAAGGACTGGCATGCATCGAGCACCACCCACGTTTCTGTCGGGCGGCCATCCAACGCACGGACGAGTTCGGACACCGCATTGGTCGAACCGGCATGGGCGTGGGCCAGGCTGAGCCAAACCAGGCCCACCCGCCCAGCGCTCACCAGCTGCCCCAGCTGATCGATGTCGAGGCGCCCCTCCGGCGTCAGACCCAGCAACCGAATGCCCGCACCCGATCGGGCCGCCAGCCGCCGCAACAGCTCGTGGTTGGGCCCGAACTCCCTCGGGTCGGTGACGATGAAACCGCCGGACGGGCTCGAACCTGCCGTAGCCATCGCTTGAAACAGCGACACGGTGGCGGAAGTGCCCGAGTCGCTCAGGGAGACGTTGCCGTGCTCCAGCCCGAGCAGCGACGCCACCCTCCGACGCGCCACGACCAGCTCGGCGGCGGAGTCGTAGCCACCGACCTCGGCCTCACGTGCCAGGTGGCTGACCATCCGGTCGATCACCCCGGGGTCGGCGTCGCAGCGCCACAGGCGGTCAGCAGCACGTCGCTCTCCGATGAAGGTGTCATAGCCAACGATACCGGGCAAGGACCTGATAACCAGATGGCGAACGCATCAGCACCGCTCGCTCGGGGGAAAGCACGCTGTCGTTCCCCCAGCGGTTGAAGTCAGTTCTCGTAGTTCTCGACCGTCGGCGCCGGGCGTTCGCTGGCGAAGTCCGGGTCCAGGTCGAACTCCCGCCGAGCGCGACGCTGGCGGAGCAGGTCCCAGCACTGATCCAGCTCGACCTCGATCTGGGCGACCCGCTGCCGGTCGGCGTCAGTGGCGCTGCCATCGGCTTCCTTCTGGCGCAGCTTCTGCTCCTCCTCGGTGAGTGCATTGATCGCTGCAAGCTGGGTGTTCTCGGCCATGACCGTCCCCCGTGTCGTCGATGGTGCCAGATGATTTTACTGATCTGCCGGTCCAACCTCCCGGCCATCCTCGACGACGCTGTCATCAGATCGTCCGGAGTTGCGAGCGCTTCGTGCCTGGCAAGCCGTGGCGCAGGCGCTCGGACGTAGGCTCGCCGGCGATGGGCTATTCCAAGTCACTCGCTCTGGAGTCGTGGCTTACGTCGCGTAGAAAGTCGATTGCGCGAATCGCCGAAGCACATGTGGCTATGGGAGAGGTCGACGGACCTGGCCGTCCGCTTGAGCTCGGGCGGCCACTGGCACACTCCTACATCCTGCGTTTGGTAGCCGAGTTTCAGGGCTTCACCCGGGACTTGCACGATCTCTCTGCAGAGCACATCGTGAGTGTCGCCGCTCCTCCGCCGGAGCTGAACGCGCTGTTGACAGCTGCAATCACGCGCGGTCGTGCCATCGATTCCGGTAACGCCACCATGACAGCCCTGCGCATGGATTTCGGTCGCCTGGGCGTGCGCAACCTTGAAGGCAAACTCGGAACCATCAATGCCGCTTGGGCCAGACCGGGAGGCAAGGATCCCGGCAAGTTCGACGCGCTGGTGTCGCTTCGAAACGCGCTCGCCCACGGCAACCAACGCCAGGTAGACGAGTACCAACGCCAGGTAGACGAGTACCGACGGCAGGGTCACCTGGACACCGTCTCGTGGGCTCGCAACCAGCTACCGGTTCTCAATCGTCTATCTCGTGCCCTCGACACGATCTTGTGGGAGCATCTACGAACACGAACAGGAGTGCCGCCGTGGTAGGACCAAGCAGAATTTTGAAGGTCGGAGACCGCGTCACCGTTCCCTGGGGGCCGGAGGAATTGGACGGGCGGGTGGTCGCCGTTTGGGGTGAGCCCGCAACACACGTCCGGGTGGAACTCGACCTGGGCGAAGGAGAGGAGCCGGAAGTCCTCCTGCTCAATCCGGGGATCGTTCGCCGCGCAGCGTAAGCCACAGGGCAGCTGGAACCGTTCAGCGCTGTGCCGAACGGATGCCTCTTAGGCCATCCCGGCGTCCGGGCCCACCACGGCAGACGGGAGTGAGACGACGAAGCGGGCCCCTCCGAGGGGACTGTCGACCAGCCGGACTTTGCCGTCGAGGTCACCGACGATCTCGGCGACGATGGCCAGGCCCAGCCCGGTGCCCTGGTCGGCGGTGCGGGCGGCGTCGAGACGGGTGAACGGTTCGAACACCCGGTTCCGTTCTGGTTCGGGGACGCCCGGGCCGTCGTCGTCGACCGTGATGTCGACGGTCGTGTCGCCTCGCCCCACGGTGACGTCGGTGCGCGAGCGGCGGTGCCGGGCGGCGTTGTCGAGCAGGTTGGTGAGCACCCGATCGATCTGCGCTCCGTCGACCAAGGCGATCGCCGGACCGGTGCACGCAAACGTCACGTCGGGCTCGACCCTGCGGTCGACCACCGTCCGGGTGAGCGCTTCAAGATCGGTGGGAACACGCCGTTTGTGGGTCTCGGACCCGTCGAGCCGGGCGAGGGTCAACAGGTCGGCGACCAGCGTCTCGAGTCGCTGGTGATCGATCAGCGAGTCGCCGATGGCGGCGAGCAGGTTGTCGACCGAGCCGGGGTGCAGCGCAGCCACCTCCAGCACCGCACGCGACGACGCCAGGGGGCTGCGCATCTCGTGGGAGGCGTCGGCCACAAAGCGTTGCTGACGCGCCGACGACGCCTCGAGCCGGGCCAGCATCTCGTTCATCGTGATGGCCAGCCGGGCGATCTCGTCGGAGCTTCCCGGCTCGGGCACCCGACGATGCAGGTCGGCCTGGGTGATGTCGGCCACCTCGTCGGTGATGGCGCCCACCGGGCGAAGCGCCAGGCCCACCAGCAACCTGGTGGTGGCGGCCACCAGCAGGATCAGCGCCGGAACACCCCACAACAGCGTGCGCGTCAGCGTGGCCAGGGTGTCGTCGGCCGATTCGAGCGATGCGGCGGCCTGGACGGTCACCCGCTTGCCCCCGGCCACCGCCGTCGTCGCCACGATGAGGTACCGATCGTCCTCCTCCATCGGGAGGCCGGTCATGATCACGGACTCGTGGTCGCCGACGTCAGGCCGCAGCGTGCTGAGGGGGCTGTCGTCCTCGATGTTCTCGGTGGCGGCGATCACCTTCCCCTTGGCGTCGAGTACCTGGGTGGCGCCCGAGTCCTCGCCCGGAAACGACAGCGGATTGGGCAGCGTGCCCGTGCGGGCGAGCGCGACGACATCGTCGGCCCGAACCCGGGCGGCCACGCGTTCGGCGTCGATCAGCCGGTGTCGAAGCAACCCGACCAGCCCGAACGCCGCCAGGATGAGCGCCACCGACACCACACCGGCGGCCACCACCGTGGTTTGGTTGCGAACCGACCCAGGCAGTCGCACCCGTGTCACTGCCCGGCCAGCTGATACCCGGCGCCGCGGATGGTGCGGATGGTGTCGGTGCCAAAAGGAGCATCGATCTTTCGGCGCAGCGCGCTGATGTGCACCTCCACGACGTTGAGGTCCCCGTCGTAGGCGGCATCCCATACGTGCTCGACGATGCGGGACTTGGTCACCACATCCCCCTGCGATCGCAGGAGGAACTCGAGCACCGAGAACTCCTTGGCCGTCAGCTCGATGTTGGTGTCCCCCCGGACACACGAGTGGGTCGCCGGGTCCACCACCAGGTCGCCGACGCTCAGCTTGGTCGGCCGTTCGACGGCACCGCGCCGCAACAATGCTCGGATGTGGGCGACGAGCACGACGAAGGAGAAGGGCTTCGACAGGTACCCGTCGGCCCCGGTGTCGAGCGCCTCGGCCTCGTCCCACTCCCCGTCCTTCGCGGTCAGCATGAGGATCGGCGTCCACACGCCCGCTTCCCGGAGGTGGCTGCACACGGCGTAGCCGCTCATCCCGGGCAACATGATGTCCAACACGATCACGTCGTAGGCCACCTCGGTGGCCATCCACAGGCCCTCATCGCCGGTCGAGGCGATGTCGACGGCAAATCCCTCCGCCTCCAGCCCGCGCTGCACCGCCGCCGCCAGCCGAGGTTCGTCGTCGACTACCAGCACTCTCATGTCCTACCCAGGTTCCTGTCGTCGGCGCTCATCGATGGAGAGTGTGCCCGCTCAACCTGAGGCTCGACTGAAGACGAACCGGGACGGCTGTTGCAGGCCGATCCGACCGTACCTGAAGTTGGGCTGAAGCCGACCGGGTGTTCGGGGGCAGCTTCAGCGTGGCCACAGGATGGTGCTGCAGGGTGGCGTCATCGGAACCCTCCGATGCACACCAAAGGAGCCCAACGTGGCAACCACCCACAAGTTCAGGAAGATCGCCTACTCGTCCCTCTTCGGGCTGGGCCTCACCGCCGGAGGCGTAACGATCGCCTCGGCCGCAACCACACAGCAGGCCCCTCCGACCACCGCCGAGGCGCCCGCAGCGGCCGGGAGCCAGGACAAGGCCGACACCGGGACCGACGAGCGGAACGAGCCCGACGAAAAGAACGAGGCCGACGAGAAGCCCGACTACACCAGCTCGGTGACCATCGAGGTCACCCCCGAGGGCCCTGAGGGCAGCGACGCCGACGAGGCCGACGATTCCGAGGACAAGGCCGATACGGCCGAGCAGGCCAAGCTGGAGAAGGTCGCCAAGATCGACGCCGACGCAGCGTCGAAGGCCGCCACCGACAAGGTGCCCGGCACCGTCGACGAGGTTGAGCTGGACGAGGAGGGCGGCAACGTCGTCTACGAGGTTGACGTCGTCGCACAGGACGGCACCGAGACCGAGGTGATCGTCGACGCCGGCAACGGCAAGATCCTTGCCCAGGAGGTCGACAAGGACGCCGACGAGGCCAAGGCCGATAAGGCCGAGCAGGCCAAGTTGGAGAAGCTGGCCAAGATCGACGCCAACGCTGCTTCGAAGGCCGCCACCGACAAGGTGCCCGGCACCGCCGACAAGGTCGAGTTGGACGAGGAAGACGGCAAGGTGGTCTACGAAGTTGACGTGACCGCCAAGGACGGCACCCAGAGCGAGGTGCTCATCGACGCCACCAACGGCAAGATCCTCGCCGAGCAGGCCGACTAAGCCCGCAGAAATCGGCTCGCATGGAGCCGGCAGACAAGGAACGGCGACCGGCCGGGCATCAGCCCGGCCGGTCGCCCGCGTTTGCGGCGCTTCAGGGGGCCTTCAGCTGCGAGGCGCATGATCAACCCATGACCCCCCATGCACCCCCTCCCAACCTCACGCGGATTCTGCTCATCGAGCCCGATTCCAGCCTCGCTGCGGCGTTGACGCTGTTCCTCGAGGCGTCAGGCCACCAGGTGGACGTGGCGGACACCACCTTTGTCGATGGCGAGCAGCGAGCCACAGCCGGCTATGACGCCATCGTGTTGGACGCCGACGAGTTGAGTGAGCCCGCCGCCGCGTTCATGGCCGCGTCTCCGATCCCCGTCGTCGTCTGCACTCGCTCCACCGAACCGGCGGTGCACGAGCAGTTCTGGTCGTTCGGCGCACGGACCGTGCTGCTGAAACCGTTCCCCATGGAGGAGCTCGGGTCGGCCATCTTTGTGGCGCTGATGGTTGGAAGCGATCGCTAGCGGCGAGCGTCGGGGAACGTTGCAGTAAAGCGGGCGCCTCCGAGCGTCGGGCTCGTCCCGGCGTTGACGGTTCCGTCGTGATCGGCGACAACCTCGGCAACGATGGCGAGGCCGAGTCCGGACCCGCCCGCGTCGCGTGACCTCGACTCGTCGAGGCGAACGAACCGCTCGAAGACCCGTTCGCGGTCGTCTTTTGCGATGCCGGCGCCGTCGTCGTCGACCGCCAACACCACATGTCCGTCGTCGGTGCTGGTCAGCGAGATGTCGACCTGAGACTTGGCGTGGCGGAGGGCATTGTCGAGCAGGTTGCGGACCACCCGAACGACCTGGCCCTCGTCGCAGCAAATCTGCCCGGCCGAGACGCCGGCGATGCCCACGGTTGTGTCGCTGACAACCTGCTGTACCTGGCTGAGGATCACATCGTCCAGGTCGATCGGCTTCCAGCCGACCCGCGGGTCGGGTCCGGTGCGTCCGTCACGTCGGGCGAGCAGCAGGAGGTCCTCGACCAGGTGCTGCATGCGAAGATTCTCGTCGAGGACCTCGCCTGCGATCTCACGCAGCAACTCGGGGTTGTCGCTTCCGAGCCCAACTTCGAGTTCGTGGCGGATCACCGCGATCGGGGTGCGCAGCTCGTGGGAGGCGTCGGAGACGAAATGGGCCTGGGCGACATCCGCCGACTCCAGCCGGTCGAGCATGGCGTTCATCGTTCTGGCGAGGCGCCCGATCTCGTCGCCGGAGGTGGGCTCGGGCACCCGGCGGTGCAGGTCGCCGCCTCCGATGTCGGCGACCTCCGAGCGGATCGCTTCCACGGGGCGCAGCGTGCGATCGACGACGAGCCAGGTGACCACTGCGATGAGTGCCAGCAGCACCGGCAGGCCGATCACCAGCGAACGGACGGTGGTGGCGGCGACGCGGTCGACGTTCTCGAGGTTGGTGCCAACGACGATCGCATACTTCGGGGTGCCCTCGGTGAGGTGAACATGGACGCGAAAGTTCTCGGGGTCGAGGCCTGCCACCAGCATGGTGACGGTGGTGCCATCGCCTCCTGCGACGACGCGCTGCCGCCCGGCCATGTTTGCGCTGGCAGTCACCACCTCGCCGTTGGACACATCGATGACCTGGACGAAATCGTCCTGCTCGTCCTCCACCGACAGCTGACTTGGAGGGGTGCCGTCCTCCATCAGCGATTCGATGTCCTGGACCCTTATCTCCAGGGCGGTGTCGATCGCCCTGGTCTGCGAGGTGCGCAGTTGATGAACGAGGAGGATGCCGGCCAAAGTCATGGCGATCGCGACGATCACGACGGCCCCAACGCTGGCTCGGACCCGAAGCCCAGCGAGGCGGGCCCTCACGACGTGGTGCCGACCAGGCGGTACCCGGCGCCGCGCACGGTCTGGATCGATTCGGTGCCGTAGGGGATATCGATCTTCTTGCGCAGGTGACGGACATACACCTCGACGATGTTCGGGTCACCGTCGAAGGCGTAGTCCCACACGTGGTCGAGGATCTCGGCCTTTGACCGCACCATCCCGACGTTGCTTATCAGGTACTCGAGCACTGCAAACTCGCGGGCGGTCAGTTCGATCTCGTCGTCGTCTCGCCAGGCCCGACGCTGCGACGGGTTCACCCGGAGTCCGCCAGCGCTCAGCTGCACCGCACGTTCCGTTTTACCGCGTCGCAGCAACGCACGAATGCGCGCGACGAGCACCAAGTGCGAGAACGGCTTGCGGAGGAAGTCGTCGGCGCCGGTGTCGAGCGCCTCGGTCTCGTCAAGCTCGCCGTCCTTGGCGGTGAGCATCAGGATCGGCGTCCAGTCCCCGCCGTCGCGCAGGTCGCCGCACAACTTGAAGCCGTTGATACCCGGCAACATGATGTCGAGAACGATGGCGTCGTAGGTGTTTTCGGTCGCCATCGCCTTGCCGTCGGTGCCGTCCAAGGCCACATCGACTGCGAAGCCGTCGGCCTCCAAGCCGCGCTTCAGCGAAACGGCGAGCCGCTTCTCGTCCTCAACGACCAGCAGTTTCACATTGCGCCTCGTGGTGTGGGTTCGGCCGTGCCGGCCAACACCGGTTGGGGCCTGTATAGATCATGACACCGGCGACCTGAACACGGGCTGAAACTTCCCGTCCGACCCGCAGGGTGACGGGTCCGACGTTGAGCGTGGCGCGTTCAGCTGCGGTTCAGTTCGCATCAGCGTCCCTTCAGGTTCCGAGGCGCACGATGACCGCAACATCGACCTCGGGGAAAGAACCGACACCATGACAGCAACCATCGCTCCGCCATCGCTCTCGGGGCAACCGCCGAAGCAACGTCCCAGCGTGATCGAGACGGAGGGGCGACACGGCGAGGCGCATCGGCACACCGACGCTCTCCGTGGCCTGCTGCGAGCGGCCCGCCCACATCAGTGGATCAAGAACGCAACGGTCTTGATGATTCCCGGGCTGGGCTTCTACACGCTGGGTGTCGCCGGCCTGGTCGATACCTTGGTGGCCTGCTCGGCGTTCTGCCTGGCCTCGAGCAGCGTCTATCTCCTGAACGACACGTTGGATCGCGAGGCCGACCGTCACCATCCGGTGAAGCGCCATCGTCCGATCGCCTCGGGGGTTGTCTCGCCGACGCTCGCGACCGTCGCGTCGGGCGCTGCCGCGCTGACGGCGCTGGCGCTCGGGTTCCTGGTCTCTCCAATGCTCGTTGAGATCATCGCCGCCTACCTGCTGCTGACCGCCTCCTACTCCCTGGGCCTGAAGCGCCTGGCCTGGTTGGACGTGACCGTGTTGGCAGCCGGGTTTGTGCTTCGGGTCGTCGCCGGGGCGGTCGCCGTCGGTGCCGCCGTTCCGCTGCTGCTGCTGACGGCGGTGTTCGCAGGCGCGGCGTTCGTCGCGCTGGGCAAGCGACGCTCGGAGCTGGTGCTGCTCGGTGACGACGCGTCGTCGCATCGCTCGGCGTTGGGCACCTACCGGCTTCGCACGATCGATGCCGGCCTCGCCGCCACTCAAGCGGTTGCGGTTGTGACGTTCGGGCTGTGGGTGCTGGCCCTTGAGTTCGGGCCCGCCGGAGCCGGCCTCGCCCTGCTCGGCGCTGCCGGGTTCTGGGAGGTACTCAACGCCTATCGGCGGCGGCTGATGGGCGGCGGCGGCGGAGACCCAGCCCGAGAGCTCCTCGCCAACCACACGCTGTTGCCCGGCCTGCTGGTCGTCGGACTGGTTGCGTTCTCGGCGGGGATCATCTGATGGCAACCACGATGACACCCTCGCCTGGCACGCCGACGGAAGCCGGTGACAAGGATGAGCATGCCCGGCCCGACGACGGTACAGACGCGCCGCCGGGTGCCGTCACCAGCCGTCGTTCGAAGCACCGCATCCGCCGGCTCGCCTGGGTCGTCGTGGCGGCTGGCATCGCCGTTGGATGCGCCGGTGCCGCTCAGGCGCTCGGAGTGCCGGCGGTCCCGGCGGTGGTCGTCGCCGTCGCGCTCAGCGTTGGGCTGTGGGCCTGGGCGGGTCGCCGCCGGCCTCGCCCCCACCTGCTCGTGGCGGTTGGCGTAGCAATCCTTCTGCTCGGAGGCCTCGCGGCGACCAGCTGGTCGTGCACCAGCTACCTCACCGAGCCCGGGTCGGCAACCGTCACCGCCCGAACCAGCGATTGGATGCGCGACCACGGCATGAGCCCGCTGGTCGACCGCCTCGAGCAGCGGCTGTACCCCCCACCGAAGCTGACCGACGACAAGGTTGACCCCAACCAACTCCCCATGGCTGCACCCGGCCGTCCTCACTCCGCACCAGCGCTGTCGCCTCCCGCAGCCCCGGTGTCGACCCCAGCGACCGTCAAAGGCCTGCTCGACGCGCCGCTGCGCGGCGAAGGCACCTGGTCGCCGAGCACCCGCACCGTCAATGGCCGGCCGGTCACCTACACGACGTTTCTGCGGCCCGACCCCGCTCACATGGCGGTGGTGGCCTCTGCGGTCTGGCTCAACCCCGAGGTGACCAACGTGACGTATGTGCCCGGTACCAAACAGGGAACCGGCTGGTCCTGGAACTCCGAAATTCCGGCCACCGAGCGCCCGAAGGCCGTCGCCGCCTTCAACGCCGGCTTCAAGTTCAAGGACATCCGAGGTGGCTACATGGCCGAAGGGCGCAACCCCAGCCCGCTGGTCGACGGGCAGGCGTCCCTGGTGTTGAACGCCAACGGCAACCCTCAGCTGGGCGCTTGGGGAACCGACGTCAAAATGGCCCCAGGCGTGACCTCGGTGGTGCAGAACCTCGACCTCATCGTCAACAACTCCAGGCCCGTCCCCGGACTGCGGTCGGGTGTGAGCAGGGACTGGGGCAAACCCAAGTGGCAGCTTCAGTACACCAACCGGTCGGGTCTCGGCATCACCAACGACGGCGCCCTCATCTACGTTGCCGGATCCAACCTGACGACCGACTCGTTGGCCCAGGCGCTGGCCAACGTCGGGGCGGTGCGGGCGATGGAGTTGGACATCCACGCGACCAACCCGACCTTCAACTTCCTGGCGATCACGCCGGGCAGCGGCGGATCGCTCACCGGGACGAAGCTGGTGCCGGGTTTGGCGAGCGCCGCAGACCGATACCTCCAACCAAGCCAGCGCGACTTCTTCGCAGTCACCACGAAATGAACGCCCACCCCAACATGAACGCCCACCCCAACATGAACGCCGAACCCTGCCGAAGCCGACCCGAATGAGACGTGCCGTGGTCGTCGCAGGATTCATCGGTACGGCCTCGCTGCTGGCGTCGTGCGGCGGCCGCCCGTCGGCATCGGACCAGAAGCGTCCGACGAGCACACGTCAGACCCAGGCAGCCCCGGCCGCTCCGCCCTCGTGCCCAGACGCCCCAAAGGGAAAGGTCCTATCCAAGTCGCTGACCAGCCAAGCGACCGGTGGCACCGAGCGACTCAGGATCTACGCACCGCCGGGCTTCGAGCCGGCAGCATCCCCCTCGGTTCCTTTGCTCGTCCTGCTCCATGGAGGATCGGCTGATGAAACCCAATGGCTGGATGTGGGGGCGGCGAGCGCCGCCGACTGCCTGATCGGATCCGGCGAGATCAAGCCAATGGTGATCGTCGCAGTCGACGGAGGACGCGTTGAAGGCCGGGGGGACGGCTCGCCGCCGGCGATGGAACGATTCGTCGCCGATGAGCTGCTCCCCTACCTTCACAAGGAGTACCCGAGCCTCGGGGGCCGGGACGTCACCAGCATCGGTGGCATCTCGCGAGGGGGTGGCTGGGCGCTGTTCATCGCCGCCGACCGACCGGACCTGTTCAGCGCTGCGGGTGGACACAGTCCCTCGGGGAGGCTGACGCCGAAACAAGAACAATCGCTCGCAGCCCACGACTCCCGCATCTGGCTCGACGTTGGCGACGACGACTCGCTCCGACCGTCGACCTTCGAGCTGGCCGAGTCGCTTCGTTCCATCGGCCTCGGCGTCAGGGCGACGACCTGGCCGGGTGGCCACAACCGCCTCTACTGGAGCGACCATGTTGAGGACTACCTGCGGTTTTACGCACGGGCCTGGTGACCGGCCGACCGCCGACTTCACCGGCGCCACGCTCCCTGTCATGATCGGGCGATGCCCAAGCAACCCAACGTCCTGGTGGTGCTGTCCGATCAGCAACGACCGGACTCATGTGGCGTGTTCGGCCAGCGCCTCGACGTCACTCCCAACCTGGACGCCCTGGCCGCCGACGGCGTCGCCTTCGACAACTCCTTCACCGTCCAGCCGCTGTGCGGACCGTCGCGGGCGGCGTTACAGACCGGGCTGATGCCCACCACCACCGGCTGCTGGCGCAACGGCAGGTCGCTCCCCCAGGATGCGACCACGTTGGCGACCGCGCTCGGGTCGGCCGGCTACTGGACCGGCTACGTCGGCAAGTGGCACCTGGCCTCCGACGGCGGCTACCTGCCCAAGCCGGGCACCGGCGCCACACGGTTTGGCACCCGGCCGGTGCCGCCCGAGCGGCGCGGCGGCTACGAGGACCTGTGGCTGGCGGCCGACTCGCTGGAGGCGACCTCGCTCCCCTACCGGGGCCACGTCTTCGACGGCGACGGCAACAAAGTGCCGCTGAACGGCTTCCGCGTCGATGCGCTGACCGACCTGGCCGTCGACGCCTTGCACGGACGCGCCGACGAGGAGCGCCCGTTCTTCATGTTCGTGTCGTTTCTCGAACCGCACCATCAGAACAATCGATTTCGCACGATCGGCCCCAAGGGCTGGGCCAAGCGATTCGCCGACTACGACGTGCCCGCCGACCTCAAAGGCACGCTGGGCGACTGGCGCTGGAACTATGCGGAGTACCTCGCCTGCTGCGCGTCGATCGACGCCAACCTCGGCCGCCTGACCGGTGCCCTGGAGGCCGCCGGCGAGTTGGACGACACGATCGTCGTCTACTCCTCCGATCACGGCAGCCACTTCCGCACCCGCAACGCCGAGTACAAGCGCTCCCCCCATGACGCCTCGATCCGGGTGCCGCTGGTGGTGCGCGGCCCGGGCTTTCGGGGCGGGCAGCGCAGCGACGCGCTGGTCAGCGGCCTCGACCTGTTGCCGACCCTGGTCTCGGCCGCCGGCGCGGCGCCGGTGCCCGGCGACGGCCACCCGCTCCAGGAGTTCCTCGACGGCCGAGCCACCCGCACGTCGGCCCTGGTGCAGATCAGCGAATCGCAGGTGGGGCGGGCGCTGCGCACCGAGCGCCACACGTACGCGGTGACGGGAGCGGGCCTTGGCCGCCTCGCCCGTTACCGGGACTCGGCCGCCGACGTCTACGAGGAACACCTGCTGTATGACAACGTCGAGGACCCGGCCCAGCGCCACAACCTGGCCGGCACCCCAGTGACCGCCGAACTGAGGCGAACGCTGGCCACCCAGCTCGAGGACGAGATCGAACGCATGGAGGGCAGGCGCCCGCGCATCGACGTCGCGCCGAGCTGACAGGACCACCGATGTACGCCCCCAACTCGATGCCAACCCACGGCTGGGCGCCGCTGCCCGAGGATGTGGCCACGTTGGGTGCCGCCGGGGCCGACCAGGCGGTCGCCTACCTGGCGCACCGCGAGCACAACGACCCCACGCCGCTGCACCGCCTCGACGGCCTCGCCGACGAGCTCGGGGTGGGATCGGTGTTCGTCAAGGACGAGGGATACCGGCTGGGGCTCGGCAGCTTCAAGGCGCTGGGCGGGTCCTACGTCGTGACCCGCCTGGTGCTCGAGGAGGCGGCCCGTCGTCTGGATCACCCGGTTGACGTCGGCGATCTCCAGACCGACGCCGTCCGTGCTGTGGCCGCCACGATGACGTTCGCCTGCGCCACCGACGGCAACCACGGGCGATCGGTGGCCCAGGGCGCCCAACTGGTCGGCGCCGAGGCGGCGATCTTCATGCACGGCGGCGTCAGCGATGAACGCGTGGCGGCGATCGAGCGCTTCGGCGCCAGGATCATCCGGGTGGACGGCAGCTACGACGATTCCATCATCGAAGCGGCACGGGTGGCCGAGGCCGAGGGCTGGACCGTGCTGTCCGACACCTCGTGGCCCGGCTACGAGGCGATCCCGGCCCTGGTGTCCCAGGGCTACACCGTGCTGGTGCGCGAGTCGCTGGATGCCATGACCAAGCCGCCGACCCACGTGCTGGTCCAGGCCGGGGTCGGCGGGTTTGCTGCGGCCGTCGCCGGGCACCTCGCCGCAGTGTTGGGGGCGGACCGTCCCCACGTGATCGTGGTCGAGCCCGAGCGGGCGGCCTGCCTGTTCGCCTCCAACGCTGCGGGCGGCATCGTCACCGTGCCCGGCACCGAGCCGACGGTGATGGCGATGCTCGAGTGCTACGAACCGTCGCCGCTGGCATGGAGGGTGCTCGAACGTGTCGCCGACGGCTTTGTGACGTTGGGCGAGGACGAGTCGCCGGCGGCGATGAGGCGCCTGGCTCAGCCGGCGGCCGGCGACCCACCGATCGTCGCCGGCGAAAGCGGTGTGGCAGGCCTGGCCGGTTTGGTGCAGCTGACCGCCGACCCGGAGCTGCGACGCCAAACCGGGCTGGACGACCACGCCATCGTGCTGGTGATCAACACCGAGGGGGCGACCGATCCGGAGCTGTACACAACTCTGGTGGGGTCCACCCCCGAGCAGGTGCTGTCGGCGGAGGGCTCCGCCCCCTCCTGAGCGATGTCCCACCGGGGGCGGTCAGTCGGCGCTGTCCTCGCTCAGGCCGCGCGCCACCGGTTCGCCCGAGCGCAGGTCGAGCGGCACAGCGAACAGTGACCGCTCACCGCCCGTCTCGTATCCGATCTTGTCGGTGACCCAAGCGTGGTACACCATCCATCGCCGACCGTCCGCGTCGGTGAAGTCCTCGGCGCCGCCCGGTCCGCTGGCATCGCCGTGGTTGGCCAGCCAGGGCCCATCTCGCTTGGTGCATGGCCCAACCGGCGACTCGCATTGGGCCAACCCAACCGAGTAGTCGGCGCTGTTCCAGTCGTAGGCCGAGTACAACAGCCAGTACGAGTCGCCCAGCGTGGTCATCGACGGTCCCTCGATCAGGGGGCCCTCCCAGTCCTCGGTGGTCTCGAGCAACGCAATCGCGTCGCCAACAAGCGTCATGCCGTCCGCTGAGAGCTGCTGGGTCCACAGCTGGGTGGTGATGTCGCAGCAGTTGCCGTCGTTCTTGAACAGCAGGTACGGCGTGCCGTCGTCGTCGACAAACGGGCTGGCGTCTATCGTGCCGCCGAGCTCGCGCTGGCAGACGAACGGATCGTCCGAACCGTCGACGAAGGGCCCCAGCGGTGAGGACGCCCGGGCGGCGCCGACGCACTGCAGACCGGACCGGCTGTCGAGCGACGTGTAATAGAGGACGAAGCCGTCATCGTCGGTTTGCAGTACCGACGGCGCCCACACCAGCCCGGGCTCGGTCCAGCTGGGAAGCGTGGCCATCGCGTCGCCGGCCGGCTTGGCCACCTCTCCCAGCGCTCAGGCGTCGCCGCCCGTCACCGGCCGTGGACCGACCACATAGATCGCAGATGCAACCAGGAAGCACAGCGCGCCGACGAACGTGCCGGTATCGGCCCAGCGAGCCCTCGGCGTTGGGCGCCCAGACGAAATCCGCTCTGCTGAGAGTTGCCGGGTATGAAGCGCTGCGCCGGTGCTGACGTTGAACAACACGGTGCCAAAGGACTGGGCGGCGGCGGCCAGCCACACGGCCCGAACGCCACCACGCGGCCCGATGCGGGGCGCGCTCAGCAGCAACTGGATGAAGCCTGCCGCCGTGAAAAACCACGCGCCGACGAAGAAGGCGGTGTTGGCGCCCGTGCCGAGCCACGTCCCCAGCCCGGGCGCAGACCCCAATGCGAACAGGGAGGCGCCGATGATGAACGTCCACGACTGCATGTGCAGTGTGGGGCGAAAAACAAGCGGGGTCGTGGCCGAGGAGCCGACGTCGTCGTGAAAGCCCGAGCTCAAGGAAGTCCCCGCAGGTAGGGGGGCCATGTGAACGCAACGGCGAGGGGGGGCCGGCGGCATCGCTGCCGCCAACGCCCCGTCGCTCAGCTCGTCAGCCTCAGTGAGCGAAGCCCGACTTGGAGGCCTGGGGCCGTGCCCCGGCCTTGAGGTGCTCGACCACCTGCTCGATGGCCAGGCCCAGCTTGTAGGCCATGTCGCGGCTGAAGCCCTCGCGCACGACGACGCGCAGCACGGCGACGTCCTCGGCATCGGCCGGCATCGTGTACGCCGGCACCTGGAACCCGAGGGCCCGCAGCTCGTGGGAGATGTCGAACACGGTGAAGCCGAGGTCGTCATCGCAGTTGAACGAGAGCACCGGGATGGCGGTGCCGTCGGTGATCACGTTCAACCCGTCGATCGTGGCGATGTGCGCGGAGATCATCTGGGCGGTGTCGCGCAACGCCTCCATGATCCGGGTGTAGCCGGTGCGACCCAGCCTGATGAAGTTGTAGTACTGGGCCACCACCTGGTTGCCGGGGCGGGAGAAGTTGAGCGTAAACGTCGGCATGTCGCCGCCCAGGTAGTTGACGTGGAAAACGAGGTCCTCGGGCAGGTACTCCTTGGAGCGCCACACGACGAAGCCGATGCCCGGGTACGTGAGGCCGTACTTGTGGCCGCTGACGTTGATCGAGACCACCCGCGGGTTGCGGAAGTCCCACTCCAGGTCCGGCTGAAGGAAGGGCACGACGAAGCCGCCGCTGGCCCCGTCGACGTGCATGGGGACGTCCGGACCGCCGGACTTGGCCAACTCGTCGAGCATCGCCGAAATCTCGGCGACCGGCTCGAGCTCACCGGTGAACGTCGTGCCGAGAATGGCCAGCACGCCGATCGTGTTCTCATCGACCGCGTCGCGGATCTGCTCGGGGGTCACCACGTAGCGGCCCGGCTCCATCGGCAGGTACTTGGCCTCGACATCGAAGTACTTACAGAACTTCTCCCACACCACCTGCACGTTGGTGCCCAGAATGAAGTTGGGCTTGGAGGCATCCTTGCCCTCGGCCTCGCGCTTGGCGCGCCAGCGCCACTTCATCGCCAGTCCAGCCAGCATGACCGCCTCGGAGGAGCCGATCGTCGACACGCCGGTGGCGGACGTCGCATCGGTCTCGGACAGGTCCTCGGCGTGGAACAGGTCCGCCACCATGTTGACGCAGCGGGTCTCGATCTCGGCGGTCGAGGGGTACTCATCCTTGTCGATCATGTTCTTGTCGAACGTCTCGGACATCAGGCGCTCGGCCTCGTCGTCCATCCACGTCGTCACGAACGTCGCCAGGTTCAGCCGCGAGTTGCCATCGAGCATCAGCTCGTCGTGGATGAAGCGGTACGCGACCTCGGGGTTGTTCTCGTCCTTGGGCATGCGCAGGCTGGGGATGGCCTGCACGCTCAAGCGTTCGGTGAACGCCGGTTGTACGAGACCCGGATCGGCTGCTGGTTCACGGCTCTTCACTGTTGCTTCTCCCTTGATAATGAGTTGTTGATGACCTTAGGTCCGGAGCCGGGCTCCTAGACGACCACCATCGAATACAGGCGGTCCATCGTGTACACCCGGTTTCGCCAGGCGGACAGGGTGGAGGCGGCCAGGCTGACGAGCAGGATGCCCACCAGCACGTCGATCGCCACCCACAGCCGCGAGTCGACCGAGACGGCCACGCTGAGCTGGCGGTACCCGTTGACCGTGTAGGTCATCGGATCGAAGATGTGCAGGGCCTGGATCGGCCCGGCGGTGGTCTGCACCGGATAGATGCCGCCGGAGGAGACCAGCTGCAGCATCAGGAACGCCAGCGTGACGACCCGGCCGACCGCCTCACCGAATATGGCGTTGAACGCCTGGATCATGGCGATGAACGTGGCGGAGACGAGCACGGCGAAGAGCCACATGCCCACCGGGTGCGTCGGTCTGAGCCCGATGACGAGGACGACCCCATACAGGATCGAGGCCTGGATGAAACCGATCACCAAGGCGGGCCAGTACGACGTGAACACCGCACGCGCCAGCCCGACCCCCGCCTCGACCGGGCGTGAGCGAAGCGGGGTGAGGATCATCCAGACGATGATACCGCGACGAACAGCGACAGCGACATGAAGAACGGCGCGAAGCCGGTCCCGAAGGTGTCCGCCTCGTTGAGCGTCTTCTCCTTCAACAGCACCGGCGTGGTCAGCGCCGATGCCACCGAGTCGCGCTGGGCCTCGGTCCGGTTGGGCACCTTGCCCAGGACGGTGGAGAAGCCCTTGTCCAGCTTCTCTGCGCCAGCCGACAGCTCCTCGATGATCGCCGCAAACTCGGCCGCGCCGTCGACCAGCTCGTCGCTTCCGCCGGCGAGCTGGTCGACGCCCTCGTCCAAGGTGGCGATGTCCTTGCGGAGTGCGTCCGCCTGAGCACGCACCTCACCGATCGCATCGGCATCACCCTGATCGACCAGGCCGGACAGCGTTGCATTGACCTCGTTCAGCCGCCCCGAGGCCGCCTGAAGCTGTGTGGCCACCTCCTGGGCCGGTGGCAGGTCGACCGCCTGCAGCTTGGCCACTGCGTCGTTGAGCTCTGCGGTGACTTCGGCGATCTTCGCTTGGTGAGGTTGTCCCCCCGTGAGGGACGCAACCGCTGCGCTGAAGTCCTCCGGGATCACGATGACGAAGTAGTACTTGCCGCTTTCGAGGTCGGCCATCGCCGCCTTCTCGGTCTTCACCTTCGTCCACCCCACCGAACGGGTTCCAGAAGGTCCACAGGTAGAGGGCGCCGTACAGCAGCGGCATCTGGATGACGGTGACGATGGCCAGGCGGGGAAGGGAGAAGTGGAAGTAGCGGCGGGCGTCGCTTCCGAGGGAGAGACCGGCGATCATTGGCTGGCCTCCTGGCCACTGGTGCTGTAGGTGGGAACGGCCGACATGTCGCTCAAGTCGACCACTTTGATGTTCCAATCGGCCGGGGGGCGGTTGGAACAGCCGACGATGATCGACTGCCCCTTGCCCAACTCCACCAGGCGGGCAGCACCTGGGACTGGTCGTCATCGCTGGTCACATCGTCGAGTCGGCCGACGACGAGGAGGGGCGGGCGCCCGATGTTGGCGAGGGAGATCTTCAACAGCAGCTGTTGAATCACCGGCAGGTTCTCGACGAAGTCGCCCAGCCGGGGCACGGGCACGTCGCCGAACGTGCCGGAGCACAGCGCCCTCAGGGCGGCGTCGTCAGCCTTGGGAACCCACTTGAAGAACGGCGAGTTCCAACGCAGGTACTCGGTGACGATGCTGCGCACCATCACCGCCGGGTCGATGCCGTCGATCTCGTCGAGGCAACACACCGCCGAGTCCTTGAACGTGGCGCGTGGGTCGTTGGTGTGACCCATGATCATCAAGGTTCCTGCTGACAGGTGCCTGCGTCCGCTGAGGGCCAGCAGCAAGGCCGTGCGCGGCACGCTGGCCGGCGCCAGCAGCCTCGTCACGCCGCCGCTTTCCAAGTCGAGGTCGAGGGGACCAAACATGTGGCCCCGTTCCTCGGTCAGCGCGATCTGTGCCGCGGTGACCAGGGGCCCGGCCCCCGCTGCGGGGCCCGCGTCCACCGCCGCGTCGTCATCGTCCACTGCACGGTCCTTCTTGGGGTTCTCTGAATCGTTCATGCGGTGCGCGCAGCGCTTCAGATGCCCATGCCGGCGAGCAGCGCCTTGGTACCGTCGCCGCCCATAGCGTCCAGCTGGCTGGTCAGCATCGCCCGGGGCTCATTGGCCTCCTCGAGCGCCGACAGGTCAAACGACGTCCAGCTGAAGGCGTCGTAAGAGCGGAAGAAGAACTGCCCACGGCTCAGGTCGGCCATGTTGGTCCACACGGTGTACTCGGTGGGGGGACCGGCGTTACCGCTGTCGATGCCTTGAGACTTCATGCCTTCGCCGCCACCGGTCGCCGGGCTGGTCGAGAGGGCGCGGGGCCGGTCGAAGTTGTTCATGATGCGCGACAGGTTGTGCATCGCCTTGTCGGGGTCGGCGACCTTCTCGGTGAAGTTGGAGTAGAAGACCGCGCGGATGAAGCGCCCAACCGAGGTGCTCGACCCGGGCAGGGCGGCGGTGGCGATGCCGGAGTCCGGCTGCTTGACGTCGAACGAGCCGGACGCTGCCGAGCTCTGGTCGACGTTGGTGAGGTGCGTCCAGTTGCCCAGGTTGGTCAGGTGCCACGGGAAGGTGGGCCCGTTGGTCATCACGCCGAGCGGGTTGTCGTAAATCTCCTGTTCACCGTCGAGCCACTCGATGACGATCGACGCGCCGGAGCGGTCGTGCACCGACGAGCACTGGCCGAGCACGAACGAACCCAGGTCCCAGGCCCCGAGCGCCTCGAGCGTGTTGGCGACCGCATCCTCCTTGCCGCCGACCGTCGGGTAGGCCAGCAGGCTGAACGTCACGCCTTCGCTGTTCATCCCCTCGCACACCTTCAGGTCATTCTGAGTGAGCGGCTGCTCCTTGGTCGGCATGCGAGCCGGGGCAGTCACGCCGAGGAAGCCGGACCTGGTGGTGTAATGCAGCGGCTTCGAGTCGGGAGCTTCGCTTTCAAACTCCATGCCCGCCGGAACGTAAGTCAGCGCCCAGGGCTCATCGACATCGAGTTCCAGCGTCCGCCCGAAGTAACGAGCGCCGGTGCTGTCGGTGTATTGAAGGGAGGTGCACATGGGTTGCCCTTCTGCGGGCAGAGAGCGGTCAAGCGACCGCGGCCCGACACCACAGCAAAGCCCGCCGACAGTCAACTGTACTCTGTACGTTATTTTTGCATTTGTCGGTTCATTTCACGGTGAGGTGCAAGCCGGCACTCAGGTACGGACCTCGAAGAAATCCCAGATGACCCTGGTGGCGTCGATCTGAGTCGAAACGGGCCCGAGCAGCCCCTCATACGCGCCCATGCCCACGCTGCCGGGCCAGCTGTGCTCGCCGCCGTCGATCACGTACAGCTCGACGTCCATGTCGTCCCTGCAGCCCGGCCAGACCTGCAGGCTGACACCCGGCCCCACCTCCTCGGCGGTCGACTCCTCGATCGGCTCGGCGTCGCACCCCGCTCGCTTCGCCCACGCGGCCGACGAGGCGAGTGCACCAGGGCGTTCGAGCATGAACGTCAGCCCGGCGGTGGTCTCGGGGCTCAGGCCCAGGTTGGCCGGGCCCTCCCCGATGCTGCCATCGAAGGGGATGAACCGGTCGCCGGTGCCGTGAAAGGACAGCACCGGCTTGGCGACGTCCGGCGCGCATCCCTTCGGGTCGTACAGCCCGGAGACCGTCGCCAACACGGCGATACGGTCGGACAACTCGCAGGTGACAATCGACGCGAACACCCCGCCCACGGCGAAGCCGGTGGCCAGCACCCGCTCGGGATCGATGCACGTGGTGGCCTCCACGTCATCGAGCACGTCCGCGACAAAGGCCACGTCGTCGGTCCAGCCGTCGGTGTCGACGTAGTTCCAGGTGAGCAACGCTCCGGCACCGTTGACCGGCTCGGGAGTGACGACGACGGCGCCCACTTCGTCAGCGAGCACCGACCCGTCGGCATCGGCCTTGGTGAACCCGCTGAACTCGGTTTCCATCTCGGCCGGGGAGTAGGCCGGGAAGTCGAGCACCAACGGCGCCGCATCCCCGGCCCCCCCACCATCTCCGTCTACATCGCCCGGTCCACCACGGGGGATGTAGCGGAGGTAGGAGCGCTCCCGGCCGCCGCTGGTGATCGTTACCATCGACTCGCCCGGTTCGGGTCGCTTGGCCTCGCACCCGCCGGACGCCGCACCCGTCGTCGCTGCGCTGGTCGAAGTGGCACTCGCTGCGCTGCTCGTTGACGGAACGGAAGCTGGATTGGATGCTGCGCCGTCGCCGCCACCACAGCCCGCAAGAGTCAGCGCAATGGCGGCCATTCCGGTAACGATTCGGCCGCCGGCGAGGGGAGTCATGAGAGACGACCGTACTCCCAGGTCAGAAGCTTCTCAGAGGCGCCCAGGGCGTCGAAGGTGCTGGTCGGCCCCACCCGCCCCGCTCATTCATTCTGAGAAACCTGTTCGATGACGGAACAGGCACTGCTCAGAGAGAACAGCGCCTGCGAAATGAGAACGGGTCGTGAAACCCCATGGCTCCCCTCCTCCGCGCCGACCCGCTCCACCACACTGATACGTGGGAAACGAGCGCAAGGACACACGCGGGACCGACGCCGAGGGGCGCTTACCGGTGGACGCGCTCGGGCGAGGAGCTCGGCGCAACCCTTGACGACGTGGAACGCCGGGCGATCAGGTGGCTGAGCCGAACAGCCACCCCTGACCCCCACGCTTGACCGCCACCGCCGCAACAACCACAGCACGCCTCGCCCGACAGGCTCGACCCACCGCACTCCCAGACGCGGCCGACGCTAGCTCCGAGCGGCGACCAGCTCGACGCCATACCGACTGAGTACCCGGTCGGCGGTGACCAATGCCGGCACGTCCAACTGCGCCTGAGCGACGAGCATGCGCGCGAACGGATCACGATGGTGCATCGACAGTTGTCCGAGCGCAACCTTGATTCCCAGTTCCCACGGCGTGACCGCAGAGAAGAACACCTCGGAGGCCTGCTCCAGCTTGGAACGACACTCAGGCCCCATCTCGTTGTTCCTCTCGAGCCACCACAGGGCGACGTGGCTGTCGACCAGCAGCCTCACAGCAACGGAGACTCGGCGGACTCGTCGAAGCGTGCGACTACCTGCTTCGGCCTAGCGAGTCAGCTCGGATAAGCGACTCTTCGCCTCGTGCGTGTTCCGACAAGGGCCCACATGGGCAGAGCTTAGCTAAGCCTTAGCTCAGCCCGGACTGTCGGCATCAGCGCGACGGCGAGGGACGCTCGGTAACCATGCCGACCAGGCCGCGGAGAACCAGCGCCAAGCCGGGCACCAGCAGCCACAGACCGAGCACAAACCCGTTGGCGACCAACATGATCCCGACGCCGAGGACCAACGGCCACAGCGACGATTCCACCGCCCCGCTCCCCCCGGGCTCGGCCCCGCCGCCGACCCCGCCGCCGACCTCGACGCGCTCGTCGCCTACGTTGGCAGCCTGGTCGGGCCCGGCGGTCCCGGGCCGGCGATCCCCGAGGTCGACGTCGCCGACCCGGACCTGGCGCTGGGCGGCGAGTTGTACCGGGCCAACTGTGCGGCATGCCACAACGCCTCCGGTTCGGGTGGCGCGCTCAGCCAGGGCCGGGCTGCACCGACGCTGTGGAACGCAACGGCGACCCAACTGGTCGAGGCGATGCGCACCGGGCCCGGACAGATGCCGGTGTTCGGCCCCGACACGCTCTCCCGCTCGGAGGCGGACAACATCGCCGCCTATGCCCTCACGCTGAGCAACCGCGAGGGCCGGGGCGGCTTCGACCTGGGGGCGATCGGGCCGGTGCCCGAGGGGTTCGTCGCCTGGGTGGCGCTGACCACGGTGCTCTTCGGCGTCATGCGCTGGATCACCCGCCGGCCCAAGCCCGCCAACTCCGACGACGATCGGGGCAAGCGGTGAGCGGCCACTCCGACGACAGCGAGACGAAGACCGGCGACGACCGGGGGGCCGACAGCGACGGGCCGATCGATCCGGCGCTCGTTCCCCGGGCCGAGGACGCCCACCTGATCATCGGCGGCCGGGTCACCGTGCCGGTCCTGGCCTTCGCGGTGGCGATCCTCGCCTCGATTGCGCTGGCCTGGGTGTACGCCATCGGGGGCCAACCACAGGCGGAGGGCATCTTCCTGGCGCTGGCGTTGGCCGGCATCGGCATCGGCCTGGTGTCGTGGGCGCACCGCTTCCTTCCCGCCGAGGAGGTCGAGGAGCACCGGGCGCCGCTCGCCTCGCCGGCGGCGGAGCTCGAGGCCCTGGAGGACGACCTGGACCTCGCCGACGAGGAGGTGGGCCGCCGCAAGATCCTGGTGCGCATGCTCGGCGGCGTCGCTGCCGCATTCGGCGTCGCCGTGCTGTTTCCCCTCCGGTCACTGGGCCCGCGTCCGGGTCAAGGGCTGACCACCACGCCGATGGGCAAGGGCGTGCGCCTGGTAACGCCCGAAGGTTCGCCGGTGAAGCCCGGCGACATCGCCACGTCGGGCGTGCTGACCGTCATGCCCGAGGGCCACCTCGACGATGCCAACTCCCCCACCCTGCTGATCCGCCTGACCGCCCAGCAGTTCGGCCCCCAGACCAGCCGCGAGGGCTACGGGTTGGGCACCCTGGTGGCGTTCTCCAAGATCTGCACCCACGCCGGTTGCCTGGTCGGACTGTACGAGTCCAACCAGGGCCTGCTGTTCTGCCCCTGCCACCAGAGCACGTTCGACGTCACCAAGGGATGCAAAGTGATCTTCGGTCCGGCCCCCCGGGACCTGCCCCAGTTGCCGATCGGCATGGACGACGACGGATATCTCGTGGCCGAAGGCGATTTCGAACGGCCGGTCGGGCCCGGCTTCTGGACCCAGGACCGCGACTCGTGAGCGCCCCCAAGCCGGTGCTCACCGTGCGGCTGCTCACCTGGTTCGACGAGCGGCTCGGCGGGGCGAAGTACACCAGGAAGCTGCTCGACAAGGTGTTCCCCGACCACTGGTCGTTCCTCTTCGGCGAAGTGGCGCTCTACAGCTTCGTCGTGCTGTTGCTCACCGGAACGTGGCTGTCGTTCTTCTACGAGCCGTCGTTTCAGAGCGTCGTGTACAACGGCAGCTTCGAGAAGCTGCAGGGCGTCGAGATGTCGGCGGCGTACAGGTCGGCGATCTCGCTCAGCTTCGACGTGCGAGCCGGCCTGGTGATGCGCCAGATCCACCACTGGGCGGCGCTGATCTTCGTGGCGGCGATCGTCGTGCACATGGCCCGCATCTTCTTCACCGGCGCCTTCCGCAAGCCCCGTGAGATCAACTGGGTGGTCGGCGTCACCATGCTGCTGCTGGGCATGGTGAACGGATTCGCCGGCTATTCGCTGCTCGACGACCAGCTGTCGGCGGTCGGGCTGCGCATCGCCAACTCGATGATCCTGTCCATCCCGGTCGGCGGCACCTGGCTGTCGTCGCTGGCGTTCGGGGGCCCCTACCCGGGACCCGACACCCTGCAGCGCCTGTTCGTCGCCCACGTGCTGTTGGTGCCGGCTCTGCTCACCGGGCTGATCGGCGTGCACCTGGCGCTGCTGATCCGGTCCAAACACACCCACTTCCCGGGCAAACGGGAGCGCGAGGACAACGTGGTCGGCCAGCGCCTATGGCCCACCTACGCTGCCAAGGCGATCGGGCTGTTCTTCCTCACCGCCGCCCTCCTCGCACTGCTGGGCGGCGTCGCACAGATCAACGCCATCTGGAACTACGGGCCCTTCCGGGTGGCCAACGTGTCGTCGGCCTCCCAGCCCGACTGGTACATGGGCTGGCCGGACGGGGCGCTGAGGCTGTTCCCCAACTGGGAGATCCGCCTCGGCGGCTACACGGTGGCCAACGTGTTCTTCCCCGGGGTGCTGCTCATTGGCGCAGTGTTCACGCTGATCTACCTGTGGCCGTGGATCGAGGCGCGCAAGTTCGGCGACGACGAGACGCACAACGTGCTCGAGCGGCCCCGCGACAACCCGCTGCGCACCGGCATCGGCGTGGGAGGGCTGACGTTCCTCGGGGTGCTGCTGGTCGCCGGCAGCTCCGACGTCATCTCGATCACGTTCGGGCTGTCGGTGAACGCCGTGATCTGGACCCTGAGGGTCCTGTTGTTTGTCCTGCCGCCGATCACCGGGCGTATCGCGGTCCAGCTGTGCCGGGAACTGCAGGCACGGGACCGGGCCGAAGCGCCGGTCGAGAGCGACTCAGCCCGCTGAGGCGAGGGCCGCCCCAGACGCCCTCCTTCTCGCGCACGGAGATGGCGAACTCCGGGCAATCCTGGCGCACGGGACACTCGGCACACACCGCCTTCGCCCGTCCGGACTCCTCCTCGGTGGGAGGGTAGAAGATGCTCGATTCGAGACCTGCGCACGAACGTTGGCCTCCGCCCTTGGCGCACTTGGCTAGTGGGCCGGCAACATCGGCAGTTGGCACCTGGCCAGCGTTGGGGGGCTACGAGCATCTCTGGCTGGCTGCGGACTCGTTGGAGGCCACCTCGCTCCCCTCCCGGGGGCACGTCTTCGACGGCGACGGCAACCGGGTGAAACTCAACGGCTCATCGAATTGCGTCGGGCGCTCGCCGCCCAGCCGGCCGACGAGGTCCGACCTCTCACCACCTTCAAGGGTGCGATGCCTCCGAAGGTACCCGCTCGATTTCGCGAACCTGTTCGGAAATCGAACCTATACTTCGGATTCAGAATCGATTCCGATTTACGACACCCACCACGGCCTCGGACCCACTCCTGCCGTGGTAGCCGTCCAGGAGGCCAGACGTGGACCCCAATTCGCACCCGATGAACCAGACGCTCGACCTCCTTGGACGACGTTGGGTCCTTCGAATCCTGTGGGAGCTCCACCGACGCGAGGAGTTGGGGGCCGCGGCGCTGCGTGACCGGTGCGAAGGGATCTCCACCAGCGTGCTTCACTCGCGCCTCGCCGACCTGCTCGCAGCCGGCCTGGTTGAGCAGCGCGCCCCTCGCGGCAACTACCGATTGACCCGATCGGGCCAGGATCTCGATACCGCACTCGACGCCATCGAGTTCTGGACCACAAGGTGGAGCGGAACTCCCGGCCAGTGAACGGATCAATGACCTACCCGGTTGAGGCGAGTGCCGCACGACGCTGACGACGGCGCCGGCGCACCAGCCGCTGCCGCTCCACGGCCGTGAGGCCACCCCACACGCCTTCCTTCTCTCGCACCGTGAGGGCGAATTCCAGGCAGTCCTGACGCACCGGACACTCGGCACAGACCGCCTTGGCCCGACCGGCCTCTCGATCGGTGGGCGGGTAGAAGATGCTCGAATCGAGTCCGACGCACGAGGCGTTTCGCTGCCATGTCTGCATAGATCAAATATTACGGTGTCGTGACGAACAACTCAAAACACCATACGCCGCAACGGCTGTGAGAATTCTCATGCATGACGATTCTGCAACCAAACGGGACCCCGACCGCATATTCCGCGGCCCTCACCCGAACTACCCGTCAGCCCTCAGGTCGGCCAACAGGTCGGCCGTGGTCTCGCCACCCAGGGTCACCGACGCCTGGTATTCGGAGTGGTTGACCGCCAGTTCCACCGGCCCGGCGGCGAATGCCTCCACCTCGGACTCGGTGAGCACAAAGCCGATGTAATGCACCGACGCCGTGATCTCCTCACGGGTCAACTGCGCCTCGTGGTCGGCCTCGGGGATATCGACAATGACCGTGCCATCGGACAGCCGCAGCTCGATCGACTTTTCGATCCCCACCAGCTTGGGCAGCCACGACCGCAGATCCTCGTCGGAGGTCAACTCGATGAACAACGTCGCCGAGAGGCTGCCCGGTTCGGGAATCAGCTTGTTGTACACCGCCAGCTCCCCCTCAATGGCCGCATCGGAGTCCATCCGCTCCACTCGCGCCATCTCCTGAATCTGAAAGCGCATCGTCTCGCGATTCTCAAACACCAGCGTGACAAATTCGCCTACGCCGATGCGCCGACGCTTCTTCAACGCAATGATGCGGGTGCGGAACTCGTCGCGCTCGTCCTCATAGGCGGCGTTGTCGACGATGTCGTCCAAGGTCAGCGATCTGGTCATGACGGTTCTCCTGTCAGCTTTCGATGAGTGCTGCAAAGACGGACCGCGACCGACTGAGTCGATCGCGGTCCGCGAGGATTCTGGACTGCGGCCGTCGTGGACGACCTCGGACCGGCTCGTTAGGAAATCGACTCGAGCGCCTGGCCGAAGCGACCAGCGTGGCTCTTCTCGGCACGCGCCAGCGTCTCGAGCCACTCGGCGACATCTTCGAAGCCCTCGTCGCGAGCGGTCTTGGCGAAGCCCGGGTACATCTCGGTGTACTCGTAGGTCTCACCGGCGATTGCCGAACGCAGGTTGTCGGCCGACGAGCCAACCGGCTCGCCCGTTGCCGGATCACCCGTGGGGGCGAGGAAGTCGAAGTGACCAAACGCGTGGCCCGTCTCGCCGTCGGCGACCGACTTGAACAGCGCCGCCACGTCGGGCAGCCCCTCAACGTCGGCCTTCTGGGCGAAGTACAGGTAGCGGCGGTTGGCCTGCGACTCGCCGGCGAACGCCTCCTTCAGGTTGGATTCGGTCTGCGATCCCTTGAGTTCTGCCATGGTGTGTCCCTCACTCCCCGGTGGATGATTTGGAGAGGCAGTCCCGGCACCGGCCACGGAAGACCACCTCGGTTTCCTCGACCCGAAAACCGCCACGTTGATGTGACGGCACTCGAACCTCGGTTGTGTTGGCGGTGACGTCTCGAATGGCGCCGCAGTCGTCACACACCAGGTGATGGTGTGGCTCGACGTTGGGATCGAAACGGGCCGAACCAGTGCCGAGGTCGATCTTGTTGATCTCCCCCAACTCGGTCAGCTCCGCCAGCGTTTGGTACACCGTGCGCAACGACACGGTGGGCATGTCGACGACGATGTCGCCGTACACGCCCTCGGCCGTGGGATGGCGCAGGTTGTTGTCGAGGGCCCGGAAGATGCGCTGGCGCTGTGGGGTGACCTTGCGCCCCGTGCCACGAAACAGCGTCGTGAGCTCCTCCGGTGTCCTCATGAACGGCAAGATAACACCGCGCTGCTGAACAGCCAAGCCTGCTTGTCAACAATGATTGTTGGTAAGCGCTCAAGCTTCAACCCTGCCCGCCGCAGGTGGCCCGCGCTTCGATCGTGTCCCGGCTTGAAGGAGACCGAGAGTGCCCGGCGCGTCAGGTACGGTCACGGTTCCCGCCCGTCCGCCCGACGGTGGGCGGCCACCCCGGAGGCAGCCATGGTTCAGAGCGAGCGACCCCGTCACAACATGGTTGGCGAAGACGGCATCAGTTCCAACGCCGGCAGTAAGAACATGGACCGGCTGAAACGATTTGGCCCGTCAGGTGTGCTGGGACTGCTGCTGCTGGCATTTGTGTTGGGCAACACCGACTCCACCACGGTGAGCTTTCTGTTCTTTTCCGTCGACATACCACTGATCATCGTGTTGGTTGCCACCGCTGCGGTGGGATCGATCATGACGCTGCTTGTGCAACGCAAGAGCCGCAAGGCCAGGCGCCGTGACAGGTCGGAAGCCAAGGGCGGGCGCAGGCGCTGAGCCGACGAAGCTCGCGTCGGCATCCGAAAATGGTGCCCTCAGCTGCGGCTGAGCACGTCGCCGCTGAGAATGATCACGAACTCATGATCCTCGGTGAGCACGTTCAGATACCCGGGGTCGATGCTCAGCACGTACCCGGTGACCGTGCCGTTTGTGGTCTCGATCCGCTCCCGAGGTACCCATGGCGTCTGCGTGAGCAATGCGACGAGCAGCATTCCCGCCGCGAGGATCCAGCCCAGCCGCTCGATGGCCGCGGTCAGGGCCCGGCGCGGAAAGCTGTCGAGCCGAAGTTGCCGGACGAGCACCAACGCGCCGAAAACAGCTGCGGTGATCGGCAGCAGCCACCAGGCGCGGAAGCTCATGGTGAGCGACAACAATGCACTGATCGCAAGCCCCGCGAGCAACACCACCGTCGGGCGGCGTCCGCTTGGCGACCATAAGAAGGCGGCGACCAACAGCGGCAGCATCACCACCAGCAGCGGCGCCACCACCAACCGGCCGGTCATAAACGACCCGAACAGGATCCTCAATCCGTCATCGAGGCCCAAGGTGGTGCTCACGAGGAACGCCGTGTCCCAGTTGTATCCGGAGATGGCAAAAAGTCGCACGACCAGGAACACAAAGAGCCACGCCGCAAGCGGTGCAGCGCCACCCGGGAGCTCGACCGGTCTCGTACGCTCAACCACTCGCGAATCGTTCGCTTCCTGAGGGTCATCCACGGTCATCGGCGCAACCTACCGGCGGATCGACCCTTCGTCACCGGTTGCCAGGTGACACGGAGCAGGCACCTGAACCGTCCATCGCGGAGTTTCAACCGCATTGGGCCACGGTGGTTGGGTCGGTAACTTGCGAGAGGCGTTCGCCCGCCGAGGCGAGGCGAAACCGAAAGGTCATGCTCATCGATTGGGTGGGAGAGGAAGGCATCATGCAGACATCGTTGGATCTCACCGGGGCAAATTGCCCGTACTGCTTCCAGGACACGCTTGCCGGCCTCACACGCATCGAAGGTGTCAGCAACGTCCATGGATCGATGGGGGGATCGTGCATCGTGATCGATCACGATGACGAGGTGACCGTCGATGCACTGGTCAAATTGATTCACTGCCATCTGCATGGGGTCCAGAAGTTCTCCAACGAGATCGAAATGGTGTCGGTGGAGCTCTCGCCCCTTGCGAGATCGTGCGTGCACAGCCACGCCACCCCTCAGGCCTCGTCTGGCTCGTCGGCCTCGTCTGGCTCGTCGACAGGTTCGGAGGACGCGGTTGGGGTCGACCCGACGATGACGTTGGGTGAGATCGTGACCCTCAGGCCTTCTCTCGCTGCAGAGCTCCAAAGGAGGGGGTTCGACTTCTGCTGCCACGGTGACCGACCGCTGGCGGACGCAGCCGCAGACCTCGATCTTGATGCACAGACTGTGGCCGAGGAACTGTCGGCCATCCGTCAGGATGAACCTCCCGCAGCCTGGGCATTTCTCGGTCCCGTCGAACTGATCGATCACATCGAGTCCACCCATCACCGCTACCTGTGGGACGAACTCCCACGTCTGGGCGCACTCATCGACAAGATCGTCGCGGTCCACGGTGGCCGGCATCCTGAGCTCGCGGAGGTTCAGCGCCTCTATGTCCAACTTCGCAACGACTTCGAGCCGCACCTCACCAACGAGGAGCAGAACGTGTTCCCGGCGATGCGCGAACTGATGGGTTCTCCAGGAAACCAGCCAGGTTCTGTCGCCCCTGAGCTCCCCGGTGAGATCCGTTCCCTGATGGACGAACATGAAGTCGTGGGTGAACTCCTTGAGGAGCTCCGGAGCATCACAAACGACTACACGGTCCCGGACGACGGGTGTGCCTCCTACGCGGAGACGTACCGGGCGCTGGGGGCACTTGAATCCGACACCCACCTTCACGTCCACAAAGAAAACAACGTGCTGTTCCCCGCCATTGACAAGCGGGATTGACCGGAGCGATCTTCTGGTCAGCCGCGGTCGTTCTGACGGGACGAGACCGATGCAGATCGACGCTGTGGTGCACTCACCGGCGTCGATGCCGACGGCTCACCGACCTGACGGCGGCGAAACTCGAACTTCGAACCCGTGGAGAATTCGGTCAGCGTGACCGAGTCGGGCTGTGGCGCCGGCTCGATGTCGGGGTGATCGGTGATCGTCCAGGTGGCCACTTCGCTGACGAGGCGAGCGATCCGAACAGTGCGAACCAGGCAGACGGCGGCGGCGCTCAGGATGGCGTCGCCTCCGGGGCCTGCCATCAGCGCCGCCCAGGTCAGGCCATCGACCTCGCCGACCGCAGAACACGGGCGCAACCTGACCAGCAACTGGTCGCCCGCTCCGGAGCAGCGAAGATCGAGGTCGACGTAGCTGCGGGGCAGGAACAACGGGTGCACCGCAAGCACCTCGGCCAGCCCCGCAAGGGTGGCCGGTGCGTCGAGCGCGGTGGCCAGCCGCTTGGTGCTGAGCCCGGCGATACCGGAGGCCTGGGCGATGCCGATGGCGGTGACGTCGGCAGGTCCTACCCGCTCGGCCACCTCGACGAGGAAGGCCCGGGAGAGCAGCTGGCCCTGGAGGGCCACCTCGTCGGCGATGGCCGACAGTGTGGCGGAGGAGAACCGCTCCATCACCAGGTCGACGTCGAGAGGGCCCGCATAGTCGACCCGGCCGTCGTCGTCGGGCAGCGACGGGTCGGGCACTGCCAACGGCACCTTGGCCGCGCCACTTGCGGCAAGCGCAAGCGCACCGGGCGGCACGGGCAACTCATCGTTGGCCTCGTCGATGACGACGGTCCACTCGCAGTGGGGGACGCGATCGGTCGGCACGCGAGGCGGCCGGTGCACCGGACGCATGCGGGCCCTGGGGTTGGTGGCGATGGCCGTTGCATCAAAGGTGGGGTCCTCGATGTCGTGGCACATCGTCGTGACGTACTCGTCCCCCATCGTCTCGACGTCCATCAGCGCGCCGCAGTGGCCCAGCTGAAAGCTGCCGTGGCGGTCGTCGTCGACGACAAACCGGAAGTCCATGAACTCGGGCGGCGCACCGACGTCGAGTTGGATGCCCTTGAAGATCGTCTCGACCGTGTCACCCTCGAAACCCAGCAGCGCCTGCATGCGTTTGGTGTAGATCGGGCTGGCCGCCATCCACTCCCCGATCGCCACCTCGGCCATCGGCTCCCGACCCAGGAGGGCGATCACATGGGGCATGCCTGCGCGATCGATGAGGTGACCGGCCAGCAGCAACTCCCGCACCAGTTCGGCCAGGTCGCCGTGAGACCTGCCGCTCCACGGGGTCCCGGGGACCGGCGCAGTCATATCGCTGCCATTCAGGGCTCGAAGTCCAGACCGAGCAGCTTGATGGCGTTACCCCGGGCGATCTTGTTGATCGTCGGTTGGGGCAGGTGCCCGAACAACTCCTCGGCCACCTGTTTGGACCGCGGAAACGTGCCGTCCTGGTGCGGATAGTCGGTCTCGAAGAGCACGTTGTCCTCGCCGATGCGGTCCAACAGGTCGATGCCGACGGTGTCTTTGAAAAAACAGGCCGAGATGTGCTCGCGGTAGTAGTCCGAGGGCGGCCGTTGGGAGCGCTCCTCCCCCTGGGCCCACTGGTGTGTTTGCCAGGTGTCGTCCGCCCGCTCGACGAAGTAGGGGATCCAGCCGATCTGGCTCTCCGCATACAGCAGCTGAATGCCGGGGAACCGGTCGAACACTCCGGAGAACAGCCAGTCGACCATGGAGGCGACGCTGTTGCAGGCGATCAGGTTGGCGGCGACCACCGTGGGCGCGTCCGGGGATGTGGTGACCGTCTTGGTGCCCGACCCGATGTGCATGGCCAGAACGGTGCTGGTCTCCTCGCAGGCCTGGAAAAACGGGTCCCAGTGCCGGGTGTGGATGCTGGGCAGGCCAAGCCACGACGGCAGCTCGGAGAACGCCACGGCTCGACAGCCCCTGGCGGCATTGCGTCGAACCTCGGCCGCTGCCAACTGCGGGTCCCACAGTGGCACCACGCACAACGGGATGAGGCGACCGGCGCTGTCACCGCACCACTCGTCGATCATGAAGTCGTTGTAGGCCTCGATGCAGAGGCGACCCAGCGTGCGGTCCTCGACCTCGGAGAACAGTTGTCCGCAGAAGCGGGGATAGTTGGGAAAGCACAGGCTGGCCTCCACATGGTTGGCCTCCATGTCAGCCACGCGTGCGACCGGGTCGTAGCAGCCGGGTGCGATGTCGTCGTAGGTGACGCCCTCCATCGTCACCTCCTCGGGCGGCATCCCGGGGCAGGCAACCATGCGCTTGATCTGGTAGCGACGACCCTCGAAATGCCACCAGGCGGCCATCTCGTCACCGTCGCCCGGGGCCTCCACCCAGGCACCCTCGACCAGGGTCATCTTCCCCTTGGGGGCGATGTGGATGCGCGGCGCCCGCTCGACGTAGGCGGCGGGCAGCCGGCTGGTCCACACGTCTGCCGGTTCGATGACGTGGTCGTCGACGCTGATGATGCGGGGGATGACGCTCATGTGATGCTCCACTCTTTTGGCGCGGACGGCGGCTTCGAACCTGCTGCGGTTCAGGCGTCCATGCGGGCGATGATCTTCTCCACCTCGGTGTTCAGCTTCGCACCGCGGGGCCAGCCGGCGTAATGGGCGACGAACACCACGATGCTGCGCAGGTCCTCCGCGTCGAGCTCGCCCAGGCGGACCGCTGCGTCCAGCTGGAGCGATGCGACGTCCTCCATGCCGCCGGCGACCGCCATGCCGATCAGCATCATGCGGCGCTCCTTGATGCTGAGGGTGCCCTCGGCCCACACCTCGCCGAAGAGATGGTCGACCGTGGACTCCACAAAGGCGCCCTCCACGTGGGGGATGTCCCACCCGTAGACGTCCTTCATCATCGCCAGGCCGCGCTGACGACGAGCTGCATCATCGAGGTGTTCGCTGCTCATCGGTCGTCTCCTTCGTCTGGGTTATCGGTGTCGAGGCTGTGGCCGTGGGGCACGCCGAGGGCGGCGCCCAGCTGGTCGAACGCCTGCCGCGCCACGGGCGTCTCGACGCCGAGCTCGGCGCCAAGCCCGATCGCCAGGGCGAGGTCCTTCTCGCCCAGGCCCCGGGTGTGTTCGAAGATCGGGCGCAGCCCGTCGTCCGCCGGCAGCGGCCCGGCGGTGCCGCGCAGCATGATCGCCCCCGGACCGCCGGTCACCCGATCGGAGTGGCGCACCACCTCGCCCAGTTTGGCCAGGTCCACCCCGGCGGCCTCGGCCAGTCGGGACGCCTCGCCGACCGCAGCGAACGAGGCGAAGGTGATCAGGTTGCGGGCCAGTTTGGCCCGGGTTCCGGCGCCGATCGGCCCCAGGTGGGCCACCAGCGTGCCCAGGCGTTCCAGCGCCCCGGTGGCCAGCGCCACCGCCTCGGCGTCGCCGCCAACCATGAGTGCCAGGGTGCCCTCGTGGGCGCCCATCGCTCCCCCGCTGACCGGCGCATCCAGCACCGCCACGCCGTGGGGCTTGCACAGCGCGGCGATCTCGGCCGGCGTGTCGGCCTCCACCGTGGAGTGGATGATCACCACCGTGCCGTTCGAGGCCGTCGCCAGGATGCCGTCGGGTCCGGACATCACCTCGCGCACCTGGGCGTCGTCGCGCACCATCAGCGAGATCACGGTGGCCCGCTCGGCCACCCCGGCCGGCGACGCTGCGACGTGCGCGCCCCTCTCGGCGAACGGCGCTGTGGCGGCCTCGACGACGTCAAACACGGTGAGGCCGCCCGGGTGGTCGCACCAGCGCTTCGCCATCGGGGCACCGATCTGACCGAGCCCGATGAACCCCAGGTGCGGATCGCTCACGAGGGTCGGTCCCACAGGCCGACCGGCACGTCGCGGATCGGGTAATGGCCGGGCAGCTGGCCCGGCTTGAGGGAGCGATCCATGCGGGCCTGCATGCCGTCGGACAGTGTTCCGTCACCCATCATCTCCAGGAACAGCGAGGCGGCGTTGCCGTAGTCGAACCAGTCGCGCTGAAAGGCCCACTGCCGGTCGCCGCCGTAGACGAACCAGCTGCCGCCGATGCCGGGCACCTCGTAGGACGAGCCGTCCTCGCGGGTGGCGTCGGCCACCTGGCGCCAGAACCCGACGACGTGGCCCTTGGTCTCGTCGATGATCATCTCCTCGTACGGGTACTGCCACCCAGAGAGGCCACCCATCTCCTGGCCCAGGGCAATGTCGCGGATCTCGTCGCGGCCGACGGCCATGAAGTGCTCCTTGGGCCCGAAGTTCCAACCGTAGGTGGCGTCCTCGGTGAAGCAGTCGGCCAGGCTGCGCCAGTCGCCCGACGCCTCGGCGTCGCGGTTGGCCTGGAGCCAACGCTCGACCATGGCTTCGAGCTCGGCACGGGGATAGCTGGTCATTGGGGATCCTCCGGGTTCGGGTCTTCGGGGGTCGGGTCTTCGTGAATGGACAGTGCATGGGTCGGGCAGTACTTCACGGCCGCATCGGCGGCGGCGCGGGCCTCGTCGGGCGGGCGCTCGTCAAGGATGGTCAGCTCCCCCCGCTTGGACACCTCGAACAGCTGCGGTGCCTCCCCCTGGCAGGCGGCGTGGCCCTGACACAGGTCCCGATCCACCACGATGCGCCAGCCGTCGGTGCGGGTCGACTTCGGGGCCCCCGGCACGGTCGCTGTCTCGGCTTGAGCTTTGGAGGCTGCCTCAGACCCAGCGCGGGTCCCACCGTCACCGGGCTCACGTCGGGTGAAGGTGGCCAGGCAGGGTTGGGCCAACTGCACCACCATCTTGGAGTGATCATTGCGGTAGCTGTCCAACGGCTGGGCGGCCTCGAGGCTCCAGTCCTTCAACAGCACGCTGAAGATCGCCTTCAGCTGCATCATGGCGAAGTTCGCGCCCACGCAGCGGTGCCGACCGGCGCCAAAGGGAATCCAGTTCCACGGGTTGGCCAGATCGGCCCCGGGGTCGGTGAGGTACCGGCCGGGACGAAACTTGTCGGCGTCCTCGAACGCCTCGGGGATCCGGTTGGAGATCGCCGGGCTGGCCGCCACCATCTTGCCGGGCGCGATACGACAACCGTCCACCTCCACCTCAACGTTCGCCACCCGCAGCAGCAGGATCAGCGGGGGATGCAGTCGCAGTGCCTCCTTGATGGCGGCCTCCAGGTGCGGCATCTCGCGCAGCGCCTGAAAGCTCACCTCCGTGCCGTCGGCGTACAGCTCGTCAAGCTCGACGATCACCTTGGCCATCTCATCGGGATGGCGCAGCAGCTCGATCAGGGTCCAGGCCGCCGTGCCGGAGGTGGTGTGGTGACCGGCGAACATCATCGAGATGAACATCCCGGTGATCGTGTCGGCGGTGAACCGGGGATCGCCCTCGTCGTTCGAGATCGACATCAGCACGTCGAGCAGATCTGAGTCATCGCCGCCTGCGGCGGACCCGGTGGTCCGCCCATCCATGATGCCCTGCACCAGTTCCACCAGAGCGATGCGCGCCGCGTCCCGGGCCCGGAAGCTGGGAATGTCGGCGTAGGCATCGACGTAGGCCAACGCATCGGTGCCCTGCTCAAGGTCGTGGTACAGCTCGGCAAACCGACCGTCGAGGTCTTCGCGGAACCGGCGACCGATGAGGCATGACGACGAGGTGTAGATGGTGAGCTCGGCAAACCAGTCGAGCAGGTCGATCTCGCCGGAGTCGCCCCAGCGCTCGACCATTTCGTCCATCTCACGCTGGATGGTCTCGGCGTGGCCGCGCATGAACGAGTCGCGCAGCGCCTGGTTGTGCAACATCTCCCGGCGCCGCTCTGGCGGTGCGTCAAACACCACGCCCTCCCCGAAGATCGGCGTCATGAACGGGTAGGCGGCAGCCTGATCCAACTCCTCATCCTTGGCTCGGAAGAAGATCTCGTTGGCTTCGGCCCCCGACAGCAGCACGACCTGCTTGTCGGCCAGCGTGAACTCGCCCACGTCGCCGCACTCGTCGCGCACCCGCTGCATAAGCGCAATCGGGTCGCGCCGCAGCTCCTCGAGGTGGCCGTTGGGCTCGTCGCCGCCCGACACGCGGGGCGGCTCGTTCAAGGTGGTCGTCGGTGTCACGGTCATGGGTGGCCAATCATCTGTAGCTCCGATCGCCGTTCACGGGTGCCTCGGGTTGGATCTCCACCAAGGTCAGGTGCGTGCCCTTGGGCACCGCCACCACGAAGACGATCACGTCGGCAATCTCCTGGGGCCGTAGCGACCCGCTGTGACGGAGGTGGCCCCAGTTGGACCAGTGCGGCATCACCGCGTTCACCGTGTCCTCGCTCCAGGTGGTGCCCTGCTCGGTGCTCGATGGCCCGGGTCGCACCATCGTGGCCCGCACACCGGTGCCCTCCAGCTCCATCTGCATGGCCCGGGCGAGGCCCTCCAGGCCGGACTTGGCGGCGACGTAGCCGGCCATGTGGGTGCGTTGACGGACGACCACATCGGAGGTGACGAACACCAGGTCGCCATGCCCGGCCTCCACCATGGGGCGACCAAGCCGACTGATCAGCCGGTGGGCACCGGTGAGGTTGATCTGAATCGCCCGCACAAAGTCATCCGGGTCGACGCCCAGCGCGCTCTCCGGATGCACGTCGCCGGCGTTGGAAACGACCACGTCCACCGGCCCGAACGCCTCCTGGGCCGTCTTGGCGAACGCATCGATCGATGCATCGTCGGTCAGGTCGAGCGCCGCCGTGGCAGCCTCGCCCCCGACGGACCTGATGGCGGCGGCCAACTCGTCGAGGCGATCGGTGCGGCGGGCGCCCAACACCACCGGGTGGCCGGCGGCGGCCAACGACTTGGCGGCGGCTGCGCCGATGCCGGACGAGGCGCCGGTGACGACGGCAACCCGCCGCTCGGGATGGGGGACGAATCTCGGCACCTGTTCACACTCCAGTCACATCGAAACGAACGGTGGAACCCAACACGTGCATCATCGCGTGACCTCAAAAGTGGTGGGCAGGGTGGCGAACCCGCGGACGTTCACCGAGTGCACCCGCTTGGCACCCTCGGCATCGATCTCGTAGGACCCGACCCGCTTGACCAGCTCCTCGAGCACCACCCGGGTTTCCAACCGTGCCAGGGAGGCACCCATGCAGAAGTGGCGCCCCACACCGAAGCTGGCAATGCCGGTGGTGTCACGGTCGAGATCAAAGCGGTCGGGATCGGGAAACTGGCGGTGATCACGGTTGGCCGATCCGGCCAGCAGCAACACCCGGTCCCCGGCCGGGATCGTCGTGCCGTGCAGGGTGACGTCGGTGGTGGTCACCCGGGCCAGCATCTGGCTGGAGGTGTCGTAGCGCAGCGTCTCCTCCACCCAGTCCGGGATCCGGCCGGGGTCGGCGAACACCTTGGCCCGCTCGTCGGGGTTCGCCCACGCCCAGTACCAGGCGTGGGCGAGCAGCTTGGTGGTGGTCTCGTTACCGGCGACGACCATGAGAAACAGAAACGAGGTGATCTCGTCGTCGGTCAGCCGGTCGCCGTCGGTCACGGCGTCGCCATCGGTCTTCACCTGGCACAGGGCGCTCACCAGGTCGTCGCCGGGGTTGATCCGTCGGTCGGCGATCATCTCCGAGTAGTACACGGCCAGCTCAAATGCCGCCTCGACGCCGGCCGGCGGTACGTCGGTCACGCCCTCCTCACGATGCACCAGCAGATCCGACGCCCGACGCAGCCGTGCCCGGTCGGCCTGAGGAACACCGAGCATCTCGGAGATCACATCCATCGGCACCTTGGCGGCCAGGTCGGTGACGAAGTCGAACGAACCTGCATCCAGGCAGGACTCCAGATGGCCAACGGTGAGCGCCCGAATGTTGTCCTCCATCGCCGCCACCCGCCGAGGGGTGAACCCCCGGGACACCAGGCCCCGCATGCGTCCGTGCTCGGGCGGGTCCATCGCCAGAAACGACATCGTCCGGTGGGCGTTGGGGCCCGAGGCCGCCGGGTCGATCGACACGCCCTGGGCATTGGAGAAACGCTCCGAGTCCCGGAAACCGGCCATCACGTCGTCGTAGCGGGACAACGCCCAGAAGTTACGTTCGTCGTTGCGGTACACCGGCGCCTCGTCGCGCAGGCGGGCATAGGTGGGGTACGGATCCTCGTGGATCTCGTAGGCGTACGGGTCGTACTCAACCGCTGCTGCCGCCGTGGTCATGTGGCGTCCTCCAAGGTCACGGGGCATCTCCCAGAATCACCTTCGTCGCCTCGGCGAGTTGGTGCCGGAGCCGGTCGTAGGGCAGGTGGCCGGTACCCACCTCGATCAGCGCACCGGACACGACGAACTCCAGCGTCCGCACGGCAGCGGGCGGCGCCGCGGCGCCGTCGTCCCGTCCTGCGAGTGCGGCGACCAGCCGGGCATGCAACAACCGGCCGATCTTCAGGCGCAGCTCGTGCACCTCCGGGTTGTCCACCAGCAGCGCCACGGTGCAGGCCGCCGCCAGCTCGGTCTCGTTGGACACGACCAGCGCAAAGTCGGCCAGCACCTCGGTCGCCCGCTGAGCCGCCGCACCGCGCCGGACCTCCGCCGCCTCCTTCTGCGCGCTGATGCGGCGCCAGAACACCTCTGCGATCAGGTGCTCTTTGCAGGAGAAGTAGTTGTAGGCCGTGGCGGGGGCCACCCCGGACCGGGCGGCGACGGTACGAACGGTCAGGGCCGCGTATCCGACCGCATGGAGTTCGTCGACGGCGGCGGCGGTGAGCCGGTCGACGGTGAGCGACCGCTGCTTGCTCAGGCGCCGCCGAGGCAACGTCGGCAGATCGGCAGCCGGACCCTTCGCATCTTGGACACCCGTGGTGGACACGTGTCCAATCATGTAGTGTCGGCGGTCACCCGTCAAGTGTCCGGGAGAAAAGGGAGCCCTATGGCAGTTCAACAGCGATTCACCGACCGCACCGCCATCGTCACCGGCGCCGGAGGTGGCATTGGCGAGGCCTACGCCCGGGCCCTGCACGCAGAGGGCGCCAACGTGGTCATCGCCGAGCTCAACGAGGCCGCCGGTCAGGCGGTGGCCGACTCGCTCGGCGAGCGGGCGCTGTTCGTGAAGACCGACGTGGGCCACCCGGCCGGCACCGACGCCATGGCCGAGGCCACCCTCGACGCGTTCGGGCGCATCGATCACCTGGTCAACAACGCCGCCATCTTCGGCGACATGGAGCTGGCCGGGCTGACCAACGTGGACTACGAGTACCTCAACACGTTCATGTCGGTGAACCTGATGGGTGCGCTGCACTGCACCCGGTCGGTCATGCGCCCGATGGGCAAACCGAAGGGTCCGGACGAGGTCCGGGGCGGGTCGATCGTCAACCAGTCGTCGACCGCGGCGTGGATGGGCATCAGCGGCTTCTACGGCCTGGCCAAGGCGGGCCTCAACTTCCTGACGGCGTCGCTGGCCCACGAGTTGGGCCACCGCAACATCCGCATCAACGCCGTTGCGCCCGGCCCCACGGACACGGCGGCGATGAACAAGCAGGTGCCGGTGGAGTTTCAGGATCCGTTGGTCAGCAGCCTGGCGATCAAGCGCCTGGGCACACCGGCCGACCACGTCGGCCCGGTGCTGTTTCTGCTGTCAGACGAAGCGTCCTGGATGACCGGCCAGATCGTGGCGGTCGACGGCGGACAGGTGACCCGGCTGTGAGCCGACCGATGATCCTGTTGGGCTTGCGCGTCCGAACAACCGAGGCGGGACTATGACAGCCATCTGGCACGAGGAGCGGCTGCTGATCGACGGCGCGCTGCGCAGCGCCGAGCACGGCGCCACCTATCCGGTGGAGAACCCGGCGACCGGCGGGCAACTGGGCGTGGCCGCCGACGCCACCCCCGCCGACGTGGAGGCGGCGCTGGCCGCCGCCCGGCGTGCATTCGACGAGAGCGGCTGGGCCGGCGACGTCGAGCTCCGGGTGCGGTGCCTTCGCCAGCTCCATCAGGCGCTCGTCGAGCACGCCGACCAGCTCACCGAGCTGACGATCGCCGAGGTGGGTGCGCCCCGCTCGGCCTGCGCCACCGTGCAGCTCACCGCCCCCACCGAGTTCCTCCCCTACTACGCCGATCTGGCCGAGGGCTACGAGTGGACCACGCCGCTCGGCGTCGCCGACACCCTGGGCGGCCCGGCCGAGCGTTGGACCGAGCGCAACCCCATCGGGGTGGTCGCCGCCATCACCCCGTGGAACGTGCCCCACCAGATCAACCTGGCCAAAGTGGCTCCGGCGCTGGCCGCCGGCTGCACCGTGGTGCTGAAGCCGGCGCCGGAGACGCCGTGGTGCGGCCTGGCCCTCGGCCGGTTGGTCGCCGAGCACACCGACATCCCGGCCGGTGTGTTCAACGTCGTCACGTCGAGCGATCCCGCCATCGGCGAGCTGCTCACCGGCGACCCCCGGGTGGACATGGTCAGCTTCACCGGCTCGACCGCCACCGGCCGCCGGGTGATGGCGGCAGCGTCGGCCAACGTCACCAAGGTGTTTCTCGAGCTGGGCGGCAAGTCGGCCTCGATCGTGCTCGACGATGTCGTCGACTTCGGACTGGCCGCCGCCACCGCGGCGTTCGGCACCGCCACGGTGGCGGGCCAGGGCTGCGCGCTCACCACCCGGGTGCTGCTCCCCCGCTCCCGTTACGAGGAGGGCGTAGACGCCATCGCCGAGATGATGGCGGCGATGACCCCGGGCGACCCAACCGACCCGGGCACCATGATGGGACCGCTGATCAGCGACCGGCAGTGGCAACGGGTCAACGACTACGTGCGCAGCGCCGAGGCCGACGGCGCCCGGGTGGTGTGCGGCGGCGGGCGGCCGTCGGCGATCCCCGACGGCCACTTCTTCGACATGACGCTGCTCGCCGACGTCACGGCCGACATGGCGGTGGCATCCGAGGAGGTCTTCGGCCCGGTGCTGGTGGCGATCGCCTACGAGGATGACGACGATGCGGTGCGCATCGCCAACGACTCGATCTACGGCCTGTCCGGCGCCGTGTTCGGCGCCGACGAGTACCGGGCGCTGGCCATCGCCCGACGCATTCGCACCGGCACCATGTCGATCAACGGCGGCGTCTGGTACGGGGTGGACGTACCCTTCGGCGGGGTAAAGCAGTCCGGCATCGGTCGGGAGATGGGCGTCGCCGGGTTCGAGGAGTACCTCGACACAACTGCGTTTGCCCGGCCCGTCGGCTGACCGGCCCAACGAACCACGGCGAGGGACAGATGAGCCAGACCGAAGCGATCGAACCGCAGGACTTCGCCCACCTCCCCGGCGTTGCGTTGGTGACCGGCGGCTCGGGCGGGCTCGGCTCGGCGGTCGCGCTGCTCCTGGCCAGGCGCGGCGCCGACGTGGCGATCACCTACCACAACAACGCCGACCGGGCCGCCGAGGTGGTCGCCGCCATCGAGGCGACCGGCCGGCGAGGCTCGGCCCATCGGCTGGACGCCACCGATGCCGATGGGGCAGCCGCCCTCGTCGAGACCGTCGCTTCGGACGGCGGAGCGGGTGGCGGTCTGCACACGTTGGTCCACGCCGCAGGACCGCTCATCCCCCAGCGCCACCTCAGCCGGATCAGCCCCGATCAACTCACCCCGCAGATGACCGAGGAGATCGCGGGGTTCTTCAACGTGGCCCAGCCCACTCTTCCCCACCTCCGACGGTCTCGGGGCTCGATCGTGGCGGTCACCACCGCCGCCACGCGCCGCTTCCCAGTCCGCGATGGGCTGTCCGCCGCCGGCAAGGGCGCGGTCGAGCAGCTGTGCTGGGGGCTCGCCGCCGAGGAGGGCCGCTTCGGAATCCGAGTCAACTGCGTGGGCCCGGGGATGACCACCGCCGGCATGGCCCAGGACCTGACCGCCTCGGGCGACTTGGCCGACGCCGACTTCGCCGCCGCTACCGCCAACATCCCGCTTCGCCGATTTGGAGATGCCGCCGACATCGCCGAGGCGGTGTGCTTTTTGGCGTCCTCGCGGGCGGGCTACATCTCCGGTCAGCACCTGGCGGTCGACGGCGGCTACGGCGTGTAGGCAGCCACGCAATGGTGCCCCCGGCTTGTGCGCCGCCCCACCCGGTACCACACTGATGTCGCTGGTGAGTCGGTCGGGTGACCGCGGCCGGGCATGGCCTTCGGGCCGGGACCCGGTCGAGGAAGGTCGGGGCTCCACAGGGCAGGATGCTGAGGCGACTCAGGCGGGGGTGACCTCGCGGACAGGGCAGCAGAGAACAGACCGCCGATGGCCCGGCTCGCCGGGCACAGGCAAGGGTGAAACGGTGCGGTAAGAGCGCACCAGTGCGGCGGGCGACCGTCGCAGCTGGCAACCCCCATCCGGTGCAAGGCCAAGCAGTAGGTGATGGGGCTGCCCGTCCCCCGAAACTTCGGTTTCGGCACCTACGGGTCGGCCGCTCAGATGGATGATCACCCAGGGAGACGTCGGCGACGACCTCCCGGACAGAACTCCGCCTATAGACCGACTCACCAGCACCCAACCGGAACGGCGTTACTCCAGCAGCCTGGGTAGCGCCACCATCACGTCGGCGTGGTGGTCGGGCACCAGGCGGGTGCTGGCGATCTCAGGTCGAACAGCACATCGGTACTGGCGACCTTCTACTCCGTCAGCTCCATCGATGTCTACCCCGCAGCGGACGCAGGGGCTCGCGTCGGTGGGGGACTCGTACCGTGACCCCACAAACAGCGGCGGAGGGATTCTCCTAGCAGCGTGAGACTGTCGATCGAGCAGCGGAGCGAGGAGGGGGAGTCGCCGAAATGGCGCCGGTCGCCGACTCTTGCACAAGCGAACGGCAGTCAGACCGGTAGCTCCGAGGCTGAGCGACCTGGGAGTCGAGCTTTTGGCGTAGTCGCCGGAGTCGACCGCCTTGTCGATTCGCTGCGACTGCTGCGCCGGCGAGTGGTCCGGCGACATAGACCCAGTACGAGGAGAAGTCGGCGCCCACGAGATCGGGGCCAAAGGTGCGTGCCGGGTTCATGGAGGTGCCCGAGATCGGGCTCCCCCACAACCCGGCGAGAGCGATGTAGCCACCGACACCGAACGCTCCGACGATACCGATGTTCTGCGCTCCGGACGCCGTGCCGAGGATGACACTGACCAGACCGAGGGTGAGGATGAACTCCATCCAGAACGCGGACATGTTCGAGTAGCCCGCAGCCGGGTAGTTCGAGCCGAACGTCGCTGACACGTCCACGACGTGTTGGAGGAACAGGCATGCGAGCGTCGCCCCGAGGAGCTGCACGATGATGTAGCCGGGGACGCGCCACCAGGGGAAATCGCTGCGCAGCGCGAATGCGATGCTCACCACGGGGTTCAGGTGCGAGCCAGAGACCTTGCCCATGAACAAGATGATCGCCATCACCATAATCCCTGGTGCGACGACAGCGACGCTGCGGCCGATGGTGTCGGGAAGGCCCGTCCATCATCCCGCCGCCGGCGGCGACGAGCACCAGGAAGAAGGTGCCGAGCGCTTCGGAGAAGAGTCGGCGCCACTCTTGGCTCGGGTCGTCGAAGTCGTCCATCGGTTCGACGACGTCGGTCTCGAACCGTTGGGCGATCTTTGAGCGATCGGTGTGGGGGCCAGTCATCAACCCTTCTCCAGGAGAGTCCGCCGATGCGCTCAGCTCAGGTCCCAGCGGTGCAGCCGGGTCTGGGCGGTTCCGCTGTTGCAGAGTCCGCCGATCGCCATCAGGAACGCATCGCCGGGAAGACGTCGCCGAGGACGTCGTGGGCGAGCGCGAGGGCGTCGGTACCTGTCAGCGGAGCGCGTGGGTCGAGGGATGGAACCGACGCTCCGAGCCCTGCCCCGAGGCCGAGCACAGCTTGGACCAAGGACATGCCGAGGAGTCCGAGTTGGGCGTCAAGCGATTGGGCTGATGGAGGCAACACGGGGACGGGGCGAGCGACGACGTCGGGCCAGTTCTCCTGCGGTCGCGGCACGGTCAGCGACGAGACCCCAGCGAAGCTCCGGGCGTCGGCATCGCGTGCGGTGAGCGGTGCGCCGAGGTCCCATCGCTCGCGCATCGTGGAGAGCAGCGACGTCGAGCGGTACTCATCGGTCACGACCGTCCGCTCGGGGATCCAGGCCGAGATCGCGACGGTCGGTATACGTACACCGGAACGGTCGAAGTTGAAGCCGAACTGGCCGGGCCCGGATCCGTCGGGCGGTACGGCTGCGGGCGGGGGGACGTGGTCGTAAGTGCCGCCGTGCTCGTCGAAGGTCACGAGGAGGGTGGTGTTCAAGAAGTTGGAACCCGTCGTGCTGGATGCATCCCGAACGGCCCGGTAGATGCGGTCCAGCAGGTCCTCGCCGGCGATCAACGAGGACGGGTTGTCGAAGTTCAGCTGATCGGGTTCGGTGATGCCGCCCGCCTTCGCCACCGCCGAGAGCAGACCGCTGAACGGTGGGTGCATGTCGTTGTGGTTGAACCCGATGATCTGGGGCTCGATGAACGAGTAGGTGGGCAGCTCACCGCGCTCGGCGTCGGCGTAGAATTGCTCCGTGGAGAAGAAGTTGGTGGCGAACCGAGGGTGGAGCCTCGCCGCGTGGATGACGCCCGTGAGGGAGTAGTGCGATGGTGGGTCGCAGTAGATCCGCCATGTGAGTCCTGCAGCGTCGAGTCGGTCGAACAGCGTCTCAGCGGTGTTGTGCACGGGGAACGAGTCGGTCGGCGTCGTGTTTACGACGTAGCCCGACGCGGTGCCTGCATGGAAGAACGACCGATTGGTGAACGTGCACGACGGCACCTCGCAGAACCAATGGTCGAACGTGGCGAACCCGCGCGCCAGACCGGACAGGACCGGCATCTGCTCGGGGCTGTAGCCCACCATGATCTGGGAGTACTCCGTGAACTTGGGCGCTCGGCCGAGCTCGGCTTCGAGCATGCTGATGTAGTCCGCAACGAACCCGTCCATGGTCGGCTGGGCTCCAGCAGACGGCACGTTGAAGGTCTTTTCCGGGGTCACCAGGCCGCGATTGCCATCGTCGAGCACATTGAACAACTGCGTGTTCACATGGGGCAGCTCTTCACCCGGGTCCGGGTTCGGAGTGTCCATGGTCGAGGCGAGTCCGTAGGGAACGAAGCCCTTGCCGGCATCCTCGGCCCACCCTGGAATCGGGTTCGACAGGTCCTTGCCGAGGACTCCCTCGAACGACTCGACCTCACCGGGCTGGTAGAGCCGGCCGAGCAGGTTGTCGAAGGAACGGTTCTCGAACATCAGGACCACGACGTGGTCGAGTGCGTTCGCTGCTGTCGGTCGGGCCACGCTCATCACCTGCAAGTCAGCTCATCGACGCTCGCCGGTCCGAACGTTTGCGAACCAAAGGCATCGCCGTGGGTGTTAGGCGCCGACGTTACGGAGTGAGCCGTAGGCCGTCATCGCCCACTCTGGGTGAACGCCCCGGCATCCCGTCGCCGGCAGTAGGACTGTCTCGATGTGGCGTCGGTCGGAGGGGCGAACACCTGGCTCCAGTCCGACTTCATGCTGATGACGGTCCAACCATCTGGCTCGTCGCCAGCACCCGCCACAAACATCGAGCGCGGCGCACGCAAGATTCCGCCGCTGAGCGGTTGGATCGACACGGTGTTCGTCGTAGCACCCATCGCAACGTTCTACCCCCGTGGCGTGAATCCGGCGGCTGGCGCAGCGGCCAGCGGTCTCACCGAGCCAACCAACGCAGCCGTGCTGTGTTGCCGGCTGATCGGGCCGGCGGGACCACGTGGTTCCGGCCGGCAGGTCTCCGATCCGCTCGTCTCATCCCGGCGAAAGTTTCTCGGATTTCTTTTTGTTCGTCGGCGGATCGGGCCTTGTTTGTCCTACCTGGTTCTTATGATGGGGTACATGAGTTCGATGGTGCTACTGGCGGAGGCGGCCTCCGCAATCGATGTGGTCAATTCCGGTCTGGACGGTCTGTTCGCCGGTGGGATTGCGCCGGTCGACGGACCCGATGCGATCGTGTGGCTCCGCGAGATCGAGGTTCTCCGCCGGCGTGTCGACGCGTCCGCTACGGCGCTGGTCGGCGCGATCGAGGTAGCCCAACTGCACACCGATGATGGGCACTCCTCGGCCAGAGTGATGGCCCAGCACCACGCCAAGCTGTCGGGCAGCGAAGCCAAGGCTCGCGAGAAGACGTCACGCGCCTGCCGCAACCTTCCCGACCTCGAATCGGCCTGGCAGCACGGTGAGATCGGCACGGATCAGATGCACCTGTTGGGCCGGGTGCATGCCAACCAGCGGGTGGCACCGGCCATGGAGGCCCGCCAAGACGAATTCCTCAGCAACGCCAACAACCTTTCGGCACGCCAGTTCGAGGCCGCGACCCGCCAGTGGGAACGCCTGATCGATGAGGACGGCCCAGAGCCTGCCAACGAACGCACCCACAACAACCGCAACGCCCACCTGGGTCAGAACCCCTGGGACGGCTCGTGGGAACTCACCGGGTTCTTCGCGTCGTTGCAGGGCGCTGAGATGCGCGAGGTCTTCGATCACTTCATCGACGCCGAATTCCAAGCCGACTGGGCCGAAGCCAAAGCCCGTCTCGGTGACGCCGTCACCAGCGCCGACCTGCAACGCACCACCCCCCAACGCCGCGCCGACGCCCTCCACCGCATCTTCCACAACGCAGCCACCGCACCCGGCGGTGCTGTGCCTCCCGGGTGGGTGCACAACATCCACTGGTCAGCTTCCGCCTACCAGGAAATGCTCGACGCCATCGACACCGATCGGCCACCGAAGTTCGACCCCGACGACTTCATGTGCCAGACCCCCAATGGCCACAACATCGACGCATGCGAAGCCGCCACCAACAGCCTCTTCGCCCACATCCGACGCATGATCATCGACACCAACGGCGTCGTGATCGACCTCGGCCGAGCCCGTCGCTTCACCGGCTCAGCACGCACCGCCGCCCTCGCCGGCCACACCTGCTGCATCTGGCCCGGCTGCACCGTCCCGGCCACCGCCTGCGACATCGACCACCTCCACGAACACGGCAAAGGCGGAGCAACCAACCCCCAAAACGGCGCCCCCCTGTGTGGTCGCCACAACCGCTGGAAGCAAAAGGGTTTCACCATCCGACGGCTACCCGACGGCACCTGGCACACCACCCGCCCAGACGGCAGCCAACTAGAATGAACGCAAGTCGAACACCCACCCCAGGTCACCACTTGTCGAACTACGCTCGCGTAACGTTCTTCCTCCACGGTCCCAACGGTGCGCAATGAGTGACACTCCATTGCCACCAGGCCAGGCTGGCACGACGACCCCACCAGCCTGCACTACTGGGAAGGAGCCACGTGGACCGACAATCGGGCGCCGAAGCCGGCGCCAATTTCTGCTGTCGCCCCACCTCCATCATGGTCCCAGAATCGCAAGGTCGCAGCAGGTGAAGCAGTCGCTGTGATCGTCGGATCGATCATGCCGTGGTTTGCCGTCACGACCGCCTTTGGCACGCTCTCCACGAGCGGAACCGGCGGCGCCGGGTACGCCAGGGCCTCCGTTGGCTGGGGCCTGTACCTCGCAATCGCCGGGGCAGCCGTGGCGATCGTGGCAACGCTGCGCCCCCCCCACGATCATCGAGTGAGACGAACGACGGAACGCAGGCAGCCCCGCTGCCACCACGACGTCGGTAAGCACCCAGAAGGAATGAACTCGCAACGGAGCGATGCACAAGCGAACGGGGTAGTGGGCGGGGTCTACTCCCCGAGGAGCAGTCCTTTCAGCGACACCTCGATGCGGCGGTTCTTGGCCCGGTTGGCGGCGGTGTCGTTGGGGAACGCCGGATCGGAGGAGCCCTTCCCGACGACGGTGACCCGTGAGGCGTCCACGCCCTTGTCGACCAGATAGGTCTTGAACGCCTCCGCCCGTTCCTCGGACAGCTTCTGGTTGGCGGCAGCGTCGCCCGAACTGTCGGTGTGGCCGGTGATGGTCATCTGGGTCTGGTCGAAGCGGCTCATGATGGCCACGCCCAGGTCGGCCAGGCTGAAGAACGACTTGGGCAGGTCGGCCGACTCCGCCGGGAACACGAACGGCTCGGCGACGATGATGACACCGTCGTCGCTCGGCGAGCTGGACTTGTCGACCTCGTACAGGTTGAAGACGTTGTCCTCACCCAAGATCTCCTTGGCCGCGTTGATGCGGCGGTTGCCGTCGGCGTAGTTGGGCACCTTGCCGACCAGGAAGAGCTTGCCGCCCTGGTACACGCCCATCCGCTCGACCCCATCGGGAAGGGGCACCTTTGGCGTGCTCTTCGGCGGCTTCGGCGTGGCCACGAACTTGTCGGTGGACGACGCTGCGTCCTGAGCGCCATCGGCGGGCTTGGAGTCGGGCGTGTTGGATGCCGACTTGCCCGTGACCGCTTTGACCTCGATGTCGTCGACGCCCTCGACGCCGGCCAGCACGTCGGGGATGCGCCCGGAGTCGTCCGCATCAACCCCCGACACCGTGAGGATGCCGTTCTCGCCCGCCTGCACCTGCGCGTCGGCGATGCCCGCCTTGTCGAGGGCCGCTTCGGCACGGGTGACCACCTCGCCCCCATCGCTGGTGTTGTCGTCGCCCGCGGTCACGATGGTCACTCCGATCAGCACGACGAGTGCGGCCACCCCAATGCCCAACACAGTCCATCGGCTCAGGCCGCCTGCGCCACCGCCGTCACTGCCGGACACCCCAGTTGCTGGCTCCATGCGTGCTTCTCCCCACGTCCGACAGCGGCGCCGCGTTGCGGCTCGCCGATCCGACTTCTGGCCGAAAGCCTACGGTGCAAGGAGGCAAAACGTCATGCGAAAGTTGACAACTCGCTGTGGGTGGCGGCTTCGCTACCCACCGTGACCGCTCAGGCGGAGAGCTCAGGCGGCGAGCAGGCGGCGGGCCGCCTCGATGACCACCCGCCTGGTGGTGACCTCGACCTGTTCGGCGGCGTGCTCGTCCGGCACCTCGGAGGACAGGCGGTTGGCGATCACGCCGGCGACGCACCCGGCCCGCAGGCCCTGGGTGGCGCACATGGTGAACAGCGTGGCCGACTCCATCTCGTAGTTGAGCGCCCCCATCGACCGCCACGCCTCCAGGCTGCCCTCGAAGCGCTCGACCACCCGACCGGAGAAGGTGTCGTAGCGCTCCTGGCCCGGGTAGAAGGTGTCCGACGAGACGGTGACCCCAACGTGCGGCTCCACGCCCAGGGCCCGGGCCGACTCGACGAGCGCGGTGGTGCAGGCGAAGTTGGCCACCGCCGGGAACTCAATCGGCGCAAAGTGTTCGCTGGCGCCGTCGAGGCGCACCGACGCCGTGCTGACGACCAGGTCGCCGATGCTGAGGTTGTCCTGGATGGCGCCGGTGGTGCCCGCCCGGAGGAAGGTGCGGATGCCCAGCTGGGCCAACTCCTCGACCGCGATCGACGTGGACGGACCACCGATGCCCGTCGAACACACGACGACCGGGCGGCCGTCGAGGTAGCCGAGCCACGAGACGAACTCACGCTGGCCGGCCAGCGCCCGGGGGCGTTCCATCATCGAGCCGATGCGCTCGACCCGGCCGGGATCTCCAGGCAGGATCGCCACCGTGGCGCCCATCAGCTGTGGCCGAGACAACCCGAGGTGAAAGACGTCGACCATGGCGGGCAAGGTAACCCCGCTGCGCTAACCGGCGGCGGCGTCGGCAGAGCCGACCACCACCAGCCCTCCGTTGCGCTGAGGCACGAACAGGCGCCCGGCCCAGGCGGTCACCGGCGACTCGATGCAGCCCCCGACGTTGAGCGACCAGCGCTCTTCGGGACCATCAAGGCCGAGGTCCCAGGCCCGCAACAGCCCGTCGCAACTGCCCACGACCATGGCGCCGTCCACCATGACCGGCGTGGCGCGTGCCGGGGCCTGCACCTGACGTGCCCACTGAACCCGACCCGAGTCCCGGTCGAATGCGACCAGCTTGCCTTCGTTCCCGACCACCACCACCAGACCCGCCGTCACCACCGGCGCGCCGGCGACCCCGGAATCCCCCAGCGGCGATCCCGCAGTCGACCACACCAGCGGGTTTTCGGGATTGCCCGGATCGAGCTTCATCACCCGGCCCAGTTCGGCGGTGCGCGCGTTGTTGCGGCGGCCGCTGGTGGCCAGGTAGATCGCCCCGGTCTCGTCCAGGGTGACCGCCGTGTCGACCGCATCACCCGCCCAGAACCTGAGCACCTTCCGGGCCTGACCACCCCGGTCGAGCGGCGAAAGGTCCCAGCCTGTCAGCAGACCCCCTCCGTTCACGACCCAGGCCGTCTGCCCATCCAAGGCGACCGAGGCGTCGATACCGGTCTCGCGATCGCCCAGGTTCCTGTCGAGCTCGTCATCCCAGGTTGGCAGCGCCGCCACCAACTCCGGCGCCACCCTCACCTTGCCCATCTCGCCGATCGAGCGGTTCAACTTGATGACGTGCAGGTTGGAGTTGCCGCCGCCCATGATCAGCGTGTCGTCACGAACCAGCGGAGAACCCTTCCAGTCGGTACCCCACTGCGACGGGCTGACCGTTGATGACCGCAGGCTCCACAACACCTCGGGCTGGGATCCCCGATCCAACGCCACCACACGCAGTTCGCCGTCGTCACCGCCCACGTATAACAGCGGATAGCCATCGGGATCCAGCGTTGGCGTGCCCCGAATGGCCCGGGACGTCTCCAGCGGCGCAAGCAACTGCTCGCCGGAATCGGCATCGGTGAAGCCCACCTTGCCATCGGCACCGGCGGAGATGGCCCACGTGTGCCCGTCCGAGCGCTCGGCCACCAACGCCTGGCTGGCGGGGCCGGCGCCCATACCCGGCTGGGTGCGGCGGTCCACCACTCGCGGGCGCGTCGGCAACGGCCCCGTTCCGTTGAACGACCGGGACGGGTTGCCCAGCAGGGTCAATACACCCGGAACGGTGGCCGACCACGCCCTTCCGAATGCCGAGGCACCCACCACGTCGCCCCCTTCGGCAACCGGGACGAGCCCGGCAACGTCGGATTCCGCCGCCCCCGCCTGGTCGCTCTCGGACCCGTGGGACAGCGGCCAAACAACGATCGTGAGCACGAGCGCCCCGATCACCAGGACCAGGCGGGGCGGCGCCCAAATCGGGAGGTCCCACCAGGCCGGCTGCTCGGGCGCCTCATCGCCATAGGCCTCGGCAGCGTAAAAGCCGTCGACATAGGCGCCGTCGCTGTAGGGATCAGCGCCGTGCTGATCAGCGCCGTAGGGACCGGCAAAATAGGGGCCGGCGGTGTACGGCGCGGGTTGAGGCCGGCCATGGTCCGACGAATCGATGATGAAATCGTCGCTGTACACCTGGGGGGTGACGCCACTCAGCGGGTCCTCCAGGTCGTCCTCGGTGAAATCGTCCCAACGGTGCGGACCCACCGGGCCACCGACGACGACAGGTGACCACCTGCGTCCGGATGCCGCAGGAGGGTCGTGCGGGCCGCCGCGGCGCGGTTGATCGGCCATCGTCTCGTAGGCCGCCAACGTGCCGCTGCTGTGGGTGGGGTCGCGTGAGTCCATGCCGCCCTCCCCGCTGCGCCGCCGACCATAGCGGCGCCACACCCGCCAAACGCGGACCATGCCCCCACCCCTCACCCACATCTTGATCTGCTTTCACCGAACCGCTGTGGCCGTACGAGTCATCGTTGGGATCATCGAGGCCGTACGCTGAGCGCCACCAGCGCCACACGACGGAGCCAGCGTGCCCACAACGAGCCCCACCCCCCAGTTCTCCCGACCTGAAGCGCTGAAGGCGCTGCGATCCGAACAGTTCGACCTGGTGGTGATCGGAGGCGGCATCACCGGAGCGGGCGTGGCGCTCGACGCGGCCGCCCGCGGCCTGCGAACCGCGCTGATCGAAGGGGACGACTTCGCCTCGGGTACCTCATCGAAGAGTTCCAAGTTGGTGCACGGCGGGCTGCGCTACCTCCAGCAGGGCGACATTTCGCTGGTGTACGAGGCGCTCCACGAGCGTCGACGGCTCTTGGCCAACGCGCCGCACCTGGTGGACATTCAGCCCTTCCTGCTGCCGTTGTTCGCCAAGGGCGGGTTGATCCCCAAGAAGCTCGCCCGGTCGATGGGCGCCGCCATGTGGGCCTACGACGCAACCGGCGGATGGCGCATCGGCAGGTTCCACCAGCGCATCGACACCGCCGAGGCTGTGGCCCACATGCCCACACTTCCCGCCGACAAGCTGGGTGGCGCGTATATCTATTACGACGCGGCCGCCGACGACGCACGCCTGGTGTTGACGGTGATCCGCACCGCCGTGCTCGATCACGGCGCGACGGCCGCCAACCGGGTTCGAGCGCTGGGGGTGCACAAAACCCCCGGCCACATCATCGACGGGGTGGAGGTTGAGGCCGATGGCGAGCACTTCACCATCGCAACCACCGCAGTCGTCAACGCAGCCGGCGTGTTTGCCGACGATGTCCGTGCGCTGGACGAGGCGGTTCACCCCAACTCGATCCGTCCGGCCAAGGGCATCCACGTCACCGTGCCGTGGGACCGGATCCGCAACGACATCGGCGTGATCCTGCCGGTCAAGGGCGACCGCAGGTCGATCTTCGTCATGCCCTGGGGCGACCACACCTACATCGGCACCACCGACACCACCTACGACGGCCCGACCGACAACCCACGTTGCACCGCCGATGACGTGGCATACCTGCTCGACGCGGTGAACGGCTGGACCGGGGCGGGCCTGACCCCCGCCGACGTCACCGGCACGTGGGCCGGGCTTCGACCCCTGGTGGTCGAGGCCGATCAGGCCGCAGGGCGCACCGCAGACCTGTCTCGTCACCACCGCGTGCTCAGGTCGCCGAGCGGCATGGTGACGGTCACGGGCGGCAAGCTCACCACCTACCGTCAGATGGCGGCCGACGCCGTCGACAAGGTGGTGAAGTCGCTGCTGGGATCCGCCGGAGCAAAGGCGCCATCCCGCTCCCCCACCGCACGGCTGCGTCTACGCGGCGCCGAAGGGTGGGAGGCCGTCGGTGATGCCGCGGTCGGTGCCGGCCTCGACCGAAGCACCGGAGAACACCTTGCCCGGCGCTATGGCGGCGAGGCCAACGCCCTGCTGATCGCCCTCGCCGCCGAGCCCGAGCTGGCCGAGCCGCTCGTGGCCGGGCTCCCCTACCTGCGCATCGAGGCTCGCCACGCCGCGCGCCACGAGATGGCCACGACGCTCACCGATGTACTCAGCCGCCGCACCCGCGCGCTGCTGTTGGACCGGGCCGCCGCACGGGCGGCAGCACCGATGGTCGCTGCCGATCTGGCCACCGTGCTGGGCTGGGACGACGCAGAACAGGCACGCCAGGTAGCCAACTTCGAATCGGTGGTCGACGCCGAACTGACCGCTGAATCCGGACACGATGTACCTGCCGGTGTGCCGACCGGAACCCGGGCCTGACCGCAACCCGCCCCCGCAACCTGCTCCCGCTCACGAACCGAAGCCTCACTCTCGAAAGGACGCCACCAGTCACATGACCCAGCGCTTGCAACTCACACCCCCCGCCGCGCCCCTCCCACTCGGCACGGGGGCACCCACCCCGGGCATCGCGCTTGCAGGCGACCCTGCCGAGGCGGCGTCGCGCTTTGGCCTGGAGTCGCCGCTGCCCGACGGCTTTGTCGAGATTCTGGACGCCACCGGCGTGGAGGTGGACGTCACGCCCGCAGTGCTGGCCGAGCACTCCCGAGACTGGTGGCCCATCGGTCTGGTCTGGGCCACCGAAGGGCAGGTGCCAGCGCTGGCGGGGGCGGTCGCCCGCCCAACCGACGTCGACGGTGTGGTGGCGGTGGTTCGCGCCTGTGCCACCCACGGGGTAGCGCTGACGGTCACCGGCGGACGATCCGGGGTGCTTGGCGCCTCGGTTCCGTTGCTCGGCGGCGTGGCACTCGACATGTGTGGCCTGGCCGGCATCAGCGCCGTCGACGCCACCTCCGGCATCGTCTCGGTCCTACCGGGCACCTTCGGCGATGTGTTCGAAGATGACCTTCGCCGCTCACACCACCTCACCGTGGGCCACTGGCCCCAGTCGATGGCGCTGTCCACCGTGGGCGGCTGGGTGGCATGCCGCGGCGCAGGCCAATATTCCACTCGCTACGGCAAGATCGAAGACCTCGTCGTGGGTCTGGACGTCGTGCTGGCCGACGGCACGCTGATCCACACCGGAGGTGCGCCACGCGCCGCGCATGGCCCGGACCTCACCCAACTGTTCGTCGGCTCCGAGGGCACCCTGGGCATCATCGTGGGAGTCCACCTGCGTGCCCGTCCGCTCCCCCCCGCGGAGGGCCGTGCCGCCTACAGCTTCACCACCTTTGATGCTGCGCTCGCCGCCATGCGCCGAACGGTGCAACGTGGCGCCACCCCGGCGGTCCTCCGTCTTTACGATGCCACCGAGGCCGACCGGGGGTTTGGCACGGGCGACGTGGCCCTGTTGTTGGCACTCGACGAGGGCGACCCTGCCATTGTGGCGGCCACGCTGGGGGTGCTGGACGAGGAGGCCATCGAACAGGGCGCCACAGCCGCCGACGTTGCGCTGGTGGAGCGATGGATGCAGCGCCGCAACAACGTCGCCGAGTTGGAGGACCTGGTCGGCAAGGGCTTTGTGGTGGACACGATGGAGATCTCCGCCCCTTGGAGCGTGCTGGGCGACCTGGCTCGCAACGTGGTGGAGGCGCTGCAGGGCGTCGATGGCACCCTGGTGGCATCGACCCACCAATCGCACAGCTATCTCGACGGCGGTTGCCTGTACTTCACCTTTGCCGGTGGGGTGGAACCGGCCGAGCGCACCGCCTACCACGCACGTGCGTGGGAGGTGGCCACCAGAACGGTGCTTGAGGGCGGCGGTTCGCTCTCGCATCACCACGGCGTGGGTATCGGCCGAGCCCCCTTTATGGATCAGGCGCTCGGCGGAGGATTCGCAGTCTTGCAGGCAATCAAATCGGCCCTCGACCCAACCGGCCTCCTGAACCCTGGTGGGCTCGGCCTGGGGCCGGTGCCCCGAGAAACCGACGTGGCCCCAACCGGCGACGCGCGCGGATGAGCCTGCCCCACGGGCCCGGCCCCGGCAACCCCGAACCGACACTCGCCCGGGAAGCGGTGCTGCACGGGGCCGTCGTCACGGCGGCGCTCTGCGGCCCGTTGGCCCTTGCTAATTGGGCCGCCCAGTCCGGCCGCACCCAACCCTCGGCCGGCGTGGCCGCCTTGTTCTCGTTGCTGATCCTCGTGTCAGCAGGCGTCGGCGGTTGGAAGGCTCAGGCCAAAGCGCCCGAGCACCCCCTCCCCAACGGCGCTGCGGCAGCCGCCGCCGGCTACCTGGTGGTCCAGGGCTTGGGCCTGGTGATCGCAGGAGTGTCGGGCAGCATCGACCTGGGCACGGTGGTGGGCGTGGCCTATCTCGCCGTGTTGATGGCCACCTGCGGCATGATCGGTGCGGCGCTGGCCCACCGCCGCACCTCCGGGTCGCCGGATCCAACCAACCACACGCCAGGAGAACCACGATGAGCGTTCTGATCATCGACGTCGGCACCAGCTCGATCCGGGTGGCCCGAGCCAATCCCGACGGTTCGCTCAGCGGAGAGCGGCGGGCGCCGGCATTGCCCCAAACCCCGGCGCCCGGCTTGGTGGAGTTTGACGCCGATGCACTGGCGACGTCGGCACTGGCGCTGGCCACCCAATCCATCGAGGCCGACGGCCCCGCTGACGGAGTGGCCATCACCAACCAGCGGGCTTCGACGGTCGTCTGGAATCCGGCCACCGGCCGGGCCGTCGCACCCGGTCAGGGCTGGCAGGACCTGCGCACGGTCGGTGACTGTCTCGTACTGGCCGCGGACGGGTTGCGGTTGGCTCCCAACCACAGTGCCACCAAAGTGGCCAACATCCTGGGCCAGGTCGACCCCGACCGTTCAACGGGGCTGCTGAGCGGCACGATCGACACCTGGCTGGCATGGTCGTTGTCGGGTGGCTCCACCTTCGTCACCGATGCATCCAACGCGTCCCTGACCGGGCTGGCAACCAACGCCGCCGACGCCTGGAATGCGGCAGTACTCGACGCGCTGAACATCCCGCCCGAGTCGCTGGCCACCATCGGCGACTCGTTGGGAGCTCTCGGCACGCTGGACCTCCTCCCGGGCGCCCCTCCCCTACTGGCCGTGCTGGGTGACCAGCAGGCCTCGATGATCGGGCAGGGAGCCGTCGTGCCCGATGCGGCCAAGATCACCTTCGGCACGGGTGGGATGCTCGACGTCTGCACGCCCGGCGACCGGCCGGCAGTGCCTCGCACCACCGCCGGGTGCTTTCCCATCGCCGGGTGGTCCGCCGGTGGGCAACGCACCTGGGCGCTGGAGGCGATCATGTTGTCGGCGGGCACCAACGTGGAGTGGCTGCGCGACGACCTGGGCATCATCGACGACACAGCCCAGTCCGACGAGTTGGCGGCATCGGTGGATGATGCCGACGGTGTGGTGTTCGTGCCGGCACCGCTGGGTCTGGGCACGCCCCACTGGGACTACGGCGCCCGCAGCGGCCTCTTCGGCCTCACGCGTGGCAGTACCAAGGCACACGTCGCCAGGGCGGTCCTGGAAGGCGTCGCCCAGCGCGGCGCCGAGCTGTTGGCCGCCGCCGAAGCCGACTCGGGCGCGTCCATCGACGCATTGAGGGTGGACGGCGGCATGTCCCAGAACCGCACCTTCATCCAAGCCCTCGCCAACGCAATCCAACGACCGGTTGAGGTGTCACCCGTGCTGGAGGCCACCGCACGGGGTGGCGGCCTGGCCGCCGGGGTGGCACTGGGCTGGTTCGAGTCGGTACCGGCACTCGCCGACCTCTGGCAACCGGCGGAGGTGATCGAACCCAACGGCGCCTTCAGCGCAGATCGTTGGGCCGAGGCGGTGCGTCGAGTCGGTGGCTGGCACCCCGAGCTGTCCGCCATCAATTTCTAGAGCCCTGGAGCTTCGAGCCCTAACAACCGGATTCGGGTTCGGCGCCGGTGAGCGTCCGATCAAGCTGTCCGGTTCGTAGAAACACCCGACGGCGTTGGGCGTCATCGAGGCCAAACCGGCCCACCGCCCACAGCAGCGCCCCCAGCCCGATCAGCTCGCCCACCAGCAGCCAGATGCCTGCGCCAAGTTCGGGCAGCCGCTTCCCAAACGCGCCCCCACCGCCAAGGGGCCACCAAAACAACTCGGGCCGAGCGACGGCGCCGTCCAACACCAGATGCACAAACATGCCGATGGGAAGGCCCAACCAGCGCCGCCGAACCAGCCGCTTGCCCTGGGTGGCCAGCATCACGACCAAGAGGGCGACCACCGGCGCCAGCAAGGTGTGAAGTGGGCCCGTGCCAACGGGCAATTCCCCCACCGGCAGCACCGCCCCCGCCATCACCAGCCGGTAGTCCAGCGCCGGGCTTCGAAACACCGACCAAACAGCCACCCACGACAGGCCCAAGTACCAGAAGAACACGGTGGCCTCCGGTTCGCCGGCCTCAGCGGGCCAGCAACCGCCCGCACTCCGGGCAGGTCACCTGGGCGTCAGCCGGGGCCCGCTTGATCCGATCGCGATCAACCGCAGGCAGGCTGAGGTGGCAACCCGAGCACCGCCCGCCGGTCAGCTGGGCGATGGCCACCCCGCCAAACTGGGTGCGCAGTTGCTCGTAGGTGACCAGCAGCGCGCCGTCCAGCCCGGCCGTCGCCTCGGCCCGACGTTGGGAGATGCCCTCCAGCTCGGCGTCCAGCACCTCCGACGCCGCCGCAAGACGCCCCATGGCCGCCTCCCGCTGTTCGGAGGCAAGTGCCTGGGCGGCCATCACCTTGGTTCGCTCTGCATCGATGGGTTCCACCTGCTCCATCACGTCGAGTTCCTGATCCTCAACGTCACGACGATGCCGCTTCAGCGAGTTCAACTCGCTCTGGAGGTCGGTGAGTTCCTTCGGCGCCCTCACCGCACCGCCGTAGAGGGTGGCCTCCACCTCTTCGATGTGCGAGGTGATCGATGCGGTCTCGTCTTCGAACCGCTTCAGGTCGCGTCCCAAGACGTGACGCTGTTCGTCAAGCACCGCCAGCGAGGCGGCTGCGTTGGCCTCCGCCAGGTTGGCTGCATCCACCTCGGTTCGCTCGGGAAGGGTGGCCAACCGGTGTCGCAACTGGTCGGCTTCGGTGTCGAGCGCCTGCAAGGCGAGGAGTTCCTGCACAACCCCATCCAATCCCATCCGCCCGCCCGGCCACAACACGACGGGTTCGGACAATCAGCCGAGGCTGCCGCCAAAACGCGCGGAGGGCGCCGGCGGAAAGCTGAGCTGCGGCAGATCAGCGTGCACTCGGCTCATAAACGCCTGCCAGATTTCGGACGGGTACGACCCGCCGGTCACCTTGATGCCCCCGACGCTGCGCATCTTGTCGCCGTTCGTCTTGGGATTGCCCATCCACACGGCCGTGGCCATGTACGGCGAATAACCAACAAACCAGGCGTCGCCGTAATCCTGGGTGGTGCCGGTCTTGCCGGCGACCTGCTGACCCCAGATGCGGGCCTTCGTGCCGGTGCCCCGCTCGACGTTGCTCTGCAGCACGTCGGTCACCCAGCGAGCCACCTCCGGGGTCATGGCCGTGGACGGGGCCGCTTGGTGAACGACGATCTCCTGGCCCTGGGCATTCTCCACCCGCTCCACCAGGTACGGGGCGTTGTACTGACCGTCGGCAGCGAACGCCGCATAGGCGGCAGCCATCTTGAGAGGTGTGATCTCCTCGGTGCCAAGCGGCAGCGAGATGTTGGCGTCCAACCCGTCAACACCCAGCTTCTTCGCGAAGTCCACCACCTTCTGCTGCCCAACGCGCTGGCCAAGACGCACGAAGGCGCAGTTGTTGGACTGAATGGTCTGTTCCTTCAGGCTGGTGGTGGAGCCGCCCGACCCGTCGTAGTTGCTCACGACGTACGGGTTGGGGTAGCCACCCGGATTGTTGAACGAACATGGGCCCTGGCCCGAGATCGTGTCGTTTGGCACCCGACCCTGGCTGAACGCCGTGGCCAGCACGAATGGCTTGAATGACGAACCCGGTTGGCGGCCCGGTTCCCGCGTCGCAGCATTGAACTGGTTCTCTCCGCCCAGCGGGCCGCCGACCAGCGCCCTCACCTTGCCGTTGCCCGGCTCAACCGCAGCCAACGCCGAGACGTAGCGGCCGTCGGTATCGGGGGTCTTCAGCTCAACGGCCTGCTCGGCGTCCGCCTGAGCCTTCGGATCGAAGGTGGTGTACACCTTGAGCCCCCCCTTGTACAGCAGGTCCTTACCGATCTGAGGGTTGGCGATGAGGCTTCGCTTCACCTCTTCGACGAAGTAGTTCGTGCCGACCGTCTGGTTTTTGGTCACTCCAACCGGGACTGGCGTCAGTTCGGTGGGCAGCGGCGTGGCGTTGATCGTCTTTTCGATCTCCGGGGTGATGACCTCCAATTTGCGAAGGCGTTTTGCGACGAGCGCCCTGCGCGTCTTCGAGGTATCGGGGTGATCGATCGGATCGTACCGAGAGGGATTGGGAATGATCGACACCAGCAGGGCGATCTCGGGCCACTGCAGTTGATCCACGCTCTTGTTGAAGTACGTCTGCGACGCAGCCTGCACGCCGTAGGCCCGGTTGCCCAGATAGACGATGTTCAGGTAGCGCTCCAGGATCTGGTCCTTGGGCATCTGCTTCTCGAGGCGGATGGCCAAGGCCGCCTCCTTCACTTTGCGCTCCACCGTCTGCTGCGTGCCCAGCAACGACTGCTTCACCAACTGCTGGGTGATGGTGGAGCCACCCTGGGTGATGTCGCCTTCCTGGGTGTTGGCCACCAACGCCCGCAACGTGCCCCGCACGTTGACGCCGTTGTGCTGGTAGAAGTTGCGGTCCTCAATGCCGATCACACCCTCTTGAAGCTGCTTGGGGATCTTCTTCAACGGCACCAGTTCGCGGTCCTCGGCCCGGCGCAGAATGGCCAACTCGTTGCCGTTGGCGTCGTAGACGACCGACCGGCTGTTCAGCTGCTCCAACACGATGTCGGGCTGCTTGGGGACCTGCGCCAGGTGAGCGGTCTTGGCCACCTGCTGAGCCAACATCCGGGTGGACACCACCGTGCCCGCCACACCAACCGCAAGGGTCACCAGGATGCGAAGAAGGATGCCGGTCTTTGGGAGAATGCCACGCCACACAGACCTGCGATGTTACTTCCGCTGCGAGATGAAGGGCGCGCGAGGCCTGAAGGCCTCACAGGTTGCTGACAGCAACCTGTGAGGGCCGCATCAGAAGTCGTCGTCGAATCCGACCGTGCCTTCGACCCCCACCTGGTAGGACGCCACGGTGCGCTCGAAGAAGTTGGCCAGTTCCTGCACGTCCTGGAGTTCAAGAAACCCAAACGGGTTGTGCGAGCCCCACTTGGGGGCGTAGCCCAGGGCGCCAAGGCGCTGGTCGGCCACGAACTGCAGGTATTCGCGGGTGTCGGCCAGACTCAACCCGGTGACGCCCTGGCTGAGCAGGTCCTCGGCGAAGGCGTACTCGCACTCGACGGCCTCGGTCATCATCTGACGCACCTGCGCCTCGAGTTCGTCGTCGAAGAGATCGGGCTCCTCCTCACGCACCTGTTCGATGACCGCGAGGGCGAAGTTCATGTGCATCGACTCGTCGCGGAACACCCAGTTGGTGCCACCGGCCAGGCCGTTGAGCAGGCCCTTGGAGCGCAGGAAGTACACGTAGGCGAAGGCGGCGAAGAAGAACAGCCCCTCAATGCAGGAGCCGAAACAGATCAGGTTCAGCAGGAACGCCCGGCGGTCGTCCCTGGTGCGCAGTTCGTCCAACTCGGAGATCGAACCGATCCACTTGAAGCAGAAGTCGCCTTTGGCCTTGATCGAGGGGATGTTGTCGATCGCAGCGAACGCCTGATTGCGCTCCTCGGGATTGGGCAGGTAGGTGTCGAGCAGCGTCAGATAGAACTGAACGTGCAGCGCCTCCTCGTAGAGCTGCCTCGACAGGTACATGCGAGCTTCAGGCGAATTGATGTGGCTGTACAGGTTGAGCACCAGGTTGTTGGACACGATCGAGTCGCCGGTGGCAAAGAACGCCACCAATCGGCTGATCAGGTGCTGCTCGGCGGGGGTGAGGCGGGTGTTCAGGTCGGTGACGTCATCGGAGAAGTCGACCTCGTCCACCGTCCAGGTGTTACGGATGGCGTTCTGGTACATGTCGTAGAATTCGGGGTACCGCATCGGCCGCAGCGTCAGGTTGAACCCGGGGTTCAACAGTGGGGCGCCGTCGGTCGAGCGCTCCTCGGTGGGGGCCGGGGCGGCCGGCTCCAGCAACGGTGCCGCGGCGCCGTTCAGGTACGGGGCCCGGCGCTCGTTCGGGGAGAAATCGTTTGATGTAATGGCCTCTGCCAAGGACATGGGTAGTGCCTCTCGTTCGAAATTGGGTGGTGGTGTTCGTTCGTTACAGGTGCCGCGGCACCCGAACCCGGGCTACTGACAGGAATCGCAGCTCTCGGGGTTCTCCAGCGAGCAGCTGACGGCGTCGCCGTCGGTGGCCTTCGCCGCGGGTGCCGACCTCGTGGTGTTGGTCTGGTTGATGCGGGTCGCCGGGCGGGACCGCAGGTAGTAGGTGGTCTTCAAGCCCCGCTTCCACGCATACAGGTACATCGAGGACAACTTGCCGATGTTCGGGGACTCCATGAACAGGTTGAGCGACTGGCTCTGGTCGATGAAGGCGCCACGGTCGGCGGCCATGTCGATCAGGCTGCGCATCGGCAGCTCCCAGGCGGTACGGAACCGTTCGCGGATCTCTGCTGGGATCTCGTCGATCTGGGCGATCGAACCCTCCGACCGCTTGATGGCGCCGATGATGTCCTCGTTCCACAAGCCCCGGCTCTGCAGTTCCCGTACCAGGTAGGTGTTGACCTGCAGGAACTCGCCGGAGAGGGTTTCACGCTTGAACAGGTTGGAAACCTGAGGCTCGATGCACTCGTAGCAACCGGCGATCGAGGCGATCGTGGCGGTTGGCGCGATGGCGATCATCAGCGAATTGCGAAGGCCCACGTGTGCGATGCGTGCCTTGAGCGCATCCCAGCGGCCGGTGTCGGTGGGCGTCACGCCCCACAGATCAAACTGCAGGTCGCCCCTGGCGGCTCGGGTCTGATCGAAGCCCCCGTGTGGGCCCGACGCCTCGGACAACGTCGCTGAGGCGGTCAACGCGTGAAAGTAGATCTCTTCGGAGATCTTCGCCGACAGAGCCCTCGCCTCGGGCGAGTCGAAAGCCAGCTTCAGCTTGAAGAACACGTCCTGGAGGCCCATGATGCCCAACCCCACCGGCCGCCACTTGTCGTTGGAGTTGCCGGCCGCGTCGGTGGGATAGAAGTTGATGTCGACCACCCGGTCCAGGAACGGCAGCGCCAAGGCCACCACCTCGCCCAGCCGCTCGAAGTCGAACGCCGGCTCACCGGAGCCAGGGTCGGGCCGAACCATGGCCGAGAGGTTGACCGAACCCAGGTTGCACACCGCCGTCTCGGCCTGGTTGGTGACCTCGAGGATCTCGGTGCACAGGTTGGACAGGTGCACGACGTTTCCCGGGTTACCCGTCTGGTTGCACTTGGTGTTGGAGCTGTCCTTGAAGGTCATCCAACCGTTGCCGGTCTGCGCCAACGTCCGCATCATCTTGGCGTACAGCTCACGCGCCGAAACCTGACGCACATACAGCCCGGCGGACTCGGCCTCGGTGTAGGCGGTGCGGAAGTCTTCGCCGTACAGGTCGACCAGTTCGGGCACCACCTTGGGGTCGAACAGCGACCACTGCCAATCCTGTTCAACACGCTCCATGAACAGGTCGGGCACCCAGTTGGCCACGTTGAGGTTGTGGGCCCGCCGCGCGGCATCGCCGGTGTTGTCCTTGAGGTCGAGAAACTCCTCGATGTCCGCGTGCCAGCTCTCGAGGTACACGCAGGCGGCACCCTTGCGACGACCGCCCTGGTTGACCGCGGCGACTGAGCTGTCGAGCGTCTTGAGGAACGGCACGATGCCGTTGGACAGACCATTGGTGCCGGTGATCAGCGAGCCACGGGAGCGGATTCGGCTGAAGCTGAGGCCGATACCACCCGCATGCTTGGACAGTCGGGCAACGTCCTTGTAGCGGTCGTAGATGGCGTCGAGGGAGTCTTCGGGGCTGTCGAGCAGGTAGCAGCTGGACATCTGGGGGTGGGTGGTGCCCGAGTTGAACAGCGTCGGGCTGGACGGCAGGTACTCCAGCGCCGAGATCAGGTTGTAGAACTCGATGGCCTCGGCGGGCGTGGTCGCCAAACCGCAGGCAACGCGCATGAGGAAGTACTGCGGGTTCTCGGTGACCTTGCGCTCGGTGGGGTGGCGCAGCAGGTAGCGGTCATAGACCGTGCGAAGCCCGAAGAACTCGTAGTTCCAGTTGCGCTCGGGTGCGATGGCGGCGTCAAGCTCGGCTGCGTTGGCGGTCACGAAGGCGGCGGTTTCCTCGCCGATGAGTCCAACGTTGGCTCCGAGGCCGACCGACTCGGAGAACGACCCGATTCCGAGACGGGCCACCTCCTCGTCGATGATGACGCCGAGCAGCCTGGCGGCCAGACGGCTGTAGTTGGGCTCCTCGGAGATGAGGGCGGCCGCCGTGCGCACCGCCAGGTGATCCAGTTCCTCGGTGGTGGAGCCGTCGACCAGGCCTGAGATGGTGCGGAGCGCCACCCGCATGGGGTCCACGGCATCGAGCCCGTCGGCGAAACGCTCCACCCGGGTGACGATCTTGTTCAGATCGATGGCGTCCAGGCTGCCGTCGCGCTTGCGAACCCGCATTCGAGGGGTCGCCTCACCGAATTCGCTGAGCCCGGACGGATCGTCCGGGGCGATCGAACGGAGATCTTCCTGGATGGCCATGTGCTTCCCCTACCCCTACATCTTGTGGTGAAATGCCGCCGGAGTGAGCTCGAAGCCCTACATCTTGGGTGGCAGGCATGTAATTACAGTCATGAAACTACGAGCCTGTCAACGGTAAGGCCGAGGAATTCGCGACTCCCTTGAGCGGTCGCCGGAATCGAGTTGAGACCCGACCCGGCATCTCCGCCAGACTGGGGCCCATGGCCCACCTCAGCCCGCAAGCGAACGCGGCACACGCACCCAAGCCGTACCCCTCGGTGCCAACCCGCGCCGACTACCCGGCGATCGAGCGGGCGATCCTTGACCGGTGGGACGACGAAGCGACGTTCGAGGCATCGGTCGAGGCACGAAGTCCCGACGACGAATTCGTGTTTTACGACGGTCCGCCGTTCGCCAACGGCCTGCCTCACTACGGCCACCTGTTGACCGGCTACGTCAAAGATGTCGTGCCCCGCTACCAGACCATGCGGGGCAGGCGGGTGGAGCGGCGCTTCGGCTGGGACTGTCACGGCCTCCCAGCCGAGATGGAGACCGAACGCCAGTTGGGCGTCGCAGGGCACGCGGCCATCAACGAGTACGGCGTGGGTCGGTTCAACGACGCCTGCCGCACCTCGGTGCTGCGCTACACCTCCGAGTGGGAGCGCTACGTCACCCGCCAGGCCCGCTGGGTGGACTTCCACGACGACTACAAGACCATGGACGCCCCCTACATGGAGTCGGTCATCTGGGCCTTCTCCGAGCTGTACCGCAAGGGGCTGGTGTACGAGGCCAAGCGGGTGATGCCCTACTCGTGGGGCGCAGAGACACCCCTGAGCAACTTTGAGATCCGCCTCGACGACGCCATGCGACCCCGTCAGGACCCGGCACTCACGGTGGCCTTCAGCCTGACCGCCACCGATGCGGCGACCCTGAGCCAGGCGGCCGGACTGGCCGGGTTCGACACCCCGGTCGTCCTGTTGGCATGGACGACCACCCCGTGGACGCTTCCGGCCAACCAGGCGCTGGCGGTCGGCCCCGACATCTCCTATGACCTGGTGGAGCAAGACGGCGTCGTCTACGCCATCGGTTCCGCCGTGCGGGACAACTACGCGCGCGAGCTGGGCGAGGGCTCCGTGGTGGGCAGCGTCACCGGCGAGGCACTCGTCGGCCTCAGCTACACCCCGTTGTTCAGCTACTTCGAGGAGGAGGCCGAGGCCCACGGTGCCTTCCGGGTGCTCGCCGGCGACTTCGTCGACACCACCGATGGCACCGGAATCGTCCACATCGCACCGGGCCACGGCGAGGACGACCAACGCCTCGGCACCGAGGCCGGCCTCGAGATGATCTCCCCGGTGGACGAGAAGGGCCGCTACACCAGCGAGGTCACCGACTGGGCCGGCATCAACGTGCTGGAGGCCAACCCGCTGATCACCACCGCACTCAAGGAGCGCGGCGTGGTGCTGCGCCAGGAGACCTACGACCACAATTATCCGCACTGCTGGCGCACCGACACGCCCATCATCTACCGGGCCGTGTCCTCCTGGTTCGTGGAGGTCACCGCGTTCCGCGACCGCCTGGTGGAACTCAACCAGGAGATCAACTGGATTCCGGGCCATGTGCGGGACGGCCAGTTCGGCCAGTGGTTGGAGGGCGCACGCGATTGGTCGATCTCCCGCAACCGGTTCTGGGGCACACCGATCCCGGTTTGGCGCAGCGACGACCCTGCGTACCCCCGCCTCGACGTGTACGGATCGCTCGACGACATCGAGGCCGACTTCGGGGTGCGCCCCGAAGACCTGCATCGACCCGGGATCGACGAACTGGTTCGTCCCAACCCGGACGACCCCACCGGAGCGTCGATGATGCGTCGCGTCCCCGAAGTGTTCGACTGCTGGTTCGAGTCGGGCTCGATGCCCTACGCCCAGGTGCACTACCCGTTTGAGAACGCCGAGTGGTTTGAGGAACACAGCCCGGCCGACTTCATCGTGGAGTACATCGCACAGACCCGCGGCTGGTTCTACACACTGCACGTCCTGGCCGGTGCACTGTTCGACCGGCCGGCGTTCTCCAACGTGATCTGCCACGGCGTCGTCCTGGACCACGAGGGCCGCAAGCTGTCCAAGCGGCACCGCAACTACGCCGACCCGGAGGAGGTCATGGAGTCGATCGGCTCCGATGCGCTCCGTTGGCACCTGATGAGTTCTCCGATCATCCGTGGCGGCGACCTCCGGGTGTCCGAGGACGGCAAGGAGTTTGCCGAGGTCGTCCGCCTGGTGCTCAACCCGATTTGGAACACCTTCAGCTTCCTGACGACCTACGCCAACATCGACGGTCACCGGGCCAGGTTCCGCTGCGACGCCGAAGGAGCACTCGACCGCTACCTGCTGGCCAAGACCGCTCAACTGCGAGCCTCGATGACCGCGGCGATGGACGCTTACGACATCCCCGGCGCCTGCAATCAGGTGGCCAGCTACCTCGATGCGCTCACCAACTGGTACGTACGGCGATCGAGGGATCGTTTCTGGGCACCGGCCCGCCGCACCGCCGGCGGCGAACTTTCGCCCGACAAGACCGATGCGTACGACACGCTGTACACCGCACTCACCACCCTCTGTCGGCTGGTGGCCCCGCTACTGCCGATGGTGGCCGAGGAGGTCTACACGGGCCTCACCGGCGAGACGTCGGTGCACCTGGCCGACTGGCCCACGGAGGACGAGTTGCCGGCGGATGAGGCCCTGGTCGACGCCATGGACCGGGTGCGGGCGGTGGCGTCCACGGTGCTGTCGCTGCGGGAGGAGCGCCGCCTGCGCACCCGGCTGCCCCTCGCAGACCTGGTGGTCGCCGGCGCCGATGCCGAGTCGCTTCGGCCCTTCGTCGGCCTCATCACCGACGAACTCAACGTGAAGGCGGTGCGCCTGGAGGCGGACCCGGATGCCTACGCCACCGCGGTACTCCGGCCCAACGCGAAGCTGCTGGGCCCCCGCCTTGGCAAGGACGTCCAACAGGTGATTGCCGCAGCACGTTCGGGCGAATGGAAATCCAATACCGACGGAACCGTCACGGCCGCAGGACAGATCCTCCAGGCCAACGAGTTCGAACTGGCCATCACGCCCATCGAGTCGGCCGGCGAAGATGACGACAACGCTGCCGAGCCACGAGCCACAGCGTCCGTGCGCATGATCGACCCCGAGGGCCACGCGGTCAACCTGGGCCTGGTGGTGAGCCTGGACGTGGTGCTCACCGACGAGTTGGTCGCCGAGGGCCGGGCACGCGACGTGGTGCGAGCCATCCAACAGGCCCGCAAGGACGCGGACTTCATGATCACCGATCGAATCCGGGTGACGCTCGCCGCTGCGTCGCCGGAACTCGTCGCAGCCATCGAGGCCCACAGCGACCACATCGCTTCAGCAACACTCGCCGAACACCTCGATCTGGTCACTGCCGACGGCACCGACGCGCCGGGGAACACGGTCGATATTGACGGATCACCTTTATTGCTCCACGTCGAGCCGCTGCCTTCGTGAGGGCGCTGCCTTCGTGAGGGCGCTGCGCCGATTCTCTCACGAGAGCTCCTGAAAATGATTGTAGTGCTGGGCAGGTTTGCCTAGAGTCGACCCCGGGTCGCTTGGCCTGACCGTCATCCCACCTCCAACAGTGCGACAGCCCGACTGAGCGACTGATGGCTCCCTCCAACGAGCCTCAGCAAAGGAGGCGCTCAGCGCCTTCTTTGCTTCGTCCCCGCTTGGTGCTTGGGACAGGCGATGCATGGGTACCATGCGCTTTATGGGAATCCGCCGTCAGCAAGCATCTGCAGCCCGACGGGGCGGCATGGCCGTAGGCGGTGGCTTTATGGCGGTGATGGTGGTGCTCGCCTGTGCGCTCGTGCTCATGCTCAGCGGCATCATCCCGGTATTCGGCCGTTCTGAAACTGTCGACCGCACTCAGACCCCGGTGCTCCAGCGCCTAACCAAACTCAACCAGTTCAAGGCTGCGTCGGGCACATTTCAGGTGCTCGTCGACGTCGAGAAGGACACCCAGGGCCTCCCCTCGATCCTGGCCGGCGAACGCACCTTGATGGTGGCCGCCGGTGAGGTGGACGCCGAGGTCGACTTCAGTGGGCTCAAAGCCGACGCCATCGTCGTCGACGAGGTCAACAAGTCGGTCGTCATCACAGTTCCACCACCAACCCTGACCAAGACCCGTATCGACAACTCCAAGACACGGGTGTACAGCCGGGAACGGGGACTCTTGAACCGTGTCGAGGACTTTTTGGCCGACCAGCCGGTGGATGACCAGCCGCTCTATGTGCAGGCCGAAAACGAGATGTCGACGGCCGCTCAAGCCAGCGACCTGACCGGTCTGGCGAAGCAGAACACCGAGGACATGCTGGTGGCCATGATGGGCTCGCTCGGCTATTCCGACGTGACCGTGATCTTCAGCGCCGACGCACCGACGGCGCCGGATCAGCCCGTCGACATCAGCGGCGCCGGTTAAACCCGATCATGACGGGACCAGCTCATGACCGGACCGGCTCATGCACCTGCCGGTTCAGGTGCCGTCCGGTCGCACACCACCCCGACGGGGCGACCCCCGAGTAACACCATGGTGACCTGGGACGCCGCTGCGCTGCGACGAGGTTCGGTATCCCCCAGCGACTCGTCCGGCGTGGAGTAGGCCAGGTCGCCAAGCGCCCACCCGACCCGGGCGACGGGCGTGGCGGCCGGCGCTGTGGCGACGGCGCCGCGCACCTGCGATTCCGACACCATTCCCACCAACTGACCGTTCTCATCGGCCAAGGGGAAGTACTCGTAGGCCGGATTTGGTTCGACCACGTTGGCCAGAAACCAGCCCGAAGGGGCCCATGCCGCCTGCGCCGGGGCGATGGGGCCCATTCGGTCGCTCACGCATCCAACCGGGACGCGTGTCGACCGCAGGTTCGAGGCCATCACCAGGAACCAGCCAATCATCAGCGCCCACCAGGCGGACAACCCCAACAGCGGCCGACCCCACCAGAGGAACAGCGCACCGGTTGCCAGCAGCGAGACGCCCATGGCAAGCCCCGAGAAGCTGACCACCCGATGCGCCAGGCGGCGGTCACCGGTACCCCACCAGACAAGTGCCATCACCACCCGTCCACCGTCCAACGGAAACCCGGGCAGCAGGTTGATGACCACCATGGCCACATTGGCCCAGGCGAGGGCCCCCAGGATGCCGGCGCTCAGCCAGGCTTCGGCCCCAATTGCGTAGCGATGTCCCACCACTGCGACCACCGCGCATGCGGCCGAGGCGATCGGCCCCGCCAGCGCCACCCAAAACTCCGACACCGGGTCGGGCGGCGACGATTCCAGCTCGGCCGCGCCACCGTAGAACAACAGCGAGATGCGCCTCACACCAATGCCGAAGTGACGGGCCGCCACCGTGTGCCCCACCTCGTGCACAAGCACCGACACCAGATAGCCGGCCACGAAACTGAGGCCCAGCGAGATGCCGGTGGAGGTGTCGACGCCGGCGCGGCTGACGAGCGAGTTGGAGGTCAGCCATGCGATCAGTCCGCCAACGATCAGCACCGACCACTGGATGTACAGGGGCACACCGAAGAGTCGACCGATTCGCAGCGTGGCTCGCACCAGGCCATCTTACGGGCGGCGGGGCCTCCCGAGCCCTCACCCGGAGCGGTTTCTGGGGGCCGCTCGCACATCGCGTACCGACCGGCAAGGATGGCCCCATGGGCTTCTACGCAAACCGCGTGCTTCCACCGATCATCGACCGTGTGCTCAGCACGGGCCACATCAAGAAGCACCGGTCCCACGTCGTGCCCGGCGCGTCCGGCACCGTGGTCGAGTTGGGCTTCGGAACCGGCACCAACCTGGAATTCTACGATCCGGAAGCGGTGACCGAGGTGTTGGCGGTCGACCCGGCAACGGGCGCACGCAACCGCGCGGCGGCCCGCATCAGCGACTTTGCACGGCCCGTGCGCTGGGTGGCCCTCGACGGAGAGCGCCTCCCATTGGAGGACGCGTCGGTGGACACGGTGGTCGCGGCGTTCACGCTGTGCACCATCCCGGATGTTGAGGCGGCGCTGGCCGAGGCCCGGCGGGTTCTCAAGCCAAGTGGACAATTCCGCTACCTCGAGCACGGCCTGCACCCCGACCCCAAGGTGGCCGTCTGGCAGCGACGCATCGAGCCGGTGTGGAAGGTGCTGGCGGGTGGGTGTCACCTCACCCGCGACGCCGACGAACTGGTGCGGGCCGCTGGTTTCGATCTGGTCGAGAGCGAACACCACTCCATGCCGGGCCCACGCTTCTCCACCGCGCTGTACGAGGGGGTTGCCATCCCGGCCTGAACGCCAACACGCTCGGGGCGGCCGAGGAGGTTGGCTTCGGTGGGCCTTGTGGTACGACTCTCACACCCTGCACTCCCTCAAGGCCCACGCCTACGTGGCGAACGGGAGTGAGAGTGGGCGCTGAGGGACTCGAACCCCCGACCCCCTCCTTGTAAGGGAGGTGCTCTAACCAGCTGAGCTAAGCGCCCGAAGCGGCCGAGCGTAGCGGCTGATCAGGCGGGGCCCATCGACTGACGCCAGTTGTCGACCGCCGTTTCGGCGACGCCGTGCCACGCCGTGGGGAGATGCCCGGTGACGTGCAGTCGCTCAAGTGCCATCGCGGTCTCCATCTGGATCGGCGGAAGGCCGTCGGGGGTCACCCACTGGACCGCTTCGATCTCCACCGAGCACGGTCGAGGCTCGCCTGCGCCGGCAGCCGGACGTGCGAGAAACACGACATCGATGCGGCGTGGCTCAGGGTCGAGCACCACCTCGGAACCACCATCGGTCACGATGGCGATGCCCACCTCCTCGCGTACCTCACGGCGGAGCGCGTCCAGCGGAAGCTCTCCACGCTTCATCAACCCACCTGGCAGGCCCCACCGGCCTCGGTAGGCCTGACGCACCACCAGCATGCGGTCGCGGTCGTCGAGGATCACGGCGATGGCCCCGGCGGTAAACGTGGGCGACAGCAACCTGACCACCATGCGACGGGCCCGGGTGGGCAACAGACGGTAAGCGCCCAAACCCAGGCGATGCAGCGCACTCAGCATCGTTTCAGGCTACTTGGAGGTGTCCCAACGCACCGGGGTTCGCCACCACCCTGATGCACGCGCCCTCCGCAGCGCCTCGGCGGCGGCCTCGTGGCTGCGGGCCACGATGGGCTGACGGCGCTCGGGGGGCGACACGGCGACCACCGGCCGGTCCTGTGCGTCGAGCATCACCCCGCCCATCTCGGTCAGCACCAGCAGGCCGCCCAGGAAGTCCCATTGGGCGTTGCCGGTGGTGGTGGCGTCTAGGTACAGGTCGAGGGTGCCCTCGGCGACCGCACACACGTCCAGTGCGGCGGCCCCGAAGCTGCGGAACTGCTTCCACCCCAGGTGCGATACGGGTGTCCCGTTGATCGCCGCCATCGAGTCGTCCACCAACGGCGCTGCGACCGGCGTCATCGGTTGACCGTCACGCTGGGCGCCCCCGCCCCGCACCGCCGTGTACGTGGTGCCGAGAACCTGGTTCCGAACCAGCGATACCCATGGGCCCTCATCATCGAGAACGCAGGCGGAGGTGGCCCACCATGGCAGCCCGCGTGATGCGTTGGTTGACCCGTCAACCGGGTCGAGCACCACTTGGAGCGATCGCTCCGGGTGGTGCCGACCGGACTCTTCGGACAGCACGCCGAGCCCCGCAGCAGTCAGCGTTGCCACCGCTCCCCCGTCGGCCACCAGATCCAGTTGGTACTGACCCGGACGGTCGCTGCGGGCGCGCCGGTCGGTCACCTCGTTCACTGCGGCCAGAATGTCGGCGGCCACCCGATCGAGCAGTTTGAGAGCCTCGGCGGGTTGCATCGGTCCATCCTGACCGCTCGCCGACCGACGTGCGACCCGGGGTTCAACAGTGCTCGGTGGCGTGGCGCCTCCTCCCCGGGTCGCACTCCCATGGCGCCGCAGGGCGCGTCCGTGACAGCCTGTGGTCATCCAGGTACGGGTGCATCACCCGATCATTCCGTTGCCTGTGCCCAACCCAAGCCTGAAAGGACCCTTGGTGGCCGTCATCGACCTTGCCGGTTACATCGCCGGTTTGAAAGACCAGGCGGTGGAGCATGGTTTCCACGTCCACGATGAGCGTCACTTCGTGGAGACCTACTCCATGCGTCAGGCCTGGGAGGTGGACCTCCACCCCGAGGCGGCTTGCGGCGGGCCGCTGGACCTTCACGTGGCCGTCGAACTCGATCCTCGGGTGCTGCTGGCCTTCGAGGACCACATCATGGAGTTACGGGAGGCCGAAGAGCCGGAGGATCGATTCACGATCCCGCTGATCTTCACATGGTCGCTCCCGCCGTTGCCCTCCGGCCCCGACCTGCTGGTTCTGGCCACCGACCTGGCAGGGGTGGGCGGCACCGACCTGCCCATCGAGGTCTCAGCCATCGACACCTACGCCTCGGTGACCGACCCCGCCGAGCGCAGCCTCACCATCGTCGCGCGGGTTGAGGTATCGCTCGGCCAGGTGTTCATGGGTACCGAAAACCTGGCCGACGAGCTGGAGAAGTGCGGTGTGGTCAGCGAGTTTCTGCTGGACCGTGCGCCGGCCTGGCTCGAGGACTGACTCCGGTGGAACGTACGTTTCGGGGAGTACGCGTCACCGGTGACCGGATCGTGCACGGCACCGATGACCATCCACTGACCGATGCCCGGGCGTCGGTCAAGACGCCGGCTGCGTTGCGCCGTGACGCCGCTGCGGGCCGCATCACGCTGGACGAAGCCACTCAGGAAGTGCTTCGCTCCCGTCGGGGTGAAAGTGGCCTGTTCCTCGTCGTCACCGGGGACGGCTTCACCATGGCGGTGCCCGTGCCGGTCAGGAAAGGCTCCGACGCACGCACCTTCGCCTCCCGGCTGAACACGGCCGCCAACCGGCTCAGCCTGAACGCCGCGCCCATTCCGGTCAGCGAGGTCTCGACGATCGGCGAGCGGTACACGGTTGGCTCCCGGGTGGCGGCCCCGAAGTTCCAAACGGCCGAGAGCCTGATTCCCGAGCCCTCCCATCACCCCGGCACCGAAACCACCGGCTGGTCCTCAACCCGTCCCACGGGCCGAACACCGGCTTCAGCCCCCGCCGCGTCCTCTGGCCCTGCCACGTCGAGGGCGGCAACCGGACCGGCGGGGTGGTTCCCCGATCCCACCCACCGCTTCACCCATCGCTATTGGGACGGTGCGCAGTGGACCGAGCACGTCGCCCGCAACGGCATACGCAGTCGCGATCCCATCACCGGTCCGGGCCAGTCGACCGTGACCCGATCGACTGCGGGTGTCGATCCGCTCAGCGACGCGATCAGTTCGTTCTTCGGGCGGTAGGCACTTCCCATCATCCCCGCTGTGGACCCAGGCCTCGGTTAACTTCGTCGGAGCGTCGGCGACGGACGCCGGCCTCCTCGACGGGAGGGATGACCATGTTTCACCCAAAGGCGCTCGCCGCCGAAATGATCGGAACGTTCTGGTTGGTGCTGGGCGGTTGTGGCGCCGCAGTGCTGGCCGCCGACTTTGGCACGGGAGCCAACGGCACCAGCCTCGGCATCGGCTTCGCAGGAGTCGCCTTTGCATTCGGGCTGACCGTACTGACCGGGGCGTACGCCGTCGGGCACGTATCCGGTGGTCACTTCAACCCGGCGGTCACCATTGGGCTCGTCGTCGGCGGTCGCTTCGAGCCGATCAAGGCCATCGGCTACATCATCGCCCAGGTGATCGGGGCCACCATCGGTGCAGCGGTGATCTACCTGATCGCATCGGGTCAGGCGGGTTGGAAGATCGGCAAGGGTGCCGGCGCATTCGCCTCAAACGGCTACGGCGAGTTCTCGCCGGGCGGGTACTCCCTGGGCGCCGCGTTCACCGTCGAGGTGGTTCTCACCGCCGTCTTCCTCATCGTGATCCTCGGGGCCACCGCCAAGCGGGCCGCACCCGGCATGGGCGGATTGGCGATTGGGCTGTGTCTGACGCTCATCCACCTCATCTCCATTCCAGTGACCAACACCTCGGTCAACCCGGCCCGTTCCACCTCGCAGGCGATCTTCGCCGGTTCCGACCAGCTGGGGCAGCTCTGGCTGTTCTGGGTTGCGCCAATTCTTGGGGCCGCCATCGGCGCCCTCATCCACCGCTACTTCGTCGGCGACCCCGAGGACGTCATCGTGCCGACCATCGCCTCGCCCGAACCCACCCGGTAAGGCGTTCCGTTGGCCGAGCGGGTGTTCAGCGCCGGCGCCCGGCCAACTCGACACGTGCGAACACGGTGGTGACCCCTGCGGCGGTCACCACCGTGGCCATCACCCACCACACGTTGCGTCGGGAGGCCGGCCGCGGGAGGGCAGGGGCGACGAGGCTCAGCAAACCAACCCGAAACACGCCGAAGACCCAGACCAGCGGTGTGCTGATCGCGCCCAGAAGTCCCGGTCGACCGTGCATCCGCAAGTGGTCGAGCACCACCAGCAGGGGCAAGAGCGGCACGAGCACCACAAACGCCCACCGAAACGCACTGATCCGACCTGGGTCGAGCCCTGGCCGCCATGTCGAGCGGTCAGCCCCAAGTCTTGCTCAGGACCTACCAACAAGGTAAGGGCTGTGTGGTCGATTCGGGTGGGCCTGGTGGGGATCGAACCCACGACCGAAGGATTATGAGTCCTCTGCTCTCACCACTGAGCTACAGGCCCGAACGCCCGGCCATGGTAGCGACCTGCCCAGTGGCGCCCATTGGGTTTGCGCCAGGAGCTCCCATCGGGTTGACTGGCCTCGATCACACGAGGTCTCGGGGAAGCCGGTCAGATTCCGGCGCTGACCCGCAGCCGTAGGTGAGGCCAGTCCTCACAAGCCGGAATGCCGGGCCCGTGCGCTCCCAAGTCAACCGTCGAGGAAGCGCGGTTCGGAGCGGGACTTTCCTCCCGTCGCCGTGCCCGGGAGAGAACCATGCAGGCAGTCGCCGAGGCGCACAAGCGATCCCCGTGGCCTGCACTTGGCGCTGAGCTACTGATTGCACGGCATCGGATGGGTATCAGGTGAGACGCTGGGCAGCCGTCTTCGCTCTGGCGGCCTTGGTGGCGCCGGCGTGGGTCGCAGCCCCCGCAGGGGCGGCACCCGGTGCCCCCTGCTCGCCCAGCGCCGGCGGTGGAACCCGCGTGGCGGTGGTCATTGACACCGGCACGTCGGCCGTGCCCGATGCCCGCTGCTTCGAAGTGAACGCCAGCGTGAGGAACGGTGCGGAGTTCCTGGCCGCACGAGCTCAAATCTTGAATACGCCGCCGCCGACCTACGACCGGTCCGGTCTGCTGTGTTCCATCGATGGCTATCCGGCAACCGGCTGTGGCGAGCAGACGGGCAACAGTTATGCCTATTGGTCTTATTGGGATGGCCGATCCGGAAGCTGGGTGTTCAGCAACACGGGCCCAGCGAGCAGGCGCATGACCAACAGTTCGGTCGAGGGCTGGCGGTTCCAGACCGAAGGAACCCTGGCGGCCAGCGGGCCGTCACCCCGCTTTCCGGCCGACCGTGAGCGGATCTGCCCGCCACCTCCTCCTCCGACCACCCAAACCACCCAGACGACCCAGACCACCCAGACCACCCAGACCACCCAGACCACCCAGACCACCCAGACCACCCAAACCACCCAGGCGACCCAGACCACCCAGGCGACCCAAACCACCCAAACCACCCAGGCGACCCGAACCACCCAGGCGACCCAGACCACCCAGGCGACCCGAACCACCCAAACCACCCAGGCGACCCAGGCGACCCGAACCACCCAGGCGACCAAGGAACCTGCCACCTCCGCTCCCACCCGCCTGACGGCTCCCCCGCAAGGGCCGGTGGCATCGCCAACAACTCGCGCGCCGTCCGCCACCCCGTCGACAGCCACCTCACCGACCACCGCCAGACCACCCACCCCGCCGACAGCCACCTCACCGACCGCCGCCAGACCACCCGGTTCGCCGGCCGCCACCTCACCACCCGGTTCGCCGACCGCCACCTCACCACCCGGTTCGCCGGCGGCAGGCTCGCCGACCGCCGCCAAACCACCCGGTTCGCCGACCGGTCCACGGCAAGGCAGCGTCAACCAAACGCCTCAATTGCTTGCAGTCGAACCTACCGGCCGCACCGCCACGCTGCCCCAAGCGGGCGATACCGTCGACGGGGCCAAGGCAAACCCGACATCCGCATCGCCAACATCCGCGTCTTCGAGTCTCACCACGACCTCCGCAGTCAATAAACCGCAAGGGGGCCCCACCACCCTGGCCCGAGGTGACGGCGAAGACATTGGCCGGGTCACCAACGTGGCCCAGGCGGGCGACTTGACGGTGCCCGGCTCCAAGCAGTCCTCATCGACCGGGTGGTGGGGCGCCGGTATCGGGATCGGCGCCATCGGCGGCTCGTTCGTCTCGGCCAGGTGGCTCCGGCGACGCCGCTTGTCGTGAAGCCGGGTCGACACACGTGAAGCACTCTTCGTTGGGCGTGAAGGATCCTGCTCAGGTTCTCGATCCCGGTGATGCCGGCCATCCGGGGGCCTGGTGGATTTGGAGCCTGCTGCTCGCGGGCGCGTCACTTCGAACCACCAACGTGATCGTCTTGGCACTGGTCATCGCAGTGGCGACCCAGGTGGTCGTCGCGCGGGCCGACCCCGACTCGCCATGGTCTCGGATCCAGCGGTACGTGCTGAGTTTTGCCGTCATCATGGGGGTGTTGCGTCTGGGCCTGGTGGCCGCCTTCGCCCCGCGTACCCCCGGCACCGTGCTTCTGACCCTCCCGACGCTCGACCTGCCCACCTGGATGGCGGGGGTTTCTGTGGGCGGGCCGGTGACCACCGGCGCAATGTTCACCGGTGTCGTGGAATCGCTGCGGCTGATCGCGCTGCTGGCCGCCTTCACGGTGCCGGCGTCGCTGGTGAGCCCCCATCGCACCGTCCGCGCCCTGCCCGATGGGGTGGCCGAGCTGGGGGTCATCACCACGGTGGCCCTCACGGTGACCCCCGCGGCAGCCGAACATGTGCGGCGACTCGCCGAGACGCGACGGCTGCGGGGACGGCCGCACCGCGGCATCCGGGGGATGCGCGGCTCGATCACGGCCGTGCTCGAGGGCTCGTTCGACCATTCCCTCACCCTGGCCGCCTCGATGGAGGCCCGTGGCTACGGCGGGCGACGTCCCGGGGAGGATCCGGGCGCTCGACGTACCGCAACATGGCTGCTCACAGCCGCCGTGGTCGTGGCATCACTTGGCGCCTTCATGATGTTGAATGCCGGCGGTTCGCGGGTGGTCGGTGCCGCAGCAATGGCCGCCGGTGCGATCCTGATCACCTTCGCACTCCGGGGAGCATCCAAGCGCAGCGTTCGCACGCGATATCGGCCGCTGGCCTGGACCGGTTCCGACTGGGTACTGGTCGCCGGTGGCCTTGCGGCGCTGGGTGGAAGCATCGTCCAGGCACGACTCAACGCAGTGGTCCTGGCTCCCGGCACCAACCCGCCCGAGGCACCACCTCTGGCGATAATCGCCATCGCCGGACTGGCGGTCGCCTACTGCTGTGCCGCCTTCTCCGGCGGTGGCCCGACGCCCACATCCCCGCCGGTACCCCTCCCCAACGCCGGGGCGGACCGATGATCTGCTTTGACGACGTCTCCTTCGCCTATGCGACGGACACTCCGGTGGTGCTCGATCATGTCAACCTCACCGTTCCGGAGGGCGACCTGGCATTGGTGACCGGCCCGACCGGTTCGGGCAAAAGCACGCTGCTCGGCGCCATCTGCGGGCTCGTACCCCGATTCTCCGGGGGCGTCCTGGCGGGCTCGGTCACCGTCGACGGCATCGCCACCTCGTCGGCGCCGCCACGCGACCTGGCCGCAACCGTCGGCTACCTACCTCAGCGGGTGGACGCCAGCTTTGTCACCGACGTGGTCGAGGACGAACTGGCCTGGACCATGGAGCAACTTGGCCTGGCGCCAGACGTCATGCGCCGCCGGGTCGAGGACACACTCGACCTTCTGGGTCTGGCCGATCTTCGCAACCGGCCGATCGCCACCCTGAGCTCCGGGCAGCGCCAGCGCGTTGCGCTGGGCGCCGTGCTGACCGCTCAGCCACGCGTCCTGGTGTTGGACGAGCCAACCTCGGCGCTCGACCCGCAAGCAGCCGAGGATGTACTTGCCGCCCTCACCAGGCTGGTCGGCGACCTGGGACTCACCATCGTGTGCTCCGAGCATCGTCTGGAGCGGGTGGTGCAGTACGCCGACTCGATCATCATCGTCGACGGCTCGGGCGCCGTCAGCCACGGACCACCCGATGCCCAGTTGGTCAACGCTCCAGTGGCCCCACCGGTGATCCATTTGGGCCGACGTCTCGGTTGGGATCCGCTGCCTCGTTCGGTGCGTGACGCCCGCCGGGCCGCCGCGACCCTCCGGAACGAGTTGCCGGCCGAGCCACCCGGCCACACAAGGCGGTCGGTCCCCGCCGGCAGCGAACCCATCGCCACAGCCGAGGACGTATGGGTCCGTTATGGCGACCGGGTGGCGCTCAGCGGCCTCAACCTGGCACTTCACCCGGGCGAGGTGACGGCGCTGATGGGCAGAAACGGCGCCGGAAAGTCGACCCTGATCTCCACGCTCGGCGGTGGGCGCGCCCCGGACAAGGGCCGGGTGCGTATCGACGGCGAAAACCCGCTCACGTTGCGTGGACGCCACTTTTTGCGACTGGTCGGCGTGGTGCCGTCGGATCCCACCCTGTTGCTGTCCGCCACCACCGTGGCTGCGGAGGTCGCCGAGGCCGACCGGGAAACCGGCACTGCGCCCGGGGTCACCGCGGCCGCACTCGAAGCGCTGCTGCCCGGGATCGACCCGGGCGCCCACCCCAGCGACCTGTCTGCGGGCCAGCGCCTGGGGTTGGCACTGGCCCTGGTGCTGGCCCACGAGCCCAGGGTCGTGCTGCTCGACGAGCCCACCACCGGACTGGACTACCGGGCAAAGGAGGCACTGGCATCATGGCTGGCCAAACTGAGCAGCCGCGGCACCGCCGTGCTGTTGGCCACCCACGACGTGGAGTTGGTGGCCGAGGTGGCCCACCGGGCGGTCGTGCTGGCCGACGGCGAGATCGTTGCCGACGGACCCGCCACCGAGGTGGTCACCCACTCCCCCACGCTGGCTCCCCAGGTCGCCCGCATTCTGCACCCGCTGCCCTACCTCACCGTCGACGACGTGACCGCAGCGCTGGAGGCGCAGCGATGACCTCCGCCGAGACCACTGTTCAACGGCGACCGGTGCTGTCGGTTGGCCCACAGCGGGCGATCAACCTGCGGCCTCGGTCCGTGGCGGTACTCGCCCTGACGTCGCTGGTCGGCATCGTGGCCTATCTGTGGCCGTTTCTCGTCGGGTCCCCGCAGCAGGGCGCAGCGAGCATGGCCCACGCTCAGGACTCCGTCGTGGTGATGGCCCTCCTGCTGCCACTGTTGGTGTTGGTGACCGCCATCGAGCTGGGCGAAGGAGGGTTCGACGCCCGGGCCATCGGACTGCTCGGGGTACTGACCGCCGCCGGAACCGCATTGCGCATGGCCGGGGGCGGCGTGACCGGCTTCAACCCCATGTTCTTTCTCATCGTCCTGGCGGGCTCGGTCCTCGGCTCGGGGTTCGGCTTCATTCTGGGAGCCACCACGATGTTCGCCTCGGCGATCATCACCGGAGGCATCGGCCCGTGGTTGCCCTTCCAAATGTTTGGAATGGCCTGGATCGGCGCCGGTGCAGGATGGTTGCCCGGCCGGGGAACCCGCGCCGAGCTGTGGGTGGCGGCCGCCTACGGGGCGCTCACCGGACTGCTCTACGGAGCGCTGCTCAACCTGTGGTCGTGGCCATTTGCCGCCGCCGGAGCAGAGCGCATCAGCTACCAGCCCGGCGGAGGTCTGTCCGAGACGTTGCGCCGCTACTGGGCGTTCTATCTGGCCACCTCACTTGGGTGGGATCTCACCCGCTCAGTCGGCACCGTGATCATGACCATCGCAATTGGCCCTCCGGTGTTGCTCGCCCTGCGCCGCGCCGCCAAACGCGCCCACTTTGTTCACCGCTGACCCACTGCGGGCAGCAATCACCCGAGCGGTTGGCCCTACCTTCTCGCCGCCCAACCGACGCCGGCTCGAGGCCACCACGACGAAGGCCCCCACCGGCGGGTGGGGGCCTTCGATACTGCTCCGGGGGTGAGGCTCGAACTCACGACATTCTGATTAACAGTCAGACGCTCTGCCAGCTGAGCTACCCCGGAATGGACCACTTACTCTAGCAGCGGGGTTGCCCGCATCGGCCAACCGGTTTCCTCCCGGACCCGCTACGTCTCCAGGTAGTCGCGAAGGCGGTCGGAGCGGTTGGGGTTGCGCAGCTTGGCCAGCGTCTTGGATTCGATCTGACGGATACGCTCCCGGGTGACCCCAAACGTCTTGCCCACGTCCTCCAATGTGTGAATGGTGCCGTCCTCAAGCCCAAACCGCAGCCGCACCACCGCCTGCTCCCGGTCGTTGAGTTCACCCAGCGCCTCCACCAACGCCTCCCCCAGCATCTGCTTGGCGGCCTGGTCCGCGGGCGCGTCCGCTGTGGAGTCTGGGATGAAGTCGGCGAGTGAGGTGTCGGCCTCGTCACCCACCGGCGAGTCAAGCGAAAGTGGGTCCTGGCTCATGCGCAGGATCTCCCGCACCCGGGCGGGGGTGAGGTCGACCTTCTCGGCCAACTCCTCCATGGTGGGTTCCCGCTCCAACTCCTGGATCAGCTGGCGCTGGTAACGGTGGATCTTGTTAATCGATTCCACCATGTGCACCGGGATGCGGATGGTTCTGGCCTGATCGGCGATGGCCCGGGTGATCGCCTGACGGATCCACCAGGTGGCGTAGGTGGAGAACTTGAATCCCTTGGTGTAGTCAAACTTCTCGACCGCACGCATCAGGCCAAGGTTGCCCTCCTGCACCAGGTCGAGCAGGGCCATGCCCCGACCCGAATAGCGCTTCGCAATCGAGACCACCAGCCGAAGGTTGGCCTGGGTCAGGTCGGACTTGGCGTGTTCGCCGTCTCGGCGAGTGCGCTCGAGTGCCACCCGTTGTTCCCGGTCAAGCTCGCCGAGTCGCCCCTCGGTGGCCAACTCGGCCAAACGGTTGTCTGCGTGTAGGCCCGCCTCGATGCGCTTGGCCAACGCCACCTCCTGGGCAGCGTCGATCAACGACACCTGGCCGATCTCCCGGAGGTACAGCCGAACCGAATCGCCGGAACCACCCGAGTCGCCCGACGCAGCGCCGGATCTGGCCCGGCGCTTGTGCCGGGCCGGCCGCTCGGTCCGCTGGATGACACCGGCATCATGGTCGTCCCGGGTCAGGCCAGGGGCGACGGTCGAGGCGTGATCGACCGCGGCCACAGCCGCCGGGACGCCGGCCGGCAGGTCGTCGTCATCAGCAGTGTGCGGGTCGACCTCAACCACGAGTGTGATGCCCTCGGGCCGGAACGCCGACTCGACATCGGTGAGCACATCCACCGTGAGCTCCACACCCAAAACCGAGAGCACCTCATCAAGTGTGAGGGAGCCCCGCGCCTTGCCGACCTCGATCAGCGTGCCCCATTCCGTCTCATTCACCTGATCCAGAATCGACACCCGGCCGGACCTCCTCTTCGTCGTCCCCGCGCAGATACGCTACCAAGGCCCGGGCCGAAACCTCGGCTGTCTCAGGCTCGTTCAGCTGATCCACCCGCCGAGCCAGCCACGCGTGCTCGGTCAGGAGATCGTTTCGAACGTCGGCATCGACGCCGTCCCGTGCCGCCTGGCGCAGCTCGGCCTCGAGGTTCTCCATCGCCTGAGAACCGGTCTTGTGCACCAACCGATGAACCGCCTCCGCCGGCGTACCGTCTGGTTCGCTGACCGCCAGGCGCGACAACAGCCGCTCCTCCCACGTGTCAGCCTCGGCGTCGGAGACCGCTTGAGCCACCGATCCGGCCGAGACCAGCGCCACGCGCGCCGAGCGAGCCAAGGGATGGGCGAACAGTTCCTCGGGCAGCGCCGCCAACTCGCCGTCGGGCTGGGCCGCCAGATGCACCAACACCGACATCTCCGCCGGGTGCACCTTGCCTGCAGGCGACGGGCCGGGGCCAGGAGGCAGGTCGGGTTGCGGCGCTGCATCTTCGTAGCCGGCGTCTCCCCCATCACCGCCCGGCGGACGCGGGCCCGGGTCGCCGTCCCACCGGCGGCGCGACACCGGACCCGTCGGGGCGCCCGCGTCACGGCGTGGCGCTTCCGAGGCACGGGCGGCGCCGGTGCCTCGTAGCTCTTCCAGCTGGTTGCGGAGCAGGTCCGGGTCCAGGCGCGACCGGTCGGCGACCTCCAACAGGTAGGGGTCGCGCACCATCGGGTCGGGGTGCTCGGCCACCACGGCGAGCGCCGTGGTGGCCCGACGGGCCCGGGCCTCCGGGGGGGTGGCCACCTCGGCGCCGAGGACACGCTCAAGCCGGAACCTCAGCATCGGTTCGGCGGCGACGACCGCCGCCGCCAACGCGTCGGGGTCGGTGCGGCTCAGCTCGTCGGGATCGGACCCCTCGGGCAGCCGCACCACCTCGACGGCCAGGTCAAAGTCCTTCTCCCAGGCATAGATGCGCTCGGCCGCCGCCTGACCCGCCGAGTCGGCATCGAAGGCCAGCACCACCTTGTCGACGTAGCGCGACAGCAGCTTGAGGTGCTCCTCGGTGAGGCTGGTGCCGCAGGTGGCCACCGCCTCGGTCACCCCTGCCCGGCGAAACCCGATCACGTCGGTGTAGCCCTCGCAGATCACCACCCGGCCGCTGCGCACCGCATCCTGACGGGCCCAGTTCAGCCCGTACAGCAGGCGACTCTTGTGGTAAAGGTCGCTCTCGCGGGAGTTCTTGTACTTGGCTCCCTCCTCCCCCGGCATGATGCGGCCGCCGAAACCCACCGCATGGCCCTCAGGGTCGAAGATCGGAAACAACACCCGCGCCCGAAAGAAGTCCTGCAGGCGTCCGGCCTTGTTGGTGAAACCCAGGCCTGTGGCGGTTGCGGTCTCGCCGTCGAGGCGAAGGGCCTTGCACAGCACGTCCCAGCCATCGGGTGCCCAGCCGATGCGATACCGCTCCACCTCGTCGGTATCGAAGCCCCGACCGCGCAGGTACGAGCGTGCAGCCGACGCGTCGGGCGAGGTCTTCAACCGCTGGTGGTAGAACTCCACCGCCTCCTCCACCCGGGCCAGCAGGCGTTGGCGCTTCTGCCGGGTGGCCGACTCGGCCCGGTCGGTGTAGGTGAGGGCGATGCCGGACTTTGCGGCCAGACGTTCGACCGCCTCGACGAAGTCCAAGCCCTCCAGCTCCCGCAGGAACGTGATGGCGTCGCCCGAAACCCGACAGCCAAAGCAGTAGTACAGGCCTTCGGCCTGGTTCACCGAGAACGACGGCGACTTCTCGGAATGAAACGGGCACAGCCCGGTCCAGCGGCTGCCCACCTTGCGCAGCTGGGTGTGTTCGGTGATGAGCGCGACGATGTCGGTGGCCTGACGGACCCGAACGATGTCCTCGTCGACAATGCCCATCGGCTCAGCCTGTCACGGTCACAACATCACTTCGGTCACAACATCACTTCAGCCGCGGCCGCAGCCAGTCGGCCACGCCCGCCAGCGGAATCCGAACCTGCTCCATTGAGTCACGCTCCCGAATGGTGACGGCCTGGTCCTCGGCGGTGTCGAAGTCAACGGTGACGCAATAGGGAGTGCCCAGTTCGTCCTGGCGGCGGTACCGACGGCCGATGGCCTGGGTTTCGTCGTACTCGCAGCTCCACTCGTCGCGCAGCTCGGCCGCCAGCGTTTGGGCGGTCTCCCGCAGCGGCGACTTCTTGGACAGTGGCAGAACCGCCACCTTGTAGGGCGCCAGCCGTGGGTGCAGGCGCAGCACCACACGCTCCTCACCCCGCACCTCCTCGACGTCGTAGGCGGCCAACAGGAAGGCGAACGCGGTGCGGGTGGCACCGGCGGCCGGCTCGATCACGTGGGGCACATACCGGACGTTTTCTGCCTGATCGAACCAGTCGAGGCGCTCGCCGGAGCGCTTGGTGTGCGCCAACAGGTCAAAGTCACCCCGGTTGGCGATGCCCTCCAACTCGTCCCAGCCCCAAGGGAACAGGTACTCCACGTCGGCGGTGGCCGAGCTGTAATGGGACAGTTCGTCCTCCTCGTGTTCACGCAGGCGCAACGCCTCCCGGGGCATACCCAGGTCGAGGTACCAACGCTCGCGCTCCGCCTTCCAGTACTCGTAGTACTTCGGCGCATCGTCGGGATGCACGAAGTACTCCATTTCCATTTGTTCGAACTCGCGTGTGCGGAACACGAAGTTGCCGGGCGTGATCTCGTTGCGGAAGCTCTTGCCCACCTGGGCGACACCAAACGGCGGTCGCACCCGGGTGGTGTTGATGATGTTCTTGAAGTTCATGAACATGCCCTGGGCCGTCTCCGGCCGCAGATACGCCAAGGCGCCCTCGTCGGCGACGGGACCAGCATGGGTGGAGAACATCAGGTTGAAGTTGCGGGCCTCGGTGAAACTGCCCGTCTTCTTGCAGTTGGGGCACTGATTCGGGTCGTCAAGCTTGTCGAGGCGCCAACGCTGGCCGCACTCCTTGCAGTCCACCAACGGGTCCGTGAAGTTGGACAGGTGCCCCGAGGCCTCCCACACCGCAGGCGGCGTGAGGATGGAGGCGTCCAGGCCCACCACGTCGTCGCGCTGTTGCACCATGGACTTCCACCATGCGTCCTTCACGTTGCGAAGCAGCAGCACACCGACGGGCCCATAGTCCCAGGTGGAACGAAAGCCGCCGTAGATCTCCGCAGACGGGTACACGAAGCCACGCCGCTTGGCCAGGTTGACGATCTGATCGAAGCGCGCAGAGTCCGCCGCAGATGCATCTGGGCTGGAGGACTCGGCATCGGGAGTTTCGGGGGTGCTTGCCATGGCCGGCGAGGCTACAAGGACCGATCGGCCAAGTCGGACTCGATGGGCATTCCAACCCCGTCCCGGCCGTCGAGCCGGGCAGACTGTGGCGATGAGTCCGCCGACAGCAGTGCCACGCCAGCCTCAGCGCAAGCACCCGGTGAGTGCCGAGGTCTTCGCTTCGATCGACATGCGGGTGGGTGTGGTGCAGGATGTGGAGGCCTTTCCCGAGGCCCGAAAGCCCGCTTGGAAGCTGCGGGTGGACTTCGGCCCCGACATCGGGGTGCTCCAGACCTCTGCGCAAATCACCAACTACGCAGCCGATGCCCTGCTTGGCCGCCGGGTTGTCGGGGTGATCAATCTGGGCACCCGCCGTATCGCGGGATTTCGCAGCGAATTTCTGGTGCTCGGGGCCGTGGAGGCCGACGGATCGGTACTGCTGTTGGCACCCGACGGCGAGTCTGCCGTCGGCCGACCCATCGCGTAGCGCAGTTCGACTTCACGTGGAAGGAGATATCCGGCGCGATGAGGTATCTCACGGTTAGTATCGTGGGCTCTTCGAGGAGGAGCCCACATGAGCAACATTCCACCGCCGCCCGGCGCACCACCACCACCCGGCCAAGGGGGTCCCGGCGGACCACCTCCTGGCGTGCCCCAGGGCCCACCCCCCGGAATGCCGCCACAGGGTCCTCCCCCGGGAATGCCACCGCAGGGCCCGCCTCCCGGCCAGCCGCCAGGCGGCGGATACGGGCCTCCACCCGGTGGAGGCGGTTTCGCTCCCCCACCAGGCGGCATGCAGGGTGGCGGGGGTGCCGTCGATGTCATGGCTGCACCCTCGTGGGCGTTCAAGAAGTTCCAGGAAGACCTCGGCATCTGGCTGATCCTGGCCGTGATTCCCATGATCGTGCTGATCTTGGTTTCGGGCGGCATCAACTTCGCGCTCGGGCTGGTGTCATCCAACACCAGCAGCTTCATCCTGGCGCTGGCTTTGAATGCGATCACCACCATCGTCGGGTTCGCCTTGTTTGGTCTTGCCGCTCGCGGCCTGATCAGGGCGGCACTGGCTGCGACCCGCGGCGAAAAGCCCACCATGGAGCACCTCACCGACATGACCGACATCGGGCCATACCTGGTCCTGTCGGCCATCCTCGGCCTGGCGGTCGGTATCGGCACCTTCCTGTGCTACATCCCCGGCATTATCATCGCCGTGATCACCGGCTTTTCATACACGGTCCAGCTGGACCAGAAGCTGGAACCGATCGATGCCATCAAGAAGAGCGTTGAGATGGTCCAGGCAAATCCTGGGCCCGCACTTGGCGGTTTGATTCTGGCCGGATTCATCGGCCAGATCGGCATCGTTGCCTGCTGTGTCGGCATCTTCTTCACCTGGCCGATCGGCTGGATGACCAACGTGCACATCTACAAGCAGCTGCGCGGCGAGCCCATCGCCCCCTGATCGGTCGCCCAGCTTGGGCTGACAACAGAATCAACTCCCCGACTGCGGGTGTCCGAGCTACCAACCGGTGGCGCCGGGCACCCGCAGTCGGCGTTCCAGGTGGGTCTCCATGGCCACCTGTGCCACCCGCCCGACCTCACCGACCGCCACCGGAGCCGCAGCGAGCACGTCGTTGACCCGCCCTTCCGAGACGGCCCGCAGCACCGCCAGCGCATCGGCCGACAGCGCCATGCCGGTCGCACAGCTGCGGCATTGCGCACCGCCGACCGAGGGGTCGATGGCCACCAGTTCGGCCGCCTCACCGCAGCTCACACACCTCGTCAGCTCAAAACCCACCCCGTCGGCCTGCAGCAGTCGCAGGAAGAACGCCGGAACCACCAACGGGCCGGGGCGCTGCTCGATGGTGCGGAGCACCCCCACCGTCTTGCGGTACAGCGGCTGGTCCCGCCCACCGTCGGTGGCCAGTTGCTCGGCCACCTCCAGCGTGGCCGCGACGGCCGCCAGACGATCCAGGTCGGACCGGGTGGCAGAGAACGTGTCGATCCGTTCCGCCTGGGTCACGATCAACAGCTCACTGCGGCCCTCGTGCAACTGCACGGCCACATGGCTCCCCGGGTCCAGCCGCGACCCGAATTTGGAACCCGTGCGCCGCACGCCCTTGGCAACAGCACGAATTCGGCCCCGACCTTCGGTGAGCAAAACAATGATTCGGTCGGCCTCGCCCAACTTGTGGGTGCGCACCACCACTGCCGAATCGCGGATCAGGGGCATCGGGGCAACCTACCCGCGGGTCGGCATGGCCAGTGGATGGGTCCCGGGGCCTACTCCCCGAGGCGTGCTCCCCGGGGCGTGCTCCCCGGTGCTCACGGCCCATTTTTCAGGCAAGTGGCTCGATACCCTCAAGTTTCAGCACATCTCGTTGGCAGGAGTACACACCGGCCTCAGCGACCGCTCCGACGTCGTGTGGCCGGCGCCGGTGTGGGCCTTCGCCGAGGTGGGCGATCGGGTGTTCGCCGGCGGGCGTTTCACCCAGGTGCGACGCGGCCCGGCTCCACCAGGCACGACCAGCCGTTCCTGGCGGCCTTCGACCGGGACTGCGGCGAGTGACGTCGGCCGAGCTGTCGGTGATCCGCGATGACGGCGCCGCGGTGTACCTCAACGGCGTGGAAGTGTGGCGATCGAACCTGCCCCCAGGACCGCTGAACGCTGACACCTATGCGGCAGTCAGCCTGTGGGGCGCCGATGAGCGCGACCCCACCATGGTTCCGATCGACCCGGCGCTGCTGAGCGAGGGCACCAACTCGATCGCCGTCGAAGTGCACAACGACACCCGACGGGGCGGCGACCTCAGCTTCGACGCCGAACTCACAGTCACCAGGTAGGCACAGTCACCAGGTAGGCACAGTCACCAGGTTACGAAGTCACACCTTGACGCTGCCACCCGAAGAACCCTTTCGTTCGAGGTGCTTACATGATTATGATCGCGCGTATGCGCACGAGTAGCGAACGCGTCACCGTGTCACTTCCGTCGGATGTTCGGGAGGCTGCGGCCCAGATTGCTCAAGCATCGGGACGATCATTTTCGGCGGTGGTGAACGAGGCGATGAGCGCATGGCTCCGGACCCGGCTGGTGGACGCCTGGCTTGATGACTACCAGGAAGAGTTTGGGGCCTTCGACGAGGACGAGTTGGTCAAGCTGGCCAATGAAGCAGGTGTCCCCTACGTGGCGCCTCGCAGGACCAGCGTCGCATGAGGCTGGTGCTGGACGCCGGTGCGCTCATCGGGATCGACCGGGCCGACCGTCGGGTGGCCGGGCTCATCGAGCTGGGCCGACGCTCGGGCGCCGAACTGGTGACGACAGCGCCCGTCGTAGCGCAGGCTTGGCGCGACGGGGCTCGCCAAGCCCGACTCGCCAGGTCGCTCGCGATGATGCACGTGGAGGTCACCGACCTGGAAGCGGCCAAGGACGCCGGCAAGCTGCTCGCCTCCAGCCGCACCACCGATGTCGTGGATGCACTCTTGTCGCTACAGGTGCGCCAGTCCGATCAGGTGCTGACCAGCGACCCTGATGACCTGGCGACGCTTCTCGATGCACAGAGTCTTCGGGCCCAGATCGTTCTCGTGTAGGACTCCCGACGCAACGTCGGGATGGCTCGGAGTCCTTCCATCCAAGCCGGGTAGCTTGGTGACCCGTGACTTCGCCTGACCCCACCACCGACGGCGCCGCGGCGCCGCCCGATCCCGTGGTGAGCGCGCTGGCGGCGGTCACCGGGTCGCTGGCCGGTGGCGGCGAGGAACGGCCTGGCCAGGTGACGATGGCCCAGGCGGTGGCCAAGGCCATCGCCGACGAACGCCACCTGGTGGTGCAGGCGGGCACCGGTACAGGAAAGTCGCTGGCGTACCTGGTGCCGGCGGTGCTGTCGGGCAGGCGCACGGTGGTGGCGACCGCCACCAAGGCGCTCCAAGACCAACTGGCCGAGGTGGACCTGCCGTTTCTGGCCACCGCCCTCAACCGCAAGGTGCGCTTCGCCGTGCTGAAGGGCAGGTCCAACTATGCCTGCCTTCAGCGGGTGGACGAGGTGACCGAGCAGTTGGCGCAGGGCTCCCTCGAACTCGACGATGGTGCGGACGATCCCCAGGCCGAGCTGGCCCGGTTGGTCGAGTGGGCCGAGACCTCCAGCGTGGGCGACAAGGCCGAACTGGAGCGCGATCCCTCCGTTGCGGCGTGGAGCGCCGTCTCGGTGGGACCACGCGAGTGCCCCGGCGCCTCGAACTGCGCCCGCGGCGAGGACTGCTTCGCCGAGGCGGCCAGATCCCGCGCCGCCTCGGCCGACGTGGTGGTGGTCAACACCCACCTCTGGGGACTCAACCTGGCCGCCGACGGCATGGTGCTCCCCCCTCACGAGGTGGCCATCCTGGACGAGGCTCACACCACCGAGGAGGTGATCTCATCGGTCTGTGGCATCGAGATCACGGCCGGACGGTTCGCAGCCGTTGCCCGCAACGTCGCCGCCATCGTGTCCGACCCCGCCCTGGTGGCCCAGCTGGATTCGGTCAGTCGGGGGCTGGGCGACGATCTGGAAGATCACCGGGGCGAGCGGCTCGACACGCTCGACGATGCGGTCATGCTCACGCTGAGCCTGGCCCAGGCGCACCTGGCCTCGGCCATGGCCGCGGTGCGCAAGGTGCCGGGCGAGTCCAGCGCCGACGTCGCCACCCGCAAGGCCCGCGCCCTGACGGCGGCCTCGGCGCTGGCCGAGGACCTCACCCAGATGCTCGACCCCTCCGCCGACCTGGTTCGCTTCGTGAACGACGACCCGGGCCCACCCCGCATGCGCCTGGCCCCGTTGGCCGTCGCCGACACCCTGGACCGATTGCTCTGGAACCCCGACCCGGCCGAGCGGGACGAGGGCACGAACGGCCCAGCCTTCGAAGGCGCGTTCGGCGGGGGCTTCGGCGATGGTCCGGGCGGTGAGGACGACGAGTGGCCGCCCACCCCCTCGACCGTGATCCTCACCTCCGCCACCATCCCGGCCACCCTGCCACAGGTGTTGGGCATGCCGGAGGGGTCCACCGAGGTACTCGACGTAGGCAGCCCGTTCGACTACGCGCACCAGGCGCTGTTGTATTGCGCGACCTCGCTGCCCGACGTGCGAGAGGACGGCTACCCCGAGGCCATGCGCATGGAGTTGGACCGCCTGATCCGTGCCGCCGGCGGGCGTACGTTGGCGCTGTTCACCAGCCACCGGGCGATGATCGCGGCCCACGATGAACTCGCACCCGGCCTGCCGTTCCCGGTGCTCCGCCAGGGTCAGCATTCCAAGGCGGTGCTCGTACGTCGCTTCAGCGAGGACGAGCCCACCTGCCTGTTCGCCACGATGGGCTACTGGCAGGGCATCGACGTGCCGGGGCCCACGCTGTCGCTGGTGACGATCGATCGGTTGCCGTTCGCCCGCCCCGACGACCCGCTGCTGGACGCCCGCCGGGAGCGGGCCGGGTCATCGGCGTTTAAGACGATCGACGTGCCTCGCGCTGCGACGCTGCTCGCCCAGGGCACCGGCCGCCTGATTCGCTCAATCAACGACCGAGGCGTCGTCGTCGTGTTCGACAAGCGTCTGGCCACCGCCAGGAGCTATCGCTGGGACCTGATTACGGCACTTCCGCCGATGCGACGCACCAAGGACCGCGCCGAGGTCATCAACCACCTCCGTGAGATCCGCGACGGTGCCACCTGACCTCCGTTTCATTTCCACCATTCAGTTGGGTTCGGGCCGGGCTGCGGCTGCGTATCGGGTTGCCGGTGGGCAGACAATCCTTGTACTTGCCGCGCAGGTCTCCCACCGGATCGTCTGAAAGGGGTCGCATGACGACACGATCGCCCAAATCGATAACGACCACGCGATCCGCGTTCCACCGAGACCGGGTCGCCGCCGGAATCGAGACCTGCCCGTTCCCGGTGACGTTCATGATCGAAGTTGAATTCATGCAAGCGGCCTCGTCACGCGCCGAGGTAGGTCGATTCGAAGTCATCGAGCGTCGGGGGGGTCGTGCCGTCGATACCGGCGCCGAGGCGGTCGAGATACCAGCCCCAACCGGCGCCCATGTCCGTCGCCAGGTCCGGATCGATGTCCTGCTGGACAAAGGTCAGGGTGGTCGCCCCGTCCGACCCGTTCAACTCGATGTCCAAGCGCCAGCGGACGTCGGCCTCACCGAAGGTGAGCGACAGCCTCCTGGGAGCGTCGCATTCGGTGATGTCATAGCGGGCCGGGGCGACCTCCTCGGCTTCGGCGTTCATGGTGACCATCACCGACCCCGACTCCGGGTCGCCGGTCCAGGTTCCGTACCACCGAGCAAGGCGATCGGACTGCGTGATCGCCGCCCAGACGTCATCCATGCCGGCGGCATAGGTTCGGCGGAGGACAAGGTTGCCCTCCTCGAGTTGTGCCCTGGTGATCATGGCCTGTGCCCCTTCGTTGTCGATGACGATGATTGGACTTGTGCGTTTGGCGCTGCGCCGGTGTCGGGCGGTAGGACGCGTTGGTCGTCCGCGACTCGGAAAGGGCGCTACAGGCGACGGGGCGACGGGGCGACGGGCCTGCTCAATAGCCCAGCTTGTCGAGCTCGGCATCCTTGCGTTGCCAGTCCCGGTTGACCTTCACCTTCAGCTCCAGGTGGGTGCCCTCGGGCAGCAGCCTGCGGGCGCCAATGCCGGCCCGCTTGAGGTTCTCTCCGCCCTGGCCGATCACCATGCCCTTCTGGCTGATGCGCTCGACGAGGATCTCCACCTCGACGTAGGGCCAGTTCAGCTCGACACAGCGGGTGGCGATGGAGTGCGGCAACTCCTCACGGGCGGTGGCCAACAGCTGCTCACGCACCAGCTCGGCCACCCAGAAGCCCTCGGTCGAGTCGCGCACCTGATCCTCCGGATACCACAGAGGACCGGGGGGAAGGAGCCCGATGAGATACTCGGTCAGCTCGGGCACACCCTTGTTGGTTCGGGCCGAGATGGGAAAGATCTCGACCGCCCCCTTCTCGAAGCGCTTCGCCAACGCGGCTGCGTTCTTGATGGCCGCCAACACCTGCTCCTGGGGCAGGCGGTCGATCTTGTTGATGGCCACGATCACGTCGTCGGGCATGGCCGCCATCAGCCGGGCGTCACCCGGGCCCCCAACCCCCTTGGATGCGTCCACCACCAAGACGGTGGCATCGGTGTCCTCCCTGGCCTCGGTGGCGGTGCGGTTCAGGCGCTTCCCCATGGCGGTCTTGGGCTTGTGCACACCAGGCGTGTCCACCAACACCAGTTGGGCGTCGACCCGGGTGAGCATGCCCCGAATCTCGTGGCGCGTGGTCTGGGGCCGTGGCGACACGATCGTGACCTTCTGACCCACGATCGCGTTGGTCAGCGACGACTTGCCCACGTTGGGGCGCCCCGCCAGCGCGACGAAGCCCGAGCGCATTTCCGCAGGCTGATCGGTGTCGTGGTCAGGCATCGTGTTGGTTCCGTTCATCGTTGTGGTGTCCATTGCCGTCGGTTTCGGTCTCGTCCGGGGCCTCCGCCAACACCCACATGATCCGCCGTCCACGCATTTCCTGCACCGTGAGTCGAAGCTCACCGGCGAGCACCTCGTCGCCGACGACGGACGGCCGGCCCAGCTGCTCGACGATGAGCCCGCCCACCGACTCCCAGTCGCCCTCGGGTAGAGCCTCTTCGGGATGATCCGAGAGAAAGGTCTCCAAATACTCGTTGGCGTCGTCAATGCTGAGCGAGCCCCGCAACATCACCGAGCCGTCATCGCGACGGCGGGCGAGGGGTTCGAGGCGGTCGGTCTCGTCCTCGATATCACCCACCAGTTCCTCCAACAGGTCTTCCATGGTGACCAGGCCGGAAGTACCCCCATGCTCGTCAAAAACGATCGCCATGTGGGTGCGGGCCTGCCGCATTTGGGGTAACACCCGGTTGCCTGCAATCAGCTCCGGAACCAGGAGCGCCGGCGCCGCTACCGATGACACCGAGTCGCCGCCCCGACCTTCGCGTACCCGTCGCATCGCATCCTTGATGTTCATGACGGTGGCGATGTTGTCGGCGTCGCCGTCGTGGACCGGTAGGCGGGTCAACCCACGGCGCAACGCGAGGTCGATTGCCTCATCCAGCGAGGTGTCGCCCGCCACGGTCACCATCTCGGGGCGGGGCACCATGACCTCGCGCACCAGGGTGTCACCAAAGTCCAACACCGACTCGATCATGTCGCGTTCGTGCTCCTCGATGACGTCGGCTTCCAGCGCCTCGGTGGCGAAGTGCACGATCTCCTCATCGGAGAGATACGGACCCTCACGCCGACCCTTGCCCGGAAGCACCACGTTGCTCATGCCGATCAGTGACCTGGACAGCCATCGCAGCGGGGGAAAGCCCGCCAGCGCCTCCACCAGCGGGGCGGCAAGCAGCGCCGAGGAGGGATGCTCGAGCGCCCAGGTCTTGGGTGCCGCCTCGGCCAGTACGAACACCAGCACCACGTTCAGCAGCGAAGCCGCCACCAATCCACCGGGTCCAAACAAGCGGGCGCCAAGCACCCCGACGAGCGTGGCCTCAATCAGCTGCAGCATCAACAGCAGCAACAACATGACGTTGACGTAGCGCTCGGGCGCCGAGGCCAGTCGAAGCAGGCGCTCGGCCCGGGGGCCGCCGAGCTGATCCACCATGGCCGCCGCCCGGGCACGACTGGTGCGGCCGATGGCCGTTTCCGCCCACGCCAGCACCGAGATGCTCACGATGAGCATCCCGACCGACGTGACGAGCAGCCAATCGCCGGTACCGACGGACATCGCCATCATCGGCGATGCTCGGTTTCGATGGCCCCGGCGGCCCACGGGTCGGCCGCCAACGGGCCCCACCACCCGGCCAGCAGCGCCCGCTCCTTTGCCACCATGGCCGCTGCCTCCTCGGCCTCGGCGTGATCGTGGCCCACCAGGTGCAGCCCGGCGTGTACCACGAGTAGCGCCAGTTCATCCGCCGGACTCCCGGCATGACCGTCAGCCTGCGACGCGGCCACCTCCGGGGCGATCACCACGTCGCCGACCATGCGGAGAGGCGCGGTGTCAGACTCCGCTGCGGCCTCCGCCGACGTGTCCGGCCACCCGTCCCCGCTCACTGAATCGTCCGGGAACGGGTCCAGCGGGAAGCTCAGCACGTCGGTGGGCCCCTCACCTCCGAGATGTTCGGCGTTGAGGACCGCGATCGTGTCCGGATCGACCAGGGTGAGGTCGACACGGGCTGGACCTGGCACGCCTGCGTCGTTCAGCGTTGCAACCAACAGCTCGGCCAGGCGATGAGCTTCCACCGGCAACGGGGTCGAATCAGCCCGTTGATCCTGAATCTCGACGCGGATGGCGGCCGACCACGCAGCGCCGGAACCACGGTCAGCCGCGTCGATCACGTGCCCCCTGGGCCGGGGGCTGCTGGGTTGGGGAAGGAGCCTGCGCGCGTGCATCGGCGCGCTCGTAGGCGTCGACGATCTCGGCCACGATGCGGTGGCGAACCACGTCCCGCCGAGTGAGCTCAACAAACGCCAACCCGTCAATGTCGGTCAGCACGTCGGCCAACCCGTCCAAGCCGGACCGCCCGGTGGCCACGTCCTTCTGGGTGCGGTCACCGGTGATGACCGCCTTCGACCCAAATCCGATGCGGGTCAGAAACATCTTCATCTGCTCGGGCGTGGTGTTCTGTGCCTCGTCCAGGATGATGAAGCTGGAGTTCAGCGTGCGGCCCCTCATGAACGCCAGCGGCGCCACCTCCACCGTGCCCCGCTCCAGCAGACGGGCCGCCCCCTCGGCACCCACCATGTCGTGCAAGGCGTCGTACAGGGGACGCAGGTAGGGGTCGACCTTGGCCATCAGATCACCGGGGAGGAAGCCCAGCCGCTCCCCTGCCTCCACCGCCGGACGGGTCAACACGATGCGGTCCACCACCTTGGCCTGCAAGGCCTGCACGGCGGTGGCCACTGCCAGCCACGACTTGCCCGTACCGGCCGGTCCGATGCCAAAGGTGACCAGGTTGTTGGATATGGCGTCGACGTAACGCTTCTGGCCGGCCGTCTTGGGCCGCACATTGCCGCCCACGTTGCGGCGCAGCACGGTGGAGGTCAACACCTTCGACGGCGCCTCGTCGGCACGCACCATGTCGATGGTGCGCCGCACCACCCCGGTATCGATGCGCTGCCCGGCCTCGGCCACCACCAACAACTCCTCGAACAACCGTGCCACGTTGACGGCTTCGGGCCCCCTCGCAGACACCTCGTTGCCCCGCACGTGCACCGCCGTCCCGGCAAATGCCTGCTCGATCACGTCGAGAAACTCGTCCGCCGGGCCCAACAGTGTGCCCATCAGGTGGTTGGCGGGTATCCGCATCACGGCCTCGCCTGTCGCGCCGGGCGCGTCGAGGGAGCCGCCCGTCGTGAGCGTCGTGCCTGGGACCTGAGGGGATGTGGTTGGTTGCGGCTCGGTCATAGACCCAGGTTCTTCGTGGTCGGTGCTGCGTTTGTGGTGAGGCCAGCATAGATGCGCCCTCGAACATGGGATCACCGAGTATCACCGCGATGGCGGAAACCGTGGCCCGACCCAACTCTCGGGGGCGGGGTCGGATCCCGGCGCCGGCCCGGCCGGGACGTTGACACGGGCCGCTGCGGTATGCAGCATGATCCCATGGACGACGTCCCCGATCCGGTGGAGACAGCCTTGTCCGAACGGAGGGCACGGCGTCAGGAGCAGTTGCGTCTCGATTCGTCGGTCGACCTGCTGGGTCGGGGTCGCGATGCCGCCGAGCGCCGCCTGGCGGTGCGTGCCCATCTGGCGGCCGGGACCGTCATCGCAGGTGTGGCGGTGGCCGCCGACCGTTGGACCTTGACGTTGGAATCGCCGGCCGGGGCCGGACCGCTGCGACACACCCGGGTCCTATACACCGGCCTGGTTCGCCTTGCGGTACGCGATGGTGGGCGCCCGGGGGCGCAGTCCCCACCCGGCGGGCAGCAGGACCCCGACGATGCCTCACCCCTGCGAGCGTGGCTGTCCCAGGTGTCGACCAGTCGTGCGACGATTCAACTCTGGACCAGCGACGGCGGCGACCTTGTCGGGATCGCCACCACGGTGAGCGACCACCTGGTGGGCATCACGTCGACACGAGGTCCGGGTTTTGATCGCGGCGAATCGGTGCGCTCCTGGAGCGAGTGGGTCAACCTGGCCGACGTCGTGGCCTTCAGCGACCTGGGTTGACCCGGCGCCGGGCACACGGACTCGGCGTTGGCCGGTAGCGTGCGCAGATCACCCCACCCCCTGCTGACCCTTCCGAAGATCGCCCGGTCGAACCTCAACAGCCGGAGCATCACCCACTCGAGGACCACCCGCCAATTGCCCCGTTCAGCCGAGGGGCGCTGATTGGCGTCTTCGTGGCCATCGGACTGATGATCGCCGCCAACAACATCGGGACGATCAACCTGGCGCGCTGGGTGGACACTCGGCCTGTGCTGCTGCTGGCGTTCAACTCGACCAACAAGATCCTGCTGACCGTGGCAGGACGGATTCCAGAATGGCTGTTCTTTACCGTGCCGTTGTTGCGCCTGTTGGCGCCCGACCCGCTGTTTTACGCATTGGGCGCCCGCTACCGAAACCAGGCGGTTCGTTGGGGCACCGACCTGTACCCGGGCGCCAAAGACTGGCTCACCGAGCTGACCAGCGGAGCCAACCCAAGCGCCCATCGCAGCCTGGCGGTGCTCACCTTCATCGCCCCCAACAACCCGGTGTGCCTTGCCGCCGGGGTGATCCGCATGCCGCCGAGGCTGTTCTGGACGCTCAACATCGCCGGCACGCTCACCCGCCTCGCGCTGATCCGCCTCATGGCGGCCGTGTTCGCCGACCAGCTCGACAAGGTGGTGGACGCAATCGTCAGGTATCAGAGTTGGTTCACGCGCATCATGTTGGTGGTGCTGGCGGTGTACACGGTGGTGCAGGTGAAGCGGCTGGCCGGCAGCGCCGAGGACCTGAAGCCGGGTTCGGACCCGTCAGCGGGCTGACCGACCACAGCTCGGTGGGTTGACCGCTACAGGTCGAGCAGCGTGTCCAGGCCCACCGTGAGGCCGGGATGGTCGCCGATGGCCTTGGCGGCCAGCACCACGCCAGGCATGAAGCTGGTGCGGTCGTAGCTGTCGTGACGGATGGTGAGCGTCTGGCCGGTGGTGCCCAACAGCACCTCCTGGTGGGCCACCATGCCCCGCATCCGCACCGAGTGGATGCGGACGCCCGGGTAGGCCTCGCCTCCGCGAGCGCCCTCGACCACCGTGGTGCGGGTGGGATCCTCCGCCCAGTCCGACGACGCATCGGCGATCCGCTCGGCGGTCAACATGGCCGTGCCCGACGGGGCATCCACCTTGTTGTCATGGTGGTACTCGATCACCTCGGCGGTCTCGAAGTACGGGGCGGCATCGGCGGCCAGGCGCATCATCAAGATGGCGCCGATGGCGAAGTTGGGTGCGATCACGCAGTTCGACCGGGTGAATCCGGCCCGAAACCGGGCGAGGTCGTCGTCGTCGAAGCCGGTGGTGCCGACCACGGCATGAATGCCGGCGTCGGCAAGCCACGCCAGATTGGCCTTGGCGGCCTCCAGGTGAGTGAAGTCGACCGCCACCTCGGCACCGGCATCGGCAAGCGCATCTGCGTCGTGGGCCACCTGCAACCCGCCCGCCTCCGGACCTGCCACCGCGGAGAGGTCCAAGCCTGCGTGGAGGGGGTCGACCGCAGCGACCAGTTCCAGGTCGGGGTCGGCCGCCACGGCCCGACACACCGTGGCCCCCATGCGGCCACCGGCCCCGAACACACCTACACGTATCGACATGGTTCCCACGGTACTTCCCCTCGGTGTGGCGGTATCATCGTCGCCGATGATCATCACCCGCACGCCCCTCCGCATCTCCTTGGGCGGCGGTGGAACCGACCTTCCCAGCTACTACCGGCAGCGGGGCGGACGGCTGGTGTCGGCGGCCATCAACCGTTACGTGTACATCTCGATCAATCCCACGTTCACTGACGACTACCTGTTGAAGTACTCGACCATCGAGCGGGTGGAGGACATCGCGTACATCGACCACGACATCCTGCGCACCGCGCTGGGGCTCCATCAGATTCCGCCGGGTGTCGAGATCGTCTCGATGGCCGACATTCCCGCCGGTACCGGTCTGGGCTCTTCCGGGTCGTTCACCGTGGGATTGTTGCGGGCCTTGTACGCGCACCGTCACGAAGCCGTGTTGACCGATGCGCTGGCCGAGCAGGCCTGTGCCATCGAGATCGATCACCTCAAGGGGCCGGTCGGCAAGCAGGACCAGTACATCGCCGCCTACGGGGGGGTCACCTCGTTTGACTTCCACCCCGACGACAGCGTCGATGCCCGGCGCCTTGGGGTCAGCGACGACACGCTTGGCGATCTGGAGGAGCACCTGCTGCTGTTCTTCACCGGCTACTCACGGGCCGCTTCGGCCATGCTGGCCGACCAGGACCGCCGCACCGTGGAGGCGGACGAAAAGATGCTGGCCAATCTCGACCACACCAAAGCCCTGGGTGATGAGATCTCCGAGGCGCTGCTCAGCGGCAACACCGCCGCCTTTGGAGAGCTGATGCATGAGCACTGGGAGGCCAAGCGGGCCCGCACGTCTGGGATGTCCAACGCCGACATCGATCATCACTACGAGACCGCTCGAGCTGCAGGCGCACTGGGCGGCAAGGTGGTCGGGGCGGGTGCAGGCGGATTTCTTCTGGTGTATGCGCCCGAGCCCAACCGGGTTCGTCGGGCGATGCGGGCCGAGGGTCTGGGGGAACTCCGATTTCGGTTTGATCACCTGGGGTGCACCGTCCTGACGGCCGGTTGATGCCGAGCAGGGCGGGAGGAACATGACCGATCGATCGGAAACGTTGCTCCCAAGCCAAACGCGTGGCAACAGGGTGAACCGCCGACAATGCGTGATTCTCTCCGGCGGGCTGGGCACCCGGCTCGGCGACCTTGGGCGTTCGCGCCCAAAACACCTGGTGGACGTGCTCGGCCGACCCTTTGCTCATCGCCAACTGGAGTGGCTGCGCACTCAAGGCGTCACCGACGTGGTGGAGTGCGTCGGACACCTGGGTGACGAGATTCGCGCCGAACTCGGCGATGGGTCAAGGTTCGGCCTCTCGATCACCTACAGCGATGACGGCGTCCAAGGCGCGACCTCGCCGCGGCCGGGAACCGGCGGGGCACTGGTGTTGGCGCATCGTCGCGGTCTGCTGCAGGAGAGGTTCTGCGTGCTGTACGGCGACAGCTGGCTTCGGCTTGACCTGGGCAGCCTGTGGGATGAAGCCGCTCGGAACGGAGCACCGGCGACCATGGCCATCATCGAGAACAGCAACGGCCGGGAGGCCTCGAATGTGTCGCTGGACGAGCATCGACTGCGCTACGCCAAGGGTCAGGGAGTCGCCCAGAACCAACCCGAACGAACACACATCGACTACGGCATCAGCGTGATCAGCCGTCATTTGATCGCCGGTCTGGACGACGGGACCGCGACGCCCCACCTGGACCTCGCCGACGCTGTGGCGGCCTGGTCGGCACGCGGTTTGGTGGCACCCTTCGAGGTCAGCCGCCCTTACGACGAGGTGGGTACGCCCGAGGGCATCGACCGCCTCGAGGCGGCGTTACTGGCGGGCGACCGCTGATCCTGTCAGCATCGTCATCACAATGAGCACCTCCACGCACCCGGCGCCGCCTCACACCGTGCAGCACCATCCCGACGACCCAGCGCTGGAGGTGTGGATTCCAGTCGATGACGTGGTCGAACCACAGGTGTCAATCGTCATTCCGGCCCTCAACGAGGCGATCACCATGGAGACCTTCGTCGCCTGGTGCCACCAGGGCCTTGCCGATGCCGGCGTCCGCGGCGAGATCCTGATCGTGGACAGCTCCGACGACGACACCCCCCAAATCGCCGTGGCCGGCGGCGCACGGGTGCTGCGCACACCCAAGCGCGGCCTGGGCCGGGCCTATTTGGACTCCATCGCCGTGATCAGAGCACCTTGGGTCATCATGGGCGACGCCGACTGCACTTACGACTTCCGCCTGTTGGCGCCGTTCATCGACGCATTTCAGGACGATTGCGAGTTCGTCATGGGCAGCCGTTGGAAGGGCACCATCGAGGACGGGTCCATGCCCGCGCTCCACCGCTACTTTGGTACCCCCTTCACCACCTGGATTCTCAACCTGCTCTACAACTCGGACTTCTCCGATATCCATTGCGGCATGCGGGGTCTCACCCTCGACGCGCTCGAGCGAATGCAGTTGGTGTCCCAGAGCTGGGAGTACGCGTCGGAGATGGTGATCAAGTCGGTGCACCTGGGGCTACGCACCCAGGAGGTGCCGGTGAGGTTCCTCAAGGACGCCGAAGGCCGGGTCAGCCACCACAAGCGCGCCGGTTGGTTCAGCCCGTTTGCGGCAGCCTGGATCAACCTGAAGGCCATGTTCATCCACGGGGCCGACTTCTTCCTGGTTCGCCCCGGCCTGGCGGCGTTGGTCGTCGGACTGCTGCTCACTGTTCCGTTGGTGGCGGGTCCGCTCACCGTCGCGGGCGTCACGTTCACCACGACGACGATGATCTTTGGGCTCGTGGTCAGCACCCTGGGCATCTTCAGTTACCAGTTGGGCCTGCTGGCCCGGGTGATCTACGACCGTCGGGGCATGACCACCCAACGTCTGCTGAGGCGTTACCGCTACACGCGCACCGTCGGTTCGACGATGGTCGGGGGCGTGCTGGGGGCGCTGGCCACATTGCCCCTCCTGGTGCGCTACGTCACCCGCGACTTCACGCTGACCAAGGGCGACCTGCCGGTGGCTCACCTGGCCATTGCAGGACTCACGCTCGGTGTGACGTGCTTCGCCACCTTTGCCTTCACCCTGCTGCTGCATGCGCTCGCTGCCACACGGCGTCGATAACCGGTCCGTTGGAGCCGCGCCCACTACGGAAACCGGGCGATGCCGCGGTGCTACAGGTCCGGAAGCGGTTCGTCGGCGACCTTCACCACGGTGAGGTGCCCGTTCAGGTTCGTGATTCCACGCAACACGCTGCCGGCAGCCGACATGAGCTGCATACCAAGCGTTGCGATGCCTTCGCATTCGTACGAACCGAAATCATCAAAGATGACCAGCCCACCGACCCCTAAACGGGGCCAGGCCCACTTCAGCGTGGACAGGGCCGACGAGTAGACATCGACGTCGATGTGAACCAACCGCAGGGAACTCCCGGCCCACGCCGCACCGGTGTCATCGGGAAACCGGCCCACCGCCAGGCTGGCGCTGACCCCTGGGAACCGAGCTTTCAACGACTCGACCACCTCGACGGACGTGTCGGCGTGCTCGCCCCCTTCGTACCACGGGTCCTGGTCCCCGGCGCCGACCACTCCCTCAAAGGTGTCGGCCAGAATCACGGTTGCGTCCAGGCCGAGTTGGCGGCTGCGTTCCGCCAGCAGGACCCCGGTGCCCCCGCGCCAGACACCCACCTCCAGAACATCACCTGGGAGATCGGCCACCTGGGCAAGGCCGCTCCACAGATCCCAGCACCGGTAGATGTCAACGAGGGTGTGATCGGTCACCGCCTCGTACACGGCGAGGAATGCCTCGTCGTCATACCACGGTGACAGCGTGGCGGTTGGAGCCAGCAGACGGTGGGAGTAGCGGGACCTGGACCCATCGACCACCACCTTGGCCAGGAGCCGCTCGAGCCGGCGACGATCGCGCAACCAGAGCACCGAGCCCTTCGCCAAGCGAATGCCCGCCTCCTTGGGCCCGGCAAGCCCGCGGCCACCACCCGGGTGACCGTGCGCCACTCCTGGGCTCATCACGAGCCTTCGAGAGCAGCAATCTGAGGTGAGGAGAACGTTGCCGGGGCGCCGGAGGTGGCAATGACCCCGACCTTTCTCGATTCCTCCAGCGACGGATCGGACACCGCAAAGAACGGCTCACCCTCGGAGGCCAGCGTGACGGTGTCGCCTTCGTGTTGGACCTGCCAGGAGACACCTCGGCCAAATTCCGTCGGGCCGATCACCTGAACCCCTTTGCTCTCACCATCCCTCACGTGATTCACCGCTGCTGCGGCGTAGGTGGAGTTGAACGTCAGTTCCCAGTAATTTTCGGCGTCCTCCACCCCGAAAACCAATCCGGCATTGTCGGATGGCTTTTCCACCACGATCGAGAATCGCCAATCCTCACCGAATTTGGTCGGCATCTCGACGACGGCCATCGGGCTCGCACCCACCGGTTCGGTGTCGGTCACCAGTTCTCCGTTGTCCGGTTGCCAATCGCCCTCGCCCACCACCGACCAGGACAGCGGCCCGCCCTTGAGCGTGTCGCGATCCAGGTCGTCCACCACGGGAGTTGCGGCCGGTGCAAGTTGTGACGGGGTGGCAGCTATGGCGCCGTCGCCGGTGAACGCCTTGGGGTCGGGCTGGCCTGAAGGCGCGGAATCGGCGGACGGGCTGGAATCGTCGGACGAGCCACCGCCCACGAAGTTCACCAGGACGACTACGAGCAGAATGACCGCACCCGCAACCGCGAGCCCGAGGAGCAACCGCTTCTCGCTGGACGTCAACGCCTCATCCTGGTTGGCACCCTCTGGCGGCGGATCGACCGGCCTGGGCTCGTTCGCTTCTGATTCCATTGTTCGCTCTGGTGTATCCATCGCCGTCCTTCAACCGAGTGCCGGCGAAACAGTAGTTGACCTGAACCCGACCTGGTTACAGGATGAACCCCGACGCCACGGCATCGTTGCGAAACATGGTCACCGTGTCCAGAGAGAACTGATCGAGATCCTTCCCAATCGTCGCGAGCTTCTCGATGAGATCCGACGTCATCGTGATCACGTGGCATCCAACCTGCGCGGCCTGCACGTAGTTGAACACCTCTCGCGGGCTCGCCCAGATCAGTCGCTGGGAGGGTTCCGGGTCGAGCATCGCAACTGCCGCAGACATGATCGGCATGGGGTCGCGTCCCGCGTCGGCCACACGACCGGCGAAGACGGAAATGTAGCTGGGAGGTCCACCGGCCAGCGCCGCCGACACCACAGCAACCTGCCGGACGTTCATCAGCGCCGTGACGTTCAATTGCACACCGTCAGCCGCGAGGTCGGCCACCACCTGGTGTGTGGAAGTGCCATCGGTCGTCATCACGGGGATTTTGACGAAGACCGAGTCACCCCAGCCGGCCAACAATCGAGCTTGGCGCCCTATCTCGTCAAGATCGTCGGCGAGCACCTCGAAGGAGATCGGTCGCCCGCCCACCACTTCGAGAGCGCTTCGTGCAAAGCTCTCATAATCGGTCACCCCCGCCTTTCGCAGGAGGGTTGGATTGGTGGTGAACCCACTGACGCGCGGGTCACCGGCAAGCTGAATCAGTGTGGGAAGGTCGGCACCGTCTGCAAAGACCTCTGGTGCATCCAGATGGGCGGTACCGTCCAAGCGGTTGAGAGCGTTGGCCATGGTGCAGACCGTATCGGCAGCCACCACCGGTTCCCAAGGCTGTCAACCAGAAGTGGGGCGATAAGCTGACGCCCTGAGCCACCCCTGTCCAGCAAGCGAGGCAAGCATCGCCCCCCCTGAGTCGACGACCACCGACCACCCCCAGGTGCACCGGTCAAACCGGTTTGTCAAGATCTGCAGAAATCGCCGCTGGCGGGTCGGTTTTGGTGGCGCCGTTTTGGTGCTCCTGTCGTTGTTGGGGTCGCTCCAGACGGCCGCAAGGTCGACTCAGATCGACGAGACGCTCTGGGCGGGCCGGTCTCGACAGTTCGCCACCGGGCTGGTCACCGGCCAACCACGGCTGATGACCGCGTTTCCCGTCAACGACGCCGACACCGGGAAATCAATCACCATGCCGGGGGTGACGACCATGTGGGTTGGCACGGGTGTGCTGCTCTACGAGTGTGTCGTTCGTGACCCTGCACCGGACGCGTTGCAGGCCTGCGTCAAGGACCGCGAACGCCCAGACCGCCGAAGTGTCCACATCGTGATGGCGCTGCTCAACGCCCTGCTGCTCCTCGGTCTCTGGCAACTCTGCAGGAAGCCGTTTGGCGAAATGGCTGCGGGCATCGGTGCTGTTCTCATCGCCGGCGAGCCGTTCCTTGCAGCACTCAACGGAATGTTCCACACGGACGCATTCATCGCCTACCTGTCGATGATCGCCTATGTGGCCCTGTGCCGGTCGCTCTCCCTGTTCGGCAAGGAAGAGGAGCCCTCCCGTTTTGCCGGGCTGGCGGGTGTTGCGTTCGGGCTGGCGATCCTGACGAAACTGACGGCAGTGGGCCTGGTTCCGGCGGCTGCGGTCTGTGTGGGCTGGGCGTTGTTCAAAGAGTGGGGCAACCCAACCGCACCAAAAAGACTCGTGAAGCGGTTTGTGGCCCTGCTCCGCGGGCCGACGGCACGTCGGGTTTTCATCGGCGTTGCTGTCGCCATGGTCACGTTTTTCGCACTTTGGCCGGGCATGGTGGCGGATCCGGCCCGACAGGTTGGCGCGCTGCGCTCATCGGCCAAGCTGGCCGAGTTGGGACACGGACAGTTCTTCCGAGGCCGCTACAGCTCCGATCCCCCCTGGTACTTCTCGTTTTACGTGCTCGGCTTCAGGATGACGCCTTGGTCGTTCCTTGGTTTGTGCCTCATCCCACTCCCCCTCCTTCTCCGCAGGGTGGACAGGCGGTGGTTGCTCATCGCCACATTCATTGCCTCTCAGTCGCTGTTACTCGGCCTCTCGGCGAAGAAGATCGATCGCTACTCGGCCGTCCTCCTCGTCGGAATAGCCTTCCTCATCGGGGTGTCCTTCGACCTCGTCTTCGGGTACTGGGCGCGGTCAAAATTCAGACGGACATCGATCGTTTGGATCGTTCCGCTCGCCCTGGTGCTCGGGACGGGGCTCGTGTACCACACGATCCAAAGCGGGCAGCGTGCCTCCATCTACTACAACGAGGCGCTCGGTGGACTCAGCGAGGCCGAGGGTCAGGTGCTGGTGACCTGGAGCGGAGAGCCGTTCGAAGCGAAGGAGTGGTTGGATAAGCGCTACGAGGGCGACAGCTCGCGCTACGTCCAATGTCAACCAAGCTTTTGGGGGGACGAGCTCAGCTGTCCTGAGACCGAGCCAGGTCAGGATCGGGTGTACGTCGAGACCATCTCAGACCGTCAGCTGGGACGAAGGCTCATCCCGGCGCGCGAGAAGGATCTCTGGTCACGCGTCGACTCCTACAACGTCGATGGGGTTGAGATTTTGACCTACTGGGTGAACGAGGCGTCGTGACCCTGTGCGGTTCTTGGCCAAGCGTCTGCTTTGCCCTTCGACCCGGCCGCTAGCCCGTTTGAGCGCCGCCCATCGATGCCAAGGCCCAGTCCATGGCCTGGGCCGACGTCCGCTTCGGTTGCCAACCCGTCCCCCGGATTCTTGAGGTGTCGAGGCGGACCACCGGCACATCACCCCGCCAGCCGACTCGACCGCCGGTGTGCGCAAAGGTGACCGCTGCCGGGTCCAATCCCAAAGCTCGGCACGCTGCGCGCCCGATGTCGTCCACGCTTAAGGCGTCATCCGTCGACACGTTGTAGACCTCGTAGGGACGGTGGTCGTTGGCGTCCAAAACTCCCAGAATGGCATCCAGAACGTCCTCGACTGCGATGTAGCACTTGGATTGCCGACCATCGCCCAAGATCTCCAACAGCCCCGGCGATCGGCCGAGCTTCGCCAGGAAGTCGTAGCCCACACCATGGGTCTGGCGGGGGCCGACCACGTTGGCAAACCGAAACGCCCGGCCACGGAGTCCGAACATGTGGGCATAGGAGCACACCAGGGCCTCACCGGCGAGCTTGGATGCCCCATAGGTGGACACCGGCCTGAGCGGACCGTGGTCTTCCGGAATCTCGAAGTCACCCAGGTCGCCGTACACACCGCTGCCCGACGCGTAGACCACCGTGCCAACTCCATTTCGACGTGAGGCCTCGACCACGGTGTTGGACAGCCTGGTACCCGAATCGAAGTCGATTTCGGGCTCGGTGACCGCCCGGGCAATGTCGGGGTTGGATGCCAGATGCACGACGACGTCGATGCCCGCGAGTGCCGGGACCGTCACCGAGGGGTCGCCACAATCGCCGACGACCAGGCTCACCCGCTCGTCGTGGAGCGAAGCCCCGAGCTGCTCGCGGCTGCCCGAAGAGAGGTTGTCGAGCACCACGACGCGCTGGGCCCTCCCCTCGCCCAAAAGGCGCTCCACCAGGTGGGATCCGATAAATCCGGCCCCGCCAACCACGCACCAGGAGCCGCCGACCTCGCTGCCTTCAGCTTCCACGGAGCGACTCCCATTTGGTGGCCCGAGTCTGCAGTTTGGGATGACTCACCAGGAGGTGCCACACCACCGCCGCCATCCCCTCGGTATGTGGAGTCACGCGTGCGTCCTCGACGGTAGGAATGATCACGCAGGCATCCGCTCGCCTGGCGGTCTCTCCACCGTCGCGACCGACGATGCCGCTTACCGAAGCGCCGACGGCGACCGCCGCATCGATCGCCTCGACCAGGTTGGCCGAGACGCCCCGCTCCCGGTCACCACCCCCCACGCTGAAGATCAACAATCCATCGGCCGGGCCCAGGCGGGACCCAGCCAACCATCCGGCAAACACACCGGCCCAGCCATCGTCGTTGATGCGGGCGGTCAGCTCGGACACGTTGTCGGTTGGCGCATAGGCCTCGAACCCGCACAACTTGCGGAAGTCGTTGACCGCATGCGACGCGTGCCCTGCCGAGCCGCCGACCCCAAGGATGAACAGGCGGCCCCCGCCGTCGCGAACAGCTGCCAAGGTGGTTGCAACCGCCTCGATGGCAGACCCGTCGAGTCGCTCGACGATCGTCCGTGTTTCATTCAGATAGGTGTCAACGAAACTCAATTGCCCTCCCGGTCGAGGAGCAGCGTACAGGCGCCGATCCGGTCATCGGCTCATTCGACGGCCTTCGGGGGGTCGGCACGGGTGAGCTGTTCGCGTTCCACATCGCTGCGGCCCACCCCCAGCAGGAACAGCACCACGTCGAGATAGGGCACCGAGATGGTTGCATCGGCCACATCTCGCAGAACCTTTTTGGCATTGAACGCGATTCCCAGCCCCGCCCGGCCCAGCATGTCCAGGTCGTTGGCGCCGTCGCCCACCGCCACCGTCTGAGCCAACGGTATGCCGGCCCGGCCGGCCAACTCGGCCAGCAGTTCGCCCTTTCGGGCCCGGTCGACCACCCGGCCCTCAAGGCGACCGGTGAGCCGACCATCGATGACCTCCAGATCGTTGGCGTGCGTGGCATCAAGGCCAAGCCGCTCCCCCACGATGTTGGTCATCATCGAGAACCCACCAGAAAAGGCCACCACATCGAAACCAAGCCGCTTCAGCGTCGCAACCAGCGTGCGGGCACCCGGTGTGAACGGCACCTCGGCGGCGATCCGCATCAGCACGCTCACGTCGAGCCCCTTCAGCAACGCCACACGAGCCCGAAGCGCAGACTCGAAGTCCAACTCACCGGCCATTGCAGCCACGGTGAGCGCCCCGACCTCAGCCCCGCAGCCGGCCTCCTTGGCCACCTCGTCGATCAGCTCACCCTGGATCAGGGTGGAGTCAACGTCAAAGGCCACGAGGCGCATCGCTCGACGCCCGAGGGTCTCCCGCTGTACGGCGACGTCCACGCGGGCGGCGGCCCCTGCCGCGGTCACCGCCGAGCGAATGCCCTCGGCATCGGCGCCGGACACCCGAAGCTCGTAGCAGTAGACCGGATATCGGGCCAGCCGAACGATGCGATCGATATTGGCTCCGAGCGACCCCAGCGTGTCGGTGATGATCTCCAACGCCGCCGCGGTGATCGTGGGCGCCAGCACGGTGACGATCTGGGTCTCCGCAGGTTGGGTACCGGCGTCGGCCACCTCATCCAGTTGAACTGACAAGCCGTGACGCGCGCCGAATGCCGCCAGCTCCCGACGAACCGAGTCGGGCCGATCCGTGGCCACCACCGCCGCCAGAATAAGCCGCTGACGAACCAGCACCTGTTCAAGGTCCTCAAGGTCGGCCTCCAGCGCTGCCAGCGTGGACATGAGATCGGCGGTGATACCCGGCCGGTCCGCACCGATGACCCGAACCGCCAGGTTGGTCACGCTGTACCCACCATCTCCGACGTTGGCGTTGCGTCCAACGGCACCTCCGAGTCAAGGGGCTCCGAGTCAAGGGGCTCCACGACGGGCGGCTCCGGGGTCGGCGACCACCTCCGCAACCAGCGACCGAGGCCGGTGTCGGCCATTGCGGGAGTGGATCGGCCGACCACTGCCAGGCAGCGGGCGGCAGCCAAGCCTGCATACGCGATCATCAGCGGTTCGAGCGCCATCCGGTAGCGATCCGCCCCCTGGGTGAGGCTCACGGCGGCCACGACGGAGCCCGCCACCAGGATCACGGGGGCAATCAATTGACCTTCCCGGCGGGCCAGCACCACGCCTGCGATACCAAGTGGCAACAGCAACTGCCACGAGATGAGTCCACCCCACACCACCCAATGCGGGCCTCGCAGCTCCAGGACCTCGATGAAGAAGCTCTGCTGTACCGGCCGAAAAAAGCCGAACGTGCGGGCGATTCGTGCCGCGGCGACCACCGGGAGCCTCGCCCGGTGAGTCTGGATGTAGTCACCGGCGATGTTCCGAGCGACCAGATCCCGCTCGCTGGCGTCCATGTCCAGGTTCATCAGGCTTCGGCTTCGGTCGAAACACGAATAGTCCGAGTAGCCGGTCAACGGCCCGTAGAACGCGGAATCGCAGTTGCCCTGCAGCATCGTGGTGCCGACGCCGGTGGTCATCAAGACCGGCTCCTCGAAGCGGTGCATGTTGGACCAGAGCCACGGGCCCAACACCATCAGGGCACCTGCACCAAACGCTGCGCTGTGCAACGCCAGGCGCTGCCACGGCAGCGACCGGTGACGCCACAGCAGCACCAAGATCACGACGCCCGCCAGGATCAGTTCCGATCGCGTGGCGGCCGCGACCCCAAGCGCCAGGCCTGCGGTCAGCACTGCGCCAGGTCCTGGCCGGTCGTCGTAGACCAGCAGCGCGTACAGCCAAAGCGAAGTTGCCGTCATCACCAGTGGCTCAGCCAGGATCAGCGCATCCCAGCTCCACATGTTCACGTTCACTGTGGCAATCACCGCCGCCCCGATCGCGGCCCAGCCCACCATGCGTGCGCTGGGCGGAGGGCCGCGACGGCGGCGGCCCGCCAGTCGGGCAGCGGAGAGCGCAAGCAACGGCACGGCAAGTGACCCAACCAGAGCCGTGAGCATTCGATGATCGTCCGGCGTGGTCAGCCCAATTCGGCTGCCCAGGCTCAAGAGCACCGGGTAACCGGGAGGATGGGCCGCCGTTTCCTCGGTGACCATGGAGAATTCGAACGCTCGCCGAAAGCCCTCCTTCGGCAGCGAATTGCCAAGAGCGTGGTAATAGCCGCCGTCTCCGGTCAGTGGCTGATCGGGGTTGATCTGGGTGATGTAGGCGACCCGAAACCCCAAGGCCACCATCCAAATGGCGAGCACGACCCACAAGACGCGGCCGGGCACCGCAACCCGCTTGGGTGCGAGCGCCGACTCATCCTCCATCGCGGTAAACCTTCACGCTGTCGAACGACACGGCGGCACCGCCGGCGGACGACAGCCCCACGTTGGTTGGCATCTCCTCCAGAGCTACCTGGCCGAGCGTCAGGTTGCCCACCCACACTTGGACCTCGTCCCGGCCGAACTCCAAGGTGATGTCAAACGACCCGGCCAGGTCGACCGGGCCGAACGTATTCAAAGCAACGGCGCCGGCTCCATCGATGCGCTCGACACCGGCTGCGGCGAACGACGGGTTGAAGCTGACCCGCGTGAAGTCCTGCGGTGAGCGGTACCCATAGACCAGGCCGACGCCGTCAGCGCCGCCTGAGACGCGGGCCTGAACGACCAGCCGATCTGCTTGTGGCAGCTTGGTCAGCGCCAACGAGGGGGTCGCAAGCTCGGGGTCGGCGATCAACTTCGCCTCGCCGTCGGCCGTGACCCAATCGCCCGCCACAACCTCCCAGTCGGCCGAATCCGACAACGGCCCGTCGGCACCATCAAAGTCATCTGCGACGACCTGCTGGCCGAGCACCAGGTCGGGTGCCTGGGTAGCGGCGTCGGGGGGCCTCAAGGTCGTTTCGTCGTAGCGCTCCGCCAGCACGACCACGGCCCACAACAGGAGTGACACCTGCGCCACCCGGAACAGAACGCGCAGCGGCGACCGCCCCAGAAGGGGCGGTCGCCGCTGCGACGCGTCGGTCGAGACCACGCCGGAAGGCTCGGTGGGCCTAGCGACCGCGCCGGCCACCCCGGCCCCCGCCGCCTCCACGGCGACCGCCGCCGCCGCCACCCGCGTTACGGGGGGCGGGCTCGGGTCCAAGATCGCCGTAGGCCTCGGTCAGCTTGGCCTCCAGCACCGGAGCAAACTCAGGTGCCCGCTGTGGGCCGCCCGAGCCACTGCCACCGGAATCGGTGCTGCCCGAATCGGACGCACCGGAAGCCTGGGCAGCGCCGTCGCGACCACCGGAGCGGTCGTCGTTGCGGCCGGACGTGGCGGCGGAACGGCCCTGTGACGGGCCGTCAGCTTTTGGGGAATCAGACCGGCCTCCGCCGGTGTCCCCGCCGGACTTTCCGCCGGTGTCGCCGGCCATGCGCAGCGACACCTTGCCGTTGGGGTCGATGTCCTCCACGTACACGGCGAGGTCCTGGCCCAACTCGAGCACGTCCTCAACCTTGTCGATGCGCTTGCCGCCACCGATCTTTGAGATGTGCAGCAAGCCGTCACGGCCAGGCAGGATGTTGATGAAGGCGCCGAACTTGGTGATCGAGACCACCTTGCCGGTGTACTCCGCGTTCACCTCGGGGGTGGGCGGGTCGAGGATCAGACGGATCTGACGCTCGGCCTCGGCCACGGCGTTGCCGTCAACGGCCGAGACGGACACAACGCCCACCATGCCGTCGTCGTCCACCGAGATGTCGGCACCGGTCTCACCCTGGATCGAGTTGATCACCTTGCCCTTGGGGCCGATGACCTCACCGATCTTGTCGGCGGGGATCTCGAAGCTGATGATCTTCGGCGCGGTCTCGTTGACCTCTGAGCGAGGCTCGGGCAGCGCGGCGTTCATCGAATCGAGGATCGCCAGACGAGCCTCCTTGGCCTGGTTGAGGGCGGCGATCAGCACGTCGGCGGGGATGCCCTCGATCTTGGTGTCGAGTTGCAACGCCGTGACGAACTCGGACGTACCGGCCACCTTGAAGTCCATGTCGCCGAAGGCGTCCTCCGCACCGAGGATGTCGGTGAGGGTGGTGTACTTCCCGTCGGCGTACACCAGGCCCATCGCGATACCGGCAACCGGCGCCCGCAGGGGCACACCGGCGTCCATCAGCGAGAGGCTGGATGCGCAGACCGACGCCATCGAGGTCGAGCCGTTGGACGACAGCACCTCGGACACCAGCCGGATGGTGTAGGGGAACTCCGACATGGCGGGCACCAGTGGGAACAGCGCCTTCTCGGCGAGCGCACCATGGCCGATCTCGCGGCGCTTCGGGCCACGCATGAAGCCAGGCTCGCCGGTGGAGAACGGCGGGAAGTTGTAGTGGTGCATGTAGCGCTTTTTGGTGACCGGGTCGATGCCGTCGATCATTTGGTCCATGCGGCCGATACCCAAGGTGGTGATGTTGAGCACCTGGGTTTCGCCACGCTGGAACAAGCCGGTGCCGTGGGCGGTGGGCACGACGCCAACCTCCGACGACAGGGGACGCAGGTCCTTCGGACCACGGCCGTCGATGCGGGCGCCGTCGTTGACGATGCGGCTGCGCACCGCCTCCTTGGTGGCGGCACGGAAGGCTGCCTTGGCCTGCTTCTCGGCGTTGGAGCGCTCGGCCTCGTCTGCGGCGCCGGCCACGGTGGCGACCAGCTCGTCACGCAACGCGGATTCGGCAGCGGTGCGCTCAGCCTTGTCTGCGATCGACGCGGTCTCAACGATGCGGTCACCGGCGGCCGCAGCGACGGCGTCGGCGACCTCGGGGCTGTAGTCCACCTGCGGGACCCAGGCAATCGCCTCGGGGATGCCGTGAGCCTCCTGATGGACCTCCACCAGCTGACGCTGCAGCTCGATCATGGCTGCGATGTGTGCCTTGGAGGCCTCGAGACCGGCCGCAAGGGCCTCCTCGTTCACCTTGGGGGCGCCGTCTTCGTAGAGCTCCCAGGCACCCTCGGTGCCACCGGCCTCCACCATCATCACGGCGATATCACCGTCTTCGAGTTGGCGCCCGGCAACGACCATGTCGAAGGCTCCGGCGTCGGACTCGGCATAGGTGGGATGGGCCAGCCACTCGCCATCGGCGGTGTAGCTCAGGCGGACGGCGCCGACGGGCCCCTCGAAGGGGATGCCCGACAGCATCAACGCTGCCGAAGCGCCGTTGAGCGCCAGCACGTCATAGGGGTTTTCCTGATCGGCACCCAGCACGAGGCCCACCACGTGCACCTCGTTGCGGAAGCTGCTGGGGAACGACGGACGAAGCGGCCGGTCGATCAGTCGGCAGGTGAGGATTGCGGCCTCTGAGGCACGCCCCTCACGGCGAAAGAACGAGCCCGGGATCTTGCCGGCGGCGTACGAACGCTCCTCGATGTCGACCGTGAGCGGGAAGAAGTCGGCGCCCTCGCGCACCCGGCGGGATGCCGTGGCGGTGACGAGCACCCTGGTGTCCCCCATGCCGACCAGGACGGAGCCGTCGGCGAGGGAGGCCAGCCGTCCGGCCTCCATGGTGATTTCCTTGCCGTCGACGAGATCGGTCTCTTCCGCGACGGTTGCGCGCACTCTCAGTGCGCCTTCGATTGGCTGTGTGGCCATGTGGTTCTCCTTGATGTGGTGCATCCGCGCATTTCGTGCGACGGCTCACACCTCTGTGGAGCGGAGAGGCCAGCAGACAGTTGTCGGCCTCCGAACGTCCCCAGGGTCAGCGAGGAACGAAGTCGCTCGGTGACTCGGGCGGCGCTTCGGGGGGCGGCAACTGGCGGCTGGACTCAACCGCATTCGTGAACCCCCCATCGTAGCCGACAATCCCCGCTCGCCGCTGCGCCCGCCGGCACCGCTGCCACAACGGCCGCACCCGATACGCTGAATCGTCATGTTCTCAGCCCGACACAGCCGGCATCGCGCAACGAAAAGCGGCTGCGGGCGGGCGGCTCTCGGCGTGGCGGTGGTGCTCAGCCTTGGAGCGCCCACCACAGGATGCGGGGGCACGGGCCAACCCTCGGCCGACGACTTCGAACGGACCGTCGTGGAATCCACCGCGGGGTCCCAGGTGGGTGCGGACGTGGCGAAGTCCTATGCCCGGTGCCTCTACCGGGAGACCGACGGGCGTGTCGAGGTGCTCGTCGAGCACCTCGAGGATGGTGACTATCGGCCGGTCGGGCCCGAGGCCGAGGCCTTGGCGGCCTGCTCAGACAAGCTGAACGCCGGCGACTGAAGCGGCCTAGCGACGAAGCCCGAGATCGGCGATCAGCGAGCGGTAGCTCTCGATGTCGGTGTTCTTCAGGTAGTTGAGCAACCGACGGCGACGTCCCACCATCTGGAGGAGGCCACGACGGGTGTGGTGGTCCTTCTTGTGAGACCGGAGATGCTCGGTGAGGTGCGTGATGCGAGCGCTCAACAGCGCGATCTGAACCTCGGGTGACCCGGTGTCGGACTCGTCACGCCGGTGCTTGGCAATGATGTCGGCCTTGGGCGGCATATTGGTGGGAACGTGATTGGACATGGTGCTCCGAGTGGGCGTTGGGCCCGGCCTTCATGTGGGTGGTCGGCCTCAGCCGTCCTCCGCACCGAACGCGGGCGCCGGAAGGTTCCGGCGAACCGACAACGCTACCGCCGGGCGGCCCGGGGTACGAATCAGGCTGCGGTGACGTCCGGTACGTGGCGATGCCAGGCGAACGCCGGACCGGCACGCTTGACCGCCGTGTCGGTGTATTCCTGCGGTTCGGGGAGCGCCAGGTCAAATACCGCAGCGCCCGGCTCGTAACACGCCGAATGGATGGCGGGCAGGTCGGGATCCTCCCCCACTCCCAGCTCAACGAAGGCGGCCCGCAGGTCGTCGCCCAGCCTTCCCTCCAACAGCTCGGCCATGATCGCCGGCAGTGTCTCCGGATCCGACAACAACCACGAGTGTCCAGCCTTTTCCACCGTGATGAGGTCGGCACCAACGCGCCGGGCGGCATCCTCGCTGGTGCGGTGTGGTACCGCCACGTCGCGGTCGCCGTGCAGGATGTAGAACGGCACGCCTTCCGCCGCGGCCGCATCCAGTGCATAGCGACTCGACCGGGTCCGCAGGATCGACACCGCCGGACCCAACAACCTCCAGGGCTTGGCCACGTGACCCAGCAGGGTCGGCGTGAACAGTCGCAGAAACTTGACCGCCTGCCGAGGATCGCGGGAGAGGGGCGGCACCAGAATCGAGTCCACCATCAGCGCCACGCCGACGGCCCCGAGCAGCGGGGGCCACACCCGAAACAGATAGACCATGCGGTCCCAGGTGTCGCCAACGATGGCATCGATCAACACCACCCCCAACACCCGCTCGGGGTGGTTGGCCGCCAACTGGGTCACCAGTCGACCGCCCATCGAGTGGCCTGCCAACAGTGCGTGGCGGATCCCCAGTTCGTCGAGCACCCGCTTCACCAACGCCGAGTAGGCGGCGATGTTGGCGCCGTCCTCCGGCAGGCCTGCGGTACCGCCGTGGCCTGCGATGTCGATGGCGATCACCCGAAACCCCATGCCGCAGAGACGCGACAGGGTCTGTGCATAGAGGAACCCCTCGGCGGTGAAGCCATGAATGACCACCAGAGGTATGCCGCTGCCCGCCATCGTGATGCCCACTGGGTGGCCGTCGTCCAAGTGGATTCGGTGTCGAGCCAGGCGCGGCGGTCGGCTGAGCCCCACGCCCTGCGGTGCATCGGTGATAGGGCCGACCAGCGGGTCCGTCACCTCTCCGTCGGGACGATCCTTGATCAGTTGCCTAGAAGCCATGGCCTACCTCCCGTGTACTACCGCTGCCGGTCGCAACTCCAAGGAGGCGACGAGCCTGGTCACAGTCTCGACCGATCTGCTGGGTCAATCCCTCAAAAGTATCGAAGGCCGCGTCGCCACGAATGCGATGGGTGAAGCGCACGGCCACGGTCTCGCCATACAAGTCGCCCTGCCAGTCGAGCACGTGTACCTCCAGCACGACGTCGCCACCCTCCCCGTACACCGTTGGCCGGTTGCCCAGGTAGATGGCGGCCGGTAGCTCGGTGCCATCGTCTCGCACCAGCCAACCGGCACAGATCCCGGGTTCCGGGCGCAGCATCTCGGGAGCCACCGCCACGTTGGCCGTGGGAAAACCCCAGGTGCGGCCTCGCCGATCACCCTCCACCACGACGCCACGCAGCTCGTGAGGTCGACCCAGCATGACGTTGGCCGCATCGAGGCGGCCTTCGGTGAGGGCCCGACGGATCGCCGTGGAACTGACCTGCTCCTCCACCCGGGCCGCCTGCCCGTCGGCGCCTACCAGCGGCAGACCCTCAACCTTGAATCCCACGTCAGCACCGGCATCCTCCAGCATGGTCACGTCCCCGCCCCGACGATGCCCAAATCGAAAATCGGCGCCCACCATCACCATTCGGCTGCGCAGTTCGTCCACCAGCAACCGCTTGATGAAGTGCTCCGGCTCCTCCAGCGCACGATCGGCGTCGAAGGCCATCACGTAGGTGGCGTCCACCCCGGTTTCGGCCAACAGCTCCAGCTTGGTGGCGGTGTCGCACAGCAGCCGTGGGGCCGAGTCGGGCCGCAGCACCCTTGCCGGATGGGGCTCGAAGGTGACGACCACCGAGGCCAGGCCTCGCTCCCTTGCGGCATCTGCGAGACGGCCGATCACGGCCCGATGGCCGAGGTGAACACCGTCGTAGGCGCCGATGGTCACCGCTGCACCGTCCCAGGGCACGTCCGCGCTGGAACCCCGCGCGGCCGGATCTGCAGGGCGGGGGGCGCCATCACCGAGGATCAGCACTCCACCACCGTACGGTGTGCGACGACCATCCGACGAGTAGGGACCAAAGCGGCGAACCCTGAAGGGCTCACCCCGGCGACTCGAAACACCCGCAGGTCAGCCATCATGGGGCCAGGCCGTCCTACGATCGGCACCGTGAGCGACCACCAAGGCACCGAACCGCAACCCACTCCGTATCCATCGGGATGGGAGGCGGACGTGGTGCTTCGCGACGGCGGCACGGTGCACATCCGGCCGATCATTCCGGCGGACGCCGACCGGCTCACCGCCTTCCATCAGCGCCAGTCGGCCGAGAGCATCTACTACCGCTACTTCTCGGCCCGGCCGCGTTTGACCCAAAAGGACCTCGTGCACCTGACCCACATCGACTACGTGGACCGCGTGGCCTTCGTGGCGCTCCTCGGCGACGAACTGGTGGGCGTCGGACGGTACGAGCGCTGGGGAGACCGCCCGTCCGCCGAGGTGGCGTTCTTCATCGACGACGCGCACGCCCAACGGGGCCTGGCCAGCGTCTTTCTGGAATACCTCGTGGCAGCGGCGCGGGAGCGGGGCCTCGCAACGTTCACCGCATCGGTGCTGCCCGACAACTCCAAAATGCTCACCGTGTTCTCCACCGCGGGCTTTGAGGTCAGCCGGACGTTCGCCGACGGGGTCATCGAGGTGTCCTTCGACCTCCATCCCACACCGGACGCCGAAGCCGCACGCGAGCGACGCGAGGCCACGGCCGCCGCGGCTTCGGTGCGGCGCCTCTTCACCCCCACGAGCGTGGCGGTGATCGGGGCGGGCTCGACGCCGGGATCCCTGGGACACGAGGTGTTGTACAACCTGCTGGCCCAACGCTTCACCGGCACCGTCTGGGCGGTCAACGAGCGAACGGACGTCATCGGCGGTCTGCCCGCGTATCGCACCATCCTCGACATTCCCTCCGACGTGGACCTGGCGGTCATCGCCACTCCGGCCGAACGGGTGGCCGACTCGGTGGAACTGTGCGTCCGCAAGCACGTCAAGGCGGTGGTGATCCTGACCGCCGGGTTCTCCGAGACCGGCCCGGAGGGCGCCGATCTCGAGGCAGAGGTGGTGGCCACCGCCCGGCGCGGCGGCGTGCGGGTGCTGGGCCCCAACTGCCTCGGCCTGGTCAACACCGATCCGTCGGTGCGCCTGCATGCAAGCTTTGCCCCCACCGCTCCCCTTCCCGGCAACGTCGGCATCCTCGCCCAGTCGGGCACCCTGGGCGCAGCCATCATCGATCGCACCCGACGAGTCGGTCTGGGGGTCAGCTCGTTCGTTGCAGCCGGCAACCGCGCCGACATCGGCGCATCCGACCTGATGCGGTACTGGTGCGACGAACCCCAGACCTCCGGCGTGATGCTGTACCTGGAGAGCTTCGGACGCATCGAGCGATTCGTGCGCGCCGCCCGGGCGCTGACGGCGACCAAGCCGGTGGTGGCGGTTGCGGCCGGTTCCTACCTGAGTGCGTCGCCCCTGACCAAGGCGGAGGCCGACTCCGGCCTCGACGCGGGACCCGACGCCGGGGCGCGCCTTCGTCAACGGATCGCCGGGGCGGTCTTCCGCCAGACGGGCATCATCCGGGTGGGAACCCTCCATCAACTGCTGGACGTTGGTCGTCTGCTGGCCACTCAGGGCATCCCCCAGGGCATCGGGGTGACGGTGCTGGGCAATTCCGGCGGAGCATTGGACCTGGCGATCGGCGAGTGCGCCGCCGCCGGGCTCAGCGTTGTGGCCGCCCGACGCCTGTCGTGGCGGGCCGACGCAGATGCTTACGCCGAAGCGCTGGATCAGGCTTTGACCAACGACGGCTCCGCATCGGTCCTGGTGGTGCATGCACCACCAGAATTGCGCCCCAACCCGGCGGTCAACGACGTGATCCTCGATGCCGCTGTTCGCCACCCGGACAAGGTCATCGCAGCCTGCAATTTTGATGCCGCCGACGTGTTCGGCCTGCACCGGGGGGACCTGACGGTGCCGGTCTACGAGTTTCCCGAGCATGCCGCACGGGCCATGGGACGGTTGGCCGGTTACTGGGCGTGGACCCTCGCCCGGGCCACGAGCGAGGGTCCGAACGAGGACCCAATCGCCGAAGCCACCGCGCAGGGGCAAGTGGAAGGCATCGAGTCGCGGTCCGAACTTGTCGGCCGCCTCGCACGCGCGCTGTTGGCGAAGCACGGGCCCGGCGACCTGCCCATCGGTGCTGAAGATGCCCTGCTGGAAGCTGCCGGCGTGCCCATCTCCCCGCGGGTGGTGGTTGATGATCCCGATCAGGCGGCCGCAGCCGCCGACGCGCTGGGGTATCCCGTTGCCGTCAAGGGGGCCACCCGTGATCGGGTGCTGCGCTCGGAGGCGGGCGGTGTGTCGCTCGACCTGCACGACCCCAGCGCCGTCGAGGATGCCGCCGTGCGACTCGTTGAGCGGTTCGGGGCCGGCGCCACCCCACTGGTGGTGCAGCGCATGATCGACCGGGGGGTCGATGTCGCCGTCACCTTCCGACGGCGCACCGGCGTCACCACGCTCACCGTCGGTATGGGTGGTGTCTTTGCCGACGAGGACGACGCGCTCCTGGGGGTGCTGCCCGCCTCAACGACCGACCTGTCCATGCTTGTGGGCGCCACCGAGGTGGGTCGACAACTCGGTCGCGTGGCCGGCACCGAGTATCTGGTCGAGGTGGTGGCCTCCCTGGCCGCACTGATGGAGGCCGCCCCGGAGGTCACCGCGCTGGTGGCCAACCCCATCATTGCCGGGCGCCACGGAGTGTCCCTGTCGGACGTGGTGATCGAGCTGTCCGAACCGCCTCAGGAAGACCTCGCCGCCCGCCGTCTCGACCTTGACCCCGAGGGTTGAGCACCAGACGCGATCCCCACAACCGCGCCGCAACACCCAGCCCGGTTCGGAAGTCGAGGAACAACAGGATCGGGTGGTGCAGCAGGTGGATGCCGTAGGACGCCGTGCCGAAGTAGAGCGCTCGCGGGGTACGCCCGAGCCGTTCAGGAGCGTTCGTGACGACACCGGACGGGGGGGTGTCGATGACAAAAGGCTGTTTCAACGCGGCAGTTCCGTCAAGCTCACCAACGGCGTCTCGGGTCGATTCTCAGGAACCGACGAGCACCACGCCCGGCTTCAGCGTCGAGCCCTTGTGTGCCTGATATATCGCGAGCACCTGAGCCTCACCACGATCATCGGGCTGTTCGAACACCGCCCAGGGGCCCGGCTCGTCGGGGCCCGCCCCCAAGGTCAGACGTTCCAGCACCTGGCCATGTCGCACCTTGGACAGCACCTCGGGACCTGGGTGCAAGTCGTTCAGATGTACGACCGCGGCGGCGGCGCTCAGCACCGGTGACTCCTCCCAACCGAAGGCGTCGGCGACGGAGTACACCCCCACCCGGGTGCGACGCAGCGCCGCCAGGTGGGCGCCACCGCCCAGAGCGATGCCAAGGTCGTGGGCGAGGGTTCGGACGTAGGTGCCAGTGCTGCATTCCACGGTCGCTCGAAACACCAGCGGCATCCCGCCGGGGGCCGATGATGGGTCCGGCGCCGCTCCGCCAATCCACGTCTGGCCGGCCCACTCGGCCTCGAAGGTGGGCGTGACCTCGAAGCGGTCGACACGGATGGGACGGGGCTTGCGCTCCACCTCCTTGCCTTCACGGGCCAGTTCGTGCAGCCGCTTGCCATCGACCCGAATGGCCGACACCATCGGTGGGATCTGTTCGCTCTCCCCCTCCATCGCCCGAGCGGCCTGGACCACGTCGTCGGCGGTGAGTCCGGACATGTCGAACGTACCGGTTGTCTCTCCGCCTGCATCCTGGGTGGAGGTCGCCGCGCCAAAGGTGATGATGGCCTCATAGGTCTTCGGGAGCCCCACCAGGAAGGTGAGCAGTTTTGTGGCCCGGCCGACCCCGACGAGCAGCAACCCGGTGGCATCGGGGTCGAGGGTACCGGCGTGACCGACCGCCGGCGTGTCCAACCGCCGCCTTAGCCGTCCGACCACGTCGTGGGAGGTGAGCCCGGCCTCCTTGTCCACCAGAAGAAGCCCGGTGGGACCAGCAAGCTTGCGGGAGCGTCGGCTCACTCTTCCTCGTCGGTCGCCTTGAGACCGGCCAGCACCTCTTCGATACGCAGCCCGGCCTCGATGGAGGTATCTCGCTCGAAGCTGATCTGCGGGGTCTTACGAGCCCGAATGTTGCGGTTGATCACCTTCTGCAGCGGCCAACGCAGCTCGTCGAGCGCTTCGATCACCTCGTCGAGCCGGCCCTCCGCACCGGCGAGCATCGCCGAGTAGTACACCCGCGCCCGAGCCAGGTCGCCGTCCACGTCGGCGCTGGTGATCGTCACCAGGTCCAGCCGCTCGTCGCCGATGCGTTCCAGTTCTCCGGCCACCAGCTCGCGGATGGTCTCACCAATGCGGTCGTTGCGCTGAAACGGCCGGCCGGGACCCGTCGCCTGCTGTCGAGTCGATCGTCGTCTGCTCATCGTTCCATTCTCGCGCTGTGAATCCCTGAACTCTCAGTCGGTTTCCAACCACCAGGTGGTAAAGCCCAGCACCTCGATCTCGGGACGGGACCACACCATGCGCTCGGCGGAGTCCATCAGTTCCTGACATCGTCCGGGCGTGGTGGCGACGACCGCCAGGCCCAGGCAGGCCAGCTGCCACGAGTCCTGATGGTCGATCTCGGCGACCGACAGTTCCTTGCGGTTGGCTAAACGGTCAAGGAGGGGCCGCAGTGCGGCGCGCTTGGCCTTCAACGATCCGGCAGCGCCGACCCGAAGGTCCACACGCGCCGCCAGGACGTTCAGCTCAGCCATGTGCGCCGCACCCACCCGATCAGGTGCGGGGGATCTCCCGCAGCTCGTAGGTTTCGATGATGTCGCCGTTCTTCAGGTCTTGGAAGTCCGACAGGCCGATGCCGCACTCAAACCCGGACGCCACCTCTCGCACGTCCTCCTTGAAACGACGCAACGATGAGATCTCGCCGGTCCAGATGATGGTGCCCTCACGCAGGAATCGCACCAGCGATCCACGCTTAATGGCCCCGTTGAGCACCTGACAACCGGCAACCATGCCGGCCTTGGGCACCCGGAACACCTCTCGAACCTCGGCGTCGCCGGTGACGACCTCCTCGAATTCGGGTGCGAGCATTCCCACCATGGCCGCTTCGATGTCCTCGAGCAGCTTGTAGATGATCTCGTAGGTGCGGATCTCAACGCCGGCCTCGTCGGCCATCTCCCGGATCTTGCGATCCGGACGGACGTTGAAGCCCAGAATGAGGGCGTTGGATGCGCCTGCGAGCTGCACGTCGCTCTTGGTGATACCGCCGACGCTGCGCAACAGCACGGCGACCTTCACCTCGTCGCGTTCCAGCTTCTGAAGGCTTTCGGTGACGGCCTCCAACGAACCGTGCACATCGGCCTTGACGATGACGTTGAGGGTGGCGGTCTCGCCGGCCTGAATCTCCTTGAAGATGTCTTCCAGCTTGGCGCCGCCGGCCAGGGCCGAAGCGTCGCGGCTGCGCTGTATTTCTCGCTGCCAGCGCTCGCGGGTTGCGCCGACCGCCTTGGCCTTGCGCTCATCGGGGGCAACCACAAAGTTGTCGCCCGACTGGGCCACGTCGGACAGGCCCAGCACCTGAACCGGCGACGACGGCCCGGCCTCGTTGACCTGTTCACCTTGGTCGTTGATCAGCGCACGAACCTTGCCGAACGCCGGACCGGCCACCATGGGATCGCCCACCTTGAGGGTGCCTCGCTGCACCAGCACGGTGGCGACGGGGCCCCGGCCGATATCCAGGTTGGCCTCGAGTACGACGCCTGTGGCGCGGCCCTCGGGCGTCGCCCGCAGGTCCTCCACGTCGGCGACCACCAGCAGGTGCTCCAACAGGTCGTCGATGCCCAGACCCTGCAGGGCCGACACCTCGACGCACACGGTGTCGCCACCCCATGCCTCGGGCACCAGACCATGCTCGGAGAGTTGCTGGAGGACCCGATTGGGGTCCGCCGCCTCCCGGTCGATCTTGTTGACCGCCACCACGATCGGCACCTCGGCCGCCCTGGCGTGTGCGATCGCCTCGATCGTCTGGGGCATGACGCCGTCGTCGGCGGCCACCACCAGCACCACCACGTCGGTGGCATCCGCGCCACGCATCCGCATCGTGGTGAAGGCCTCGTGGCCCGGGGTGTCGAGGAAGGTCAAGACACGACCGTCGTGAACGGCCTGATAGGCACCGATGTGCTGGGTGATGCCGCCGGCCTCACCGGCGACCACGTTCGCGTTGCGAATGCGGTCGAGCAGCTTGGTTTTACCGTGGTCGACGTGGCCCATCACCGTGATCACCGGGGGACGCTCGGGCAGATCGTCGTAGTCCCGCTCGTCCTCGGGCACGTCGAGCTGACGAACCAGCTCGACCTCCTGCTCCTCGCCCGGGTCGACCAGACGCACCTCGGCGCCGATCTCGGCGGCGAACAGCTCGATCATGTCGTCGGTGAGCGATTGGGTGGCCGTGACCATCTCGCCCTGTTGCATGAGGAAGCGCACCACGTCGGCGGCGGTGCGGTTCAGCTTGGGGCCCAGGTCCTGGGGCGGCGAAAGCCGCTCCACCACGATCACGCCCTCGGGCACCGCCGCATCGTCGGGCGTGTAGCTGGGGGCGTCCATGGGCTGCAGCTCGTCACGGTTGCGACGACGACGGCTCTTACGGCGCCGTGGTGGCCCGCCTGGGCCGCCACCTGGACGACCGCGACCGGGTGGGCCGCCACCGGGACGCGGCGGGAAGCCGCCACCGGGAGGCATGGGACCGCCACCGCCACCGCCGGGGCGGCCGGCTGGGCCGCCCGCCGGGCGACCCGCTCGGGGGCCCGCGCCGGGACGACCGGCACGCGTCGGAGCGGGCATGCGGCCACCCATGCCCGGGGGCGGGGGGATCACCTTGCCGCTGGAGGAGGTCGGAGGGCCTGGAGGCGGGGGGATCGCCTTGCCGGACGCACTGGTCGGGCCGGCTGCGGCCGACTCGGCAGGAGCATCGGCGGCGGCCTCGGCTGTGCCTTCGGTGGTGGTCGACGCGGCGACCGTGTCGCCGGACTCACCGGCGGCCACCGCCTCGGTCACCACGTCAGCGGATTCGGAACCGGTTGCAGCCTCTACAACCGGTGCAGCGGCCTCTGGCGCAGCGGTCTCGACCACTGGCGCTTCCGGAGGAGTTTCGGCTGCAGGCGCCTCTGGAGCAGCCGCGGCCGCAGCCTGCTCCGCCTGGGCGGCCTCGGCGTCGACCCGAGCCTGAGCATCTCTGGCCTCGGCGTCTCGCGCGGCCTGAGCCTCGGCCTCCTTTGCCTGGGCCTCTCTGGCCAGTTGGTGGCCGGCGGGGGGCGCCACCACCTTGCCGGTGGCCCGCATCGGTCGATCGGCGGATCGAGGCTGGGGGGGCTTGGTGGTGTCGGGGGTGGCGGCGGACACCGACTGAGCCTCAACGTGCATGGCCCGGGCGCGATCCCGGGATGACACGGTGCGGCGAGACCCGGGAGGGGGCGGCGGCATCTTGGGGCGTGGCTTGGTCCCAGGCGAGGCGGCGCCCGCAGGCGCGGTCTTCGGGCCCGAGTCAAACGGGGCGACCGGATCGGGCGCGGGCACCGGCGGGCTGGCCGGCTTCACCTCCGCCGATTCGTCGGGGGCCTCCATCGCCCTGCCGGTGGCGCGCATCGGCTTGGCGTCCTCGGTGGTCGCTTTGCCGGTGGCGCGCATCGGCTTGGCGCCGGCTGCCTGTGTCTTTGCAGGTGCCTTCTTGGCCGCTGCCTTGGCCGGCGCCTTCTTGACAGGTTCCTCCGGCTGCTCGTCACGGGTCAGGCCCTCACGCTCGGCCTTGCGACGGACGCGGTCTGCCTGCGCCTCGATCATGCCGGAGCTGTGGCTCTTGACGCCGACGCCCAGATTTTCGGAGAGCTCCAAGACCTCTTTATTGGTCATACCGAGCTCACGGGCCAGTTCGAAGACCCGAATTTTCTTTGCTGCCAAGATGATCCCTGTACTTCGCGTGATGTGGTTGCTGTGCTGAACGCTGGAGTGATGCTGTGCCCACCGAGACCAATCGTGGCCCGATGTTCAAGAGGTGTGGGGCGCAGATCGAAACGCTGATTCCCACGACTTGGCCATGCTGGTGCCTCGTCGGGGGGCGATTCGTGACTGAGCAATGAACGCGTCCGCTTTTGGGCGGACGATCCAGTCTCGCGCGTGCGGCCCTATCGCGCCGAACGCTCACCACCCACTAGGTGGTCTCGTCGGCTTCGGCCGCCTCATCGCCGGGTTGGTCGATCGCAGCCTCGTCGATGTCACCATCATCGGTGTCGGCAGGCGCGTCGCCGTCTGGAGCATCCTCGGAGTCGGCGCCACCGTCGGCTTCCGGCTCAGCGGCCGTCTCGCCTTCAGGCTCAGCGGCAGCCTCGCCTTCGGCGTTCATCTTGTTCCACTCGTCCAGGCTGATCGGGTCGCTGCCGTCGGCCGGCTGCCACATCTGATCGCCGGTCGCCTCGTCCACGACCCATTCGCCGTCGGCGTAGTCAGCGGACTCCCCATAGGGCTGGTACTCGCTCTGTGCATCCTCGGTCTCGGATCGGATGTCGATGCGCAGGCCGGTGAGGCGGTGGGCCAGGCGGGCATTCTGACCCTCCTTACCGATGGCCAGGCTCAGCTGGAAGTCGGGAACGATCACCTCGGCGGTGCCCAGGTCACGGTGGATGCGCACCTCGCGCACCCGTGCCGGTTGAAGCGCCTTGGCAACAAACTCGATCTCGTCATCGGAGAACGGCACGATGTCGATCTTCTCGCCCCGCAGTTCGTTGACCACCTGGCGCACCCGTGCGCCCCGGGCGCCGACGCAGGCACCGACCGGGTCGATGTTGGGGTCGTTGGACCACACGGCGATCTTGGTGCGCTGGCCTGGTTCGCGGGCGCACGCCTTGATTTCGACGATGCCGTCTTCAATTTCCGGCACCTCCATCTCGAACAGGCGGCGGATCAGACCCGGGTGTGTGCGGCTGACCACGATCTGGGGGCCCTTCGCCGTCATGCGCACCTCGACGATGTAGGCCTTCACGCGGTCGCCCGCATGCGCCCGCTCGTGAGGCACCTGCTCGCTCTGGGGCATGAGCGCTTCGACACGGCCCAGGTCGAGCAACGTGTACCGGCTGTCGGTCTGCTGCACGATGCCGGTGACGATGCCGCCCTCGCGGCCCGCATACTCCTCGTACTTCATTTCGCGCTCGGTCTCACGGATGCGCTGGTTCATCACCTGCTTGGCGGCCTGAGCGGCGATGCGCCCCATGTCGTTGGGGGTCACGTCGTAGGGCTCGCCGAGCAGCTCGTAGTCCTCGCCCAGCTCCTGGGCCCATACCCGAATCTCGCCGGTCTCGGCGTCGATCTCGGTCCAGGCGAACTCCTCGGCCCCGGGCATCTTCTTGTAGGCGGCGTCGATGGCGTCGGCCAACACCGTCAGCAAGGTCTCGGTGGAGATGCCCTTGTGGGCGGCCAGTTCGTGCAGCGCTTCCATCATGTTCGGGTTCATGGCTGGCTCTGTCCTCGGTCGGTCGGGGTGGATTCACCCGGGTTGTTCGGAGTTTCGGTCTGGGATTCGTTCACGTCGGCCCCCGGCTGCGCTTTTTTCGCGCTGGCCTTCTGCTTCCCGGGCTTGGAACCCTTGCCGGGCTTCGACCCCTTGCCCGGTTTAGGCGCCGGACCCCACTCGAAGTGGGTACGGGCCCGGTCGATGTCGGCCAACGCCACGGTGCGCTCGTCTCCGGTTGCGGTGCGGATGGTGGCGGAGGTCTCGTCGGCGGCGATCAGCTCGCCGTCGGCGCGCCGCTCTCCGGCAGTTCCCGGGTTGAGTTTCACCTTCACCGACTCGCCGATGGCGCCAAGAAAGTGGTCACTTCGGCGGAGTCGCCGCTCCAACCCCGGGGTCGACACCTCCAGGGTGTACTTGCCGGGGATTGGGTCGTCCTCGTCGAGGTGCCGGCTGATCGTGCGGCTGATCGAGGCCACCTGGTCGAGGTTGATCCCATCAGGGCCATCCACCATCACCAGCAGCGATGCACCCCGAAATTCGGCGTCGTACAGGGTGAATCCTGCGGCGCTCACCACAGGTTCGATGATGTCGATCAACTTCGCATCGTCGAGCATCGGCACCTCCCTGTGGTTGTTCTTGCATCGGTTGTGAGCCTGCGCCAGACAAAGAAGTGGCGTGGGCCGGCGACCCACGCCCCACTCAGGCGACTCAAGCTTCACCCATGCTAGTCGGCCGCACTCCTGCCTCCATTGCCACCCGACATCCTCCCCACGTGGCGGCGCTGGTCCGCCGGGTCGACGGTACGCATCCAGCCCCTGGTGTCGGCCGTCCGCCCGTACTGGATGTCGAGCAGCGCGGACCGCAGGGCCATGGTCAACCCACCCGGATCCCCAGTTCCCACCACACGGGTGACTCCGGCGTCGATCAACCGTCCGATGGGCACGATCACCGCAGCGGTGCCGCAGGCGAACATCTCCAACAGCGTTCCGTCCTCGATGCCGTCGCGAACATCCTCGATGGAGGTCGGCTCCTCCACCACCGCATCGATGCGCAACTCACCGCCGGAATCCCGGGCGACCTCCAGTAGCGATGCACGGGTGACACCCTCCAGGATCGTGCCGCTGAGCGGTGGCGTGGTCAGCACCGTGTGCCCGTCGCGCTCCCACAAGAACATCACGTTCATGGCGTTGAGTTCCTCCACCCAACGGTGCTCCACCGCATCGAGCCACAACACCTGGTCACCTCCAGCCGCGTCCGCCCGGCCGTGGGCCCTGAACCCCGCGGCGTAGTTGCCCGCAAACTTCACGGCGCCGGTGCCCCCCGGCGTGGCCCGGACGTCGACGGGTTCCACCGCCACGCTGATGGCCCCCAGCACGGGCCCGAAGTACGAGGCCACCGGCGACGCGATCACCGCATACAGGTATTCGTTGGCCGGGCGAACCGACAGGTGGGCCTCCACCCCAAAGAGGAACGGCCGCACGTACAGCGCCGACCCATCCGACGTTGGCACCCAGGCTCTGTCGGCATCCACGAGTGCCACGCACGATTGCTCAAAGGCTCCTTCGGGCAGGGGCGGCATGGCGAGGCGCTCGGCACTGCGGTTCATGCGGGTGGCATTGGCCTCGATGCGGAACACCGCCACCGACCCGTCGGCCTGGGCATATGCCTTGAACGCCTCGAAGATCGACTGCCCGTAGTGCAGCGCCAGCGTCGCCGGGCTCAGCGACAGCGGACCGAACGGATGCACCTCGATCGGCCCCCACGCACCATCGGCCCACCGCATCAGCACCATGTGGTCGCTGAACGACTCACCGAAGACCGGCGCGTCGAGTATCGCTTGACGCTCGGCATCGGGGAGGGGGGTGGGCCGGCCAACGCGAACGAGGGGATGCACCCCCACATCATCGCGCCGACGACACCCCCGGGCTCGGCCGGTGGCGTCATGCACCTCTGTATTCACTCTGTCCACGAACCCGGAGCTGCTCGTGTTGGCGGCGGTCGGAGTGCTCGTGCGGCTTCGCCAGTATGCGTCCGGACGATCGTTGTGGCTCGATGAGGCCACTTTTGCCAACAACTTTGTCGACCACAACCTCGGTTGACTGCTGAGCAACCAACTCGACGGTTACCAGTCGGCGCCAGCGGGATTTCTCGGGGCGGTCAAGTCCCTCAGCTGAGTGCTGGGATCGTCCGGTCAGGCGCTGCGGATGGTCCCGTTGATCTCGGGCACTTCCGGCAGCGTTCACGCTGGCTTCCATCGGGGTGGTGCTCGGGCTGGAGGCGCTGCGCAGGCAGCGCTACCGACGGCTCGCCGTCCTCGGTGCCACCTGGGGCGTCTCGACGGCGTTGGCCGCCCTGTGGCCGGTGACCACGACATCGGGCCGCGACGTGCTCGGAACCTACTGGGTCGACGGCATGGCGCCGCTCTCCTTCCGGGAGTACGGGTGGTACTGGTCGCGGGCGGTGCGACTGGTGCGGCTGGGCGTACAAGCCGACGGTCCGCCCCTGAGGTTCACGCCGCTCGACGGGTTCATGTGGCCCCAGATCATGTTGGCCGTGGCCACGCTGGCCGGCCTGGTCTACGGGTTGCGTCAATCCGGCCCCCTGGGCGACATCAGCCGCGTCGCCGTCCTCAGCCTCGGTTGCGCGGAGGGCAAGCGGGCGGTCACCGCCATCTCGGAGTTCGCTCCGATCGTTCAATCGGCCGAACACCTCAGCGCTGGTGTGTACCTCTTCGATTTCAACGCAGCGTTCGCCGAACGGTACCGACAGGCTCAGACCGGTTGACCTCTTCCCCATGGGGGGACTCTGACGCGTTCCGGCTCCGCAGGTCTCAGTAGCTGCGGTCGCAGCGGCCGCATCCGATCACCGCTCGTCAGCCTCCCGCCTCCAGCCAACCAACGCTTCCCGATGCGCCACGGCATCGGGGTGATCAGGTCCGATGACGCCGTCCTGTCGATCGACCACCTCCTGGAGCAGTGTGATGGCGTCGTTGGTGCGTCCCGCCTGCCGATAGGAGCTGGCGAGGTTTGCTCGGGCGGTCAACGTGGACGGGTGATCGACACCGATCAGCCGTTCACGGTCCTCGACCACCCGCTCCAGAATGGTGATGGCGTCGTTGGTGCGTCCCGCCTGCCGATAGGAGGCGGCGAGGTTCGCTCGGGCGGTCAACGTGGACGGGTGATCGACACCGATCAGCCGTTCACGGTCCTCGACTACCCGCTCCTCAATGGTGATGGCGTCGTTGGTGCGTCCCGCCTGCCAGTAGGAGCTGGCGAGGTTCGCTCGGGCGGTCAACGTGTCCGGGTGATCGACACCGATCAGCCGTTCACGGTCCTCGACCACCCGCTCCTCAATGGTGATGGCGTCGTTGGTGCGTCCCGCCTGCCGATAGGAGGCGGCGAGGTTCGCTCGGGCGGTCAACGTGGACGGGTGATCGACACCGATCAGTCGTTCACTGTCCTCGACTACCCGCTCCTCAATGGTGATGGCGTCGTTGGTGCGTCCCGCCTGCCGATAGGAGCTGGCGAGGTTCGCTCGGGCGGTCAACGTGTCCGGGTGATCGACACCGATCAGCCGTTCACTGTCCTCGACCACCCGCTCCTCAATGGTGATGGCGTCGTTGGTGCGTCCCGCCTGCCAGTAGGAGCTGGCGAGGTTTGCTCGGGCGGTCAACGTGTCCGGGTGATCGACACCGAGAGACTTGTGCGCAAATCTCTCGACGACTTCAAACAACGGCACCGCGCTGCGATTGTCGCCACCGTACTGACGAGCCGTTGCCACCCGATCGGCGAGTAGGCGAACCGCCATGGCAAGCTCGACGCTTGGGGACTCAGCCTGATCTACGCCCTCCAACAGCACGCGGACATGCGGATCGAGAACGGCAGCCGACGGCCAGCCATCGGGATGGGTGACATCAGCAGGCAACGCCGACCTCAGCAGGCTCGCTGCGTCCGTGTACCCACCGGCCAACTCCGCCGTCCCCCTGCGCACCACATCCTGCAGCACGCGGTGAATCGAAACGGTGGGACCGCTGCCGGTTGGAATGCGCTCGATGAGACCCCAACGCTGCAGCGTCGCCAACGCATGGCGGGGGGAGTCCATCGGTGGGTCAAACTCAACGCTGTCGAGATGCCCAACCGGGATACGGTCCGGCGCCAGAACCGAGAAGAGTTCGAGCAACCGCTGGGCGGGCAGGTTGAGGCGCGGCAGGGTGTTCTGCCAGAGCGCCCCGATGGTGACATCGCGTCGCGCCGCGTTGAACTCGGGGAGACCAGCCAACACCTCGGCCGGGCCGTAGCCATTCGCCAGTTGGTACCCCACCATGTCGACCGCAATCGGCAGAAACCCGACTCGCTCGGCCAACGTGGCGAGCTTCTGATCGTCGATCGACAAATCCGGGACGCGCCGGCGTAACAGTTCGAGGGCAGTCTGTGGGTCGAAAACATCGACGACCAGCGGTTCCGCGGCCAGTGTTTCGCCCAACTGGCGATCCCGGGTGGTGATCACCAACTGCCCATTCCCTTGCCGGGGGAGCAGGTCGGCGAGCGGCACCTCGGGCTCAGCGTTGTCGACAATCAGCAGAAACGAGCCCCCACGACCACCCTCGAGCGCTTCCCGAATCCGAACAAAGAACGACTCCGCCGGTTCGTCGTCTTGAAGCGGCGGCGCTCCCAGCCGTTCGGCGACCTTTGTCAGGTCGGTGATCAACCTTGGCGTCTGGTCGGCCACGACGAACCCCACCCAATCGACGCGTTGGTGTTCCAGCAACTCGTAGGCGTGTTCCACCGCCAGTTCGGTCTTTCCCACTCCCCCGCCGCCGGCCAAGGAGTCCCTCACAACCGTGGTGCCCTGTCGCTGGGACGATTCGGCCAGCTTCCTCAGCAGATCCCGGCGGCCGGTGAAGTAAGGGAAGCGTGGGGGCAGCGGCCCGACGATGTGTGCAGACGACGGAGGTGGATCCGCGACGACACGAGCTGGTTGGCCGATCGAATCAAGCGGTCGGCCTCGCAGCCGCGCCAGCAACCCGCTGACACCGAGGGCGGTAACGGCCGGAACCGCCACCCAGTTGACCGACCGTTCGGCCGGAGGCATGTCCCCCTGAGTCCGCCCATCCAACACCGCCCACACCAGGAAGCCATTGCCCGTTCGCTTCTTGCGATCGATGATGGCGCGGGTCTCCTCCCGCGCACCGAAGTTGCCCTGGCCGCTGTCGGTACCCAGCTGTTCGGTGGTCCAGGCCGTCACGTACTCGGGCGAGGCCATGCAGACGACGAAGTCGCTGTCAGTGCATCGGGCGGGACCGTACACGGCCCAGTCGATCGACTCGTGGGCATGACGCTGGTCGATCTCGGTGGCGAATCCGTGGTCGTCCAGCAGGTCGGCCACGGAAAGGGCTTGTTCGGCCCACGCCGGGCCTTCCCCTGCCTCGTGTGCATAGGAGATCATGACGGTCGGCTTGGTGGCGGAGGTACCGGATGTGCTGATCTGCCCTGCCCCCTAGCTCGCGCCAATCGTCACGACGATACCCGAACTCCGTGCAGCTTCAGGCCGATGACGGGCCCGGTCAGTAGCTGCGGCCCACCACAGCGATCAGGTCGTCGCCGTCGTCGCTCTCGGCCACTCCCCCATCGGCCGACAGCAGGCAGCGCACCGTGATGGCGTGCTTGCCTAATTCGTCGACCCCGGCGTCGCCGACGGCGCTCCACGGCAGGCGGGCAAACCCGGTGGCACCGGCCTCGATTGCGTCGGCCACCGTGGCGACATCGGCCGTGCGGCTCTGCTGGAAGGAAAGCGCCTCGTCGAACAGCGCCTGCTGGATCTCGTCGAGCAACTCGGCCACCCGTCCGGCCACCTCGACGGTGGGGACGGGGGTCTTCTCGCCGCTGTCGCGACGCACGATCACGGCCACGCCCTCGTCCAGGTCGCGCGGCCCCATCTCGATGCGCACGGGCACACCCTTCAGCTCCCATGCGGTGGCCCGACGGCCAAAGCCGGAGTCGACGTTGTCGTCCACCTTGGCTCGGATACCCCGACCCACCAGGTCGCCGGCCAGGTAGCGCGCGGCCTTGCCCACCCGATCGTGATCGTCGTCACGCACCACCATGACCACCGCCTGGGTACCGGCCACCTTGGGCGGCACCCGCAGACCGGCGTCGTCGCCGTGGGCCATGATCAGCCCGCCCATCATTCGGGTCGACACACCCCACGAGGTGGTCCACGCCAACGAGCGCCGGCCGTCCGCCCCCTGATAGCCGATGTCGAACGCCTTGGCGAAGTTCTGGCCCAGCTCGTGACTGGTACCCATCTGCAGCGCCTTGCCGTCGCGCATCATCGACTCACAGGTGAGCGTGTTGGTGGCGCCGGGGAAGCGCTCCTGGGGGATCTTGCGACCACGGATCACCGGGATGGCCAGGTACTCCTCCATGAAGTCGGCGTACACCTCGTGAAGGATGCGCACGGCGTAGCGGTTGGCCTCCTCCTCCGACGCGTGCGCCGTGTGGCCCTCCTGCCAGAGAAACTCGCTGGTACGCAGAAAAATACGGGGGCGCTTTTCCCAACGCACCACGTTGCTCCACTGGTTCAAAAGCATGGGCAGGTCGCGGTGGCTCTGAATCCACTTGGACATGAACTCGCCGATCACCGTCTCGGAGGTGGGGCGAACCACCACGGGATGCTCCAGTTCATTGCCCCCGGCGTGGGTCACCACGGCCAGCTCGGGGCTGAAACCCTCCACGTGTTCGGCCTCCCGGGTGAGGTACTCCTCGGGGATGAACAACGGAAAATAGGCATTCTCAGCGCCGGTGGCCTTCAGGCGGGCGTCGACCTCGGCCTGCATGTGCTCCCAGATGGCATACGCGTACGGGCGGATGACCATGGTGCCGCGCACCGGGCCGTTCTCGGCCAGCTCGGCCCGATTGATGACGTCCTGATACCAGCGGGGAAAGTCGTCGGCCTGGGGGGTGAGTACTCGCTTGGGTGCCACGGGGGTCGATGGTAGCCAGGCTGCCGGTGGGTCAGGCCTTTCGGTTCGCCGCTCGTGCGACACTGGGGCCTCCAGATTGAGGGAGAAGCTCCATGTGCGACACCTTCGCCGTGACCACCCGCACCGGCACGCTGTTCGCCAAGAATTCCGATCGACCGGTCGCCGAGCCACAACTGATCAACTACGAGGGTCCACGGCCGGCGAGCAACCGGCTGGCCACCCAATACCTGAAGCTGGGTGAGGACCCGGGGTCGGTCGGCTCGTTGATGACCCAGCCCGACTGGCTGTGGGGCGCCGAGACGGCGCTGTCCACCCAGCGGGTGGCGATCGGCAATGAGAAGGTGTGGACCACCGACGACCCGGCGGCGGTGGCGCCGGGTCTGATCGGCATGGACCTGGTGCGCCTCGCCGCCGAACGGGCAACGGACGCCGCCCACGCCGTGTTGCTCATCGGCCGCTACCTCCGTCGTTACCGCCAGGGGGGCGGCGGCGAGCGGGGCGACGACCCAAGCACCGGAACCGAGCCTTACTGGTCGTCGTTTCTCATCGGTGATCCGTCCACGGTGTGGCAGATGGAGACCAGCGGCGCAGCCTGGGTGGCGCGCGAACTGCCTCTGGGCGGTGCGATCTCCAATCGGTTGACCGACGACGTCGCCTGGGACCGATCGGGCGGCGGGGCCGACCCGGAGGTTTGGGGCACGCGGCGCCACCCGGACGTACCCACCGAACTGGCCGACCATCGCCTGGCATGCACGTCGGCGTTCGTCGCCAACCGCCATGATTCGCCGTCGGTCGCCGACGCCGTCGCGGTGTTGCGCAGCCACGGCACCGCCCCATGGGGGGATCCGGTCGCGCGCGCCCACAACGAGGGCCGGATCGTGCCTCCACCGGAGGACGTGCGCGACGACTTCTCGGGTGTCAGCGTGTGCATGCACGTGCGCGGCTACCAGCGCACCACCGCCTCGCTGGCCACCTGGATGCCGGTCGACCGTGAGGAACGACCTCTCACCGTCGCTGCGCTGGGCTCACCCTGCTGCTCGATCTTCGTACCGTGTGGCACCGGCTGGGTGCCCGACGTTTTGGGCGATTCGACGGCATGGGCAACGGTGGCGGCCATCGCCGACGCTGTCGAGGCCGAGCCGGGTGCCCTCGCCGAGGTGCGCGCCGCGCTCGACCCAACCGAGGACCACATCTGGGACCAGGCGGCGGAGCGGCCCGGGCGCCCGCCCCTGGACGGCGGCGACGCGTGGTCGTCCGAGGTACGAGCGGCATTTGAGGCCGCCGCGACGGCTCTGGGGGTCGGAGGCACCTCGTGACCGGCCGATCCGGCTGGGTCTCCGCGGCGCAGGGCCTCACCCCATGCGGCGCCCTCGATGGGCCGGTCCGGGTGGCCGTGCGGGACGGACGGATCGCCGACGTGCGCTGGGGCGAGCCCCCACCGGACGGTTCCGACCCGGTCCCCGGCACGCTCTCCCCGGGGCTGATCGACCTGCAGTGCAACGGCGGGCTTGGCATCGACCTCGGCTCGACCGATCCGGTGGCGTGGGCGCCGTGGCGTCGCTGGTTGGCCGCCAACGGCGTCACGTCGGTGGCACCGACGTTCATCACCGGGCCCCTCGACAAGATGCTGGCGCAGGTGGAGGACGCCCACCGCCACGCTGGGGCCTCACCAGGCTCCGCTCAGGCAGGCGCCCGGCTGTTGGGTGCTCACCTGGAAGGCCCGTTCATCTCACCCGATCGGCTGGGAGCCCATCGGGCCCAATGGCGGCGCGATCCCGACTCCAAGCATCTTGTCGCCCTCGCTGGCGTGACCCCCGGAGCACTGGGCATTGTCACGCTGGCGCCCGAGCTGCCCGGCGCCGACGCGTTGATCGCCGCCGTGCTGGGCACCGGTGCGGTGGCGTCGGTCGGACACTCAAATGCGACGTCGAACCAGGTGCACCGGGCTGCAGAACTGGGCGCGTCGATGGTGACCCACCTCGGCAACGCCCAGCGTGGCCTCCACCAACGCGAACCCGGCGTGCTCGGTGCCGCACTGATCGACGACCGGCTGGCGTTGGGGCTGATCGGCGACCTGACACACGTGCACCCCGGGGTGATCGAACTGGCCCGACGGGCGGCACCGGACCGGTGCGTGCTCGTCACCGACGCGGTGGCCGACGCCGGGGTGAGCAAGGTCGCCCCGACCGTGAGCACCCACCCGTCAGGCGCCGACGACGCCCCCGTGCTGGCGGGCGGCATCCACACCGGGGCGATGGTGGTGGCGGGACTGATCAGCGCCGGGTTTGACCCCGGCTGGGTCGTGGACTCGTTCACTCGAGTGCCGGCCCGCACGATCGGGTGCGATCAACTGGGCACCCTCGAGGTGGGCAGATGGGCCGATCTGGTGCGCTGGACTTCGGACTGGGCCGTCGAGTCAACCTGGATCGCAGGTGAGCGCACGGCCAATCGGACGGGGGTCAGCCCCAGCGACCGAAGCGACGCGCACACCGGGTGAGGATGCCCCGACCCGGCGGGCACTCCCCCGCCGACCGGGCACGGCCCCACACATCGCCCTCGACGGGACGCCCATGACCGGGCAGCAGGTAACGAACATCCAACGCCCGCAGTCGCTCCTCGGTGGCGGAGTGCGCCCGTCGATCCACCCACTCGGGGTTGAACCAGGCGCGACCATCGTGTGTCAACACCTCGTCCCCGGACATCAGCGTGGCCGAATCTGCGTGATACAGAGAGATCGAGTCGTCGGTGTGCCCCGGGGTGGCGATCACGGTCCAGCCGGGCGCGCCGGGCACCGGGTCGCCATCGGCAAGGTACCCGGACGGAATGAACGGCAGGGCAAACGTGGGGCGCCGACCGTAACCATCGGTGCGGCCCACTTGGGCAAGCTCGCGCAACGCGGCCGGCTTGAACGGGTGCTGCCCCATCATCGGAAGAAACCGCACGTTGGCGTCGACCCCGAAGTTTCGTGGCGTTTCGCCCTCCAGGTAGTGGCGACACCGCTCAGGCAGCAGCGCCCGAGCCGCCGTCTGGTCCAACACCGTCGACATGCCGCCGACGTGGTCACTGTGACCGTGCGTGGCCAGCACCGCAGTGACGTCCTCCGGCTGACGACCGGCACCCCGGAGGGAGTTGAGGGCACCCTGGGCCGATGACGGCAGCCCGGCGTCCACCATCACGACCGACCCGTCGTCGCCCAAGATGGCGTAGCACGTGAACATCCAGCGGGACGCCGCCAGCACCGGCAGGTCGAACACGCTGCCGTCGGTCATCTCCGCATCAGATGGTCTTGCGGATCAGCTCGACGATGGCCTCGGAGTCGTTGGCGTCGTCGCCCCGGTCGCCAAGGTTGCGGGCCCGATCCTCGGCTGCGGCCTTCTTGGCCTCCGCCTTGGTGTGGCGGGCGCGTTCCAGGGCCGCCTCGGTGCCGTGCTCGACGATGTAGTCGGCCCACTCGACGAGGGTGTCCACCATCTCGTCCTCGGGCACGACCGCCACGTTCTCGCCCTTGACGAACAGGTGGCCCCGTTTGTTGCCGGCTGCAATGCCAAGGTCGGCATCACGGGCCTCACCCGGGCCGTTGACCACACAACCCATCACGGCAACCTGCAGCGGGATCTGCCGTTCCCCGAAGGCCTTCTGTGCGGCTTCGGCCACGCCGATCACGTCAACCTCGGCCCGGCCACACGACGGACAGGCGATCAGGTCCACACCCTTGCGCTCCCGCAGGCCCATCGCCTCGAGCAACTGCCGGCCGGCGCGGGCCTCCTCCACCGGGTCGGCGGTGAGCGAGTAGCGGATGGTGTCGCCAATGCCCTCGGCCAGCAGCGTGGCGATGCCGGCGGTTGCCTTGATGTAGCCGCCCGGCAGCGGACCGGCCTCGGTGACACCCAGGTGCAGCGGAAAGTCGGTGACGTCGGCCAGTTGCCGGTAGGCCTCGATCATCAGCGGCACGTTGGAGGCCTTGACCGAGATCTTCACATCGGTGAAGTCGACCTCCTCGAAGTAGGCCAGCTCCATCTGTGCCGACTCAACCATGGCCTCCGGGGTGACCTTGCCGCCGTACTTCTCGTACAGCTTGGGGTCGAGCGAACCGCCGTTCACACCGATGCGGATGGGCACACCCCGATCCTTGGCCTCCATGGCCACGGTCTTGATGTGCTCCGGACGACGGATGTTGCCCGGGTTGAGCCGCAGGCAGGCCACCCCCGCCTCGAGCGCCGCCAGCGCCATCTTGTACTGATGGTGGATATCGGCGACGATCGGCACCGGGCTTCGCGGCACGATACGGGCCAGACCCTCGGCCGCCTCGGTCTCGTTGCACGTGCAGCGCACGATGTCGGCGCCCGCAGCAGCAAGCGCGTAGATCTGGGCCAGCGTGCCGTCCACGTCGGCGGTCTTGGTGATCGTCATCGACTGAACGGTCACCGGCGAACCACCACCCACGGGAACGTCACCAACCATGATCCGGCGGGTCGGCCGTCGCTCGATGCTGCTGGAAGCTCCTGGGTCCATGCCGTCCTTTTTTTGGGGCCGTCCTCCGCTGGGGAAGCGGTGCTACATCTTGAACGGGTCCACTACGTCCAGGTACACCGTACTGAGGAACAGCAACCCCAACACGCCGACCACCACCACCGCCACCGGGTACATCTTGGCCGGGTCGATGAAGTAGCGACGGTTGTCGCCCCTCATCTTCTCGCGAACCTTCTCGTAGCAGGCGATGGCGATGTGCCCGCCGTCGAAGGGCAACAGCGGCACCAGGTTGAAGAGGCCGATAAAGATGTTCAGCAGCGCCAGCAGTCCCAGGAGAGCGCCCCAATTGGCCTCGGCAAAACCGGCGGCCATCGACGCCGCCCCCACCATCGAGATGGGACGTGTTGCGTTCTTGTCGAAGTTGGCCTCCTGGGCGGCCGCCGCCGGGGTGGGCACGTTGGAGGCCTCCTCGCCGCCGGGACCCGTCGTGGCCGCCCGGCCGAAGAAGCCAACCAGATTGGCGGGGTTCATCACCTTGACCAATCCGGTGACCGAACCGGCCGCCATCTCCCAAAACGCCCCGGGTGTTGCGGCCAACGCCTGCACTGGGCTCATGCGCACCTCGCCGGCCTCGGAGGTGGTGCCGATCATGCCCTGCGGCCTGGTGGCTGCAACGGCCGTGCCCAGGTCCAGGTCGGCGGTCTGGGTCGCCCCTCCATCCGCCGGCGTGAACGCGATCTCAAGGACTCCACCGGCAGAGTCGGCGGCCGCTGCCTTCAGGTCGGCGGGCGTGGTGATGGGTACGT